>NZ_JAOWGP010000043.1:361691-452579 GCF_030333065.1 Citrobacter sp. Cm046 | reverse complement strand
TAGTGGCTGCCCTGAAGGATGACATTGTCGCCACCGGGACCGATAACCTCATCCGGGAGCACGTATACCCCGTTGTGCCAGCCGGTTTTCTCCACGCAGGTGACCCGGCGTCCGGGGAGTGACCGTGAGATGTACTCGCACAGCAGGCTGCGCAGGGCAGGGCGAGTGGCGATGTAGGTCAGGCCGTTCTCCAGCAGAATGCGCCGCAGCTCCTCGCCGTTGCCGCTGAGCATCGCCATCGGCATAGCCCAGCGCCGCAATTGTCCGGTGGTGGTGTGCCATTCCAGCAGGCGGCCATAACTGCCGTCATGAGTGTCGCAGGTGATGGCGGTGACCCGCAGAGGGGAACAGATGCGCTGGGGCTGGACGTCGCTTTCCCCGTCCCGGCGTTCGGTGAGCTTATCAAACCACAGCGCCTCTTCATCGAGGCGGAAGTGCTCCGGCAGGATGTCGGAGGGCCTTTCCTGTCGCAGGCGTTCAAGCTGTCCGGTCCAGTTCTCCAGCAACTCACCGTCAGGGGTCATCAGCCGGCCCATCTGCACATCCGCGTGTGCCAGTTTTACGGCGATTTTTAGCAGCTCCTCTTCGCAGATATCGCCAGTGCGGAGTACCCGGACGTAGAGCGTGTCGGGCCTGATTATGGTCAGGTTGTCCAGATCGGCCAGTTCATCCGGGCCGAGTACCACCGGGGGAACATCATCTTCCCGGTCGGGATCTTTTCGCCAGGCGCGTGAGGTCTCCCATGCCAGGCTTCCGGCCAGGATCACCACTTCGAGCGTGCGGTCGGGAGACTGCTTATTGAGGAAGGGGGCGCGTTTCATGATGGGGTATCAGTCGGCTCATCCCTGAGCGTGGATTAACGAATGGCGGCGCGGCGCTGTTGCCACTGACGGATTTCAGCGGCATCGAAAACCACCAGTCGGGAAGAGAGGTGGACGGGGCGGGGAAAGTCGGTGTCTTTAATCAGGCGGTAAACCGATGATTCACTCATCGCCAGAAACTGGACCACCTGACGCATACGCACATTACCGCTTTCGGGAAAAGCATCGTTGCTGTCAGCACGGGTTTTCATGATTGCACCTCACGGGAACAGAATGTCGATGCGGTTATAGCGCGGAACGGGGAGCAGGGGGATAGGTCCGGGTGAAAAAGTTAAGTCCGGATAGAAAGTAATAAGTCCTGAAAGAATTTCTTTACTGCAAAAAAATATGACATCTGGTTAATTTATTGGAAATAAAGAGTTTTATTGGATTTTGGCTCTGCAGGGATAAGAGATACTCATGTTTACGGATGGTAACGCACGACTACAAGCACTTCACAATGGTGGAATTACCACATAGGTAGCCCAAAAATTAAGCGAAGATGTTTTTAATAATGAAATGTCCAATATATAAAATAACTATTTTCCAACGACGTTTTGAATTAATTTAAATATATTTCTATTCATATCAGTTCTCGTAGTTCTTAAAGTATCCTAAAATCATTATGTTGTTGTACATTCAATAACAAGTTATTTAATTTTTTTTGGGGGGGGAGCCCCCCAAATTTACTTAATCAAGATAGCTCTCGTCTTCCTCATATCGACATTGAACGTAATATTTACCCACATCCCTAAGTGTCCATTTCTTGATCAGGTTTGCTTGTTGCAACGCAGACAGAAATAACTCCGCCTCTTGAGGATTATCAAGATTCAATGTTGCACTCTTTTGATAAAATATTTTTGCGTATTCTTTTTCTTCCAGCCTACTCACGAAGTGTGCAATCTCCGCTCTGCTACGGTAACCATATTGTAATAATTTAATTATTACATAAATAGTAAAATTATCATCTGTAGATGTATTAACTAAGGCGATAAGTCCCTCATGAGAAATAGTTAATTCCTCAAATAAAGATAGCTCATAATGCTCACGGCATTTGAATAAAATTAAAGATTTTTCTTGCAAAGTGAATACATGGGAATTATTAATTCCAATCAATGACTCCTTAAAAAAAACATCATCTTGATTAACACAAAGATAATAGTCTATATTGGAGAAAAAATTGTCTTTAAATTGTGAAAACCACAAAACAAATGGCTCAATTCTTTTCGAATCATTATTCGAAATAAAATATTGTATGGCTTGTTTAAATGGCTCGGAATCCAGTTCTATTTTTCTATTTTTTATCAAGCGGTAAAGGTTTTTCAAACTCATGCGATCATCCCAGTGATGGGTATTAATATAAATTGGCTCTAATATGGCAGCATACGCGCTATCACTGAGGTTATCATTGCAGATAACTTTCATATATAGAAGGTCATAGCGATCTCCCTCCATCAAATTTATTGCCTCTTGGCTTAATACATCAGCATAATTTTCAATATACTGCGTTAGTATCTCAAGGTTGCACTCTTCGCAAATATAGGCCAATAATGCTTCCCATCCTGGCGTTACATGATCATATCGATAGAACAGATCGTGATATGATAATTCGTTACCATCAACATCAATATATTCTGGGAATTCATTTAGCCCGGTCACGGTGAATTGCATTTTTTCGAGTATTAAGATTTTGAGTTCATCGCTGAGATCTGAATGTGTAATCACTGAAACAATAGCATTACTGCTTTCTTTTGAATCTATAAAAATATCTTTTACAAAGATATTAATGTTGTCGTTTACGTAAACTTTTATTTTTGAAAGTTGATGTTTATCCAATAATGACCACGGTAAATCATCTACCATTTCACAAGTAACATTGTCACTCTGCAATAATCCAGCTACAACAACTCGATAAGTGGCCCTATCCAGAGGGTACATTTGATGATCGCCAATGAAGTTCAAGGCTTTAATTTCATTCGGAGTAACCGGCAAGTAAATATCATGATAAATAACTTGAAGTTGTTCTATATTGTGAAGAAAATATTGAAGATTGTTAGGTTCTACTTCAGAGATTAAACTGAAACCAAGATCCTCGATAAATTTTTGATAGTTTTTTTGATCAGTAGATATATCCGGTGAAACTAAAGCTATCATTTTCGAAGCAATTGATTTGGAAATAGCATTATGTTCCTGTTCCTTAAGAACGGAGATCATCTTATCCAGATACTTATTTTCACTCAGCGAGGAGACTACTAAACGAGTAAAATAATCCACGTTAATAAAACGGTCTTCTAATATCTTAAAAATAGCTATTATTACTGATGCAGGTTGACGAAAAATCATCGCTATCATCGCCGACAAGGTTTTATGATCTTGCTTATCTTGACTATCAAGTAAAAAGGCAATGATTTGATGATGTAATGCACCTTCACGATATTGGTAATGTTGACCAATCAGTTCGGCTAACACATCTTTAGAATTATCCAACAAGAAGGTTTGGTTTGCTTCTTCGCATCCGATGTAGCGACCAACCGCTTTAATATAGTCGTTGTCATTAGCAGAGATCGTACCCTGATTAAAGATGGAACGGAACATCATAAAATCCTGCATGATGTATCCATTGGTTAGTAAATAGTAGAGGGCTTCAAAACCACCGAAGCGGAATCCATTGCGAATAGTCTCTAACTGCTCTGGATCTATTATTGTTCTATCATCGCATGTTGCAATATATTCTTCAGCAATTGTTCTAAAGTTTTCCCAACCAATTATCTTCAGTAAATTAGCTAAAGAAATAGCATTCCTGGTTCGAATGTTTTCTTTCAGTTCTTCAATTTCTTTTGTTGTTTTTTTATATTCATCATCTCTATTGCTGGAAATAAGAGTATTTCTTTGTTTGTACTCTTCAATTATCGAAGTTGAGTCAATCTCAGCTAATTGGTGCTGATTTCCATTAAATAAATATCCTATATAAAGTGACGAGTTTTGTTCAAAGTAGTTGATAAATTCATGTTCACTATTATAAAAGCTTTCTGCTGAGAACTTTATATAACGCTGATGATAATTCCCAGTATCTTTTATAAAATAAACTATGGGCCATAATTCTGGGGAAATAAATCTACTAATAATTTGTTTACGTAATTCTGCATCAGTGCTAACAGATTCTTTTCTAATTTTTACAAGTTTATTATTAAGTTCTTCTAATCGTTGGTCGAGAAGTTTGAAATGGTTTTCATGTAGTCTACGTAGGCGATAATTATGTATGAATGAATAAAGCACACCTGATTTTTTATCTGTTAAATTATAATCTTGGGCATATATATTTTTATAAAAAATGAGTGCAAATATCTTCGCTTGGTTAGTATTATCATCAACAACCTTTTTAAATAGATTAAACTCATTGACAATATTCTGTAGGGAACGCATATCACTTATATATAGTGACATCTGCTTAAGAAGTGGTTGTTCATTTTCTGGGAAATCATATAGTTTATTTTTTAAATGAGTGTAGGCATTCCTAGCATCCATTACCGGTATTACTGGTAAAATGAAATCAAAAAACTTTGTTCTAATATCTGCTCCAAGGAAAATATCATCACGGCAGGCATAAATAAATCTAACAGGTTCACTTTGAAGGTTGTTATTAACTATCTGGTTTATTTCTCTTAATTTAACAAATACTTCAGCATTACCTAGTCTGTCTAAGTCTTCGAAAACAACAATTTTATATTGTGAACGGGAAAAAAAATAGACGATCTCGTCCAGGCAGTTATTGAGCAAGGATGATGATTCCTGTGATGCCATATCGGCACTACCTTGAAGAAATGCGATTTTACTGAGCTTTATTTTTTTATCAAAAATACCAGCCTTTGATGCAACTCTTACAATAAAGAATAAACAGAGCAAACCCATGATGACACTAACGATAAACCTTTCAGGAAACATATTAACGACCATATTGATCGTGGGTTCTGTTGCGCCAAATAAAGAAAAGAAATATTTCGGGAATATGGTTATAGCCAGTAATAATAATGGTGCTACTACTGACAGTACGGTGAAAAATAGAGAGGAAATGTGTTTTTTATTCCTATTCTGAATCCGATCGATACGTGAATCAGGAAGGTTATCTTTGTTCTCTTTATATAAAATCTGCTGAAGTATACTTAATTCAATCTCTGAGTTTTCCAACGGTGCTTCATCACTTTTTCCTGATAATGAAAAATCGGCAAGTGATACGTTTATAAATTCTCTCTTGAGATGTGTTTTCAGATAGGACTGAATCACGGTGCTTTTCCCCGCACCATAAGGCCCTGTGATTGCGATGTTTTTCACATCCTGTTTCGAAAAAGCAAAATCCAATGCATCAAAATAGTGTTTAACACTACTATCAGTAATTATTTTAGGAGTTAAAGTGTCGTAAACGCTTTCTTCTTCTATGCTTTGAGTAGCAGTCTCATTTGGTGATATGAGACTTTTAATTTTATCCAATAGAGCCATGCTCATTCCTTATAGTTGTTCAAAAAGCGAACTTAAAGGCCAACGTGTCTTTATATCACGATGATATAAAGAATAACATCTAATTACCATTTACTACCAGAGTTCAAGATAGATGTTATGGATGATTTTTATACATCAAGCTGGCATTCAAGTATTAGAGGGATTTATTAACCTATTATAATTAGCTATTACCTATACTACCTCTCTCGTCCCATCTTCAATACCTCATAAAATGTCCCCCGCCCAAGCCCATCCGACGGCAATTCCTGTTCCTTAGCCAGCGTCTTCAGCTTGCGAAGTATCTGGTCAGATGCCGGTTTATCAGACGTCCCATAACGCCTGTCAGTCTCCTCAACCAGAAGCTGAACCAGCAGCCAACAGAGTCGAGCTGTATTCTCCCGTGCCTTGTCGCGCTTATGCACTCCGCGCTGGGAAGGTTGTGCTGAAGCAGTGAGATCCGGCAGCGCGTCGTCACCGAGCGTCTTCAGCCACTTGCGGCCACGACTGTTACGCGACAGTTTCATCACCGCCTTCAGGCTGCGTGCCTTAATTTCTGGCGGTGTGAGTTCGTCATCAATAAGCCGCCAGGCCAGCGCGAACATCTCATCGGCATAGAACATACGTTTGTTTGCAGGGGCGCTGACCATACCAGTGGCTTTGATGGTGCGGCTGATGGCGTCGTGCAGGATACGGTAATTCTCCTGATGTTCTTCCGGCAGGGCATTTGCCGGTTGGGAAGCATCGAGGCCGAGAAGCAGAAGGGCGAGATGCCGCGCTTCCAGCAGCGGCATCTCACATTCCCGTTCAAACAGATTCTGACGAATGGGACTGATCACATTATTCTCCTCCCTCAATGGCTCTCTTCCCACTTTCACATCGGTTCTGGCGGATAGGGTTTTACTCTGCCGCTGCTCGTTAAATAAACAAAAGGCAGATTATCACCAGAGTGTTAGTAGTTTTGTTCTGACATGTAGGATCTGTGGAGTGCATAAAGGAAATCAGCTTCCGGCAGGAACAAATTGATCTCTGTACTTAATCTGGACCTATTTATCAGAAGAGCAGGGGGACATGAGACCTTGTTGGTGGTCTAAATATAGTCTATATTAAAACCGAGATATGACCATTAGGCGGACCAACATGAAAGTAGAGACAATCAGCTACGTTAAAAAGAACGCAGCAACGCTTGATCTGTCAGAACCCATCCTGGTCACACAAAATGGTGTGCCTGCTTATGTTATAGAGTCCTATGACCAGCAGCAGGAACGAGAGAACGCCATTGCTTTGCTGAAGCTGCTTACCCTGTCAGAGAAAGACAAAGCGGAAGGGCGCGTGTTCTCGAAAGACCAGTTGCTGGATGGACTTGCGGATTAAACGCAGCGGGCTCAACGTTAAGGGATTTCCATGGAACAGCAGGTCACCTTTGAGTACACGCTTACGGTAAAGCACTGCATCGACACAATAGCGGGTTTTCTGAAGCGCGTTGATGTTGAGCCGCGTCCGGTTATCGCAGATATTCTCACACAGTTTGAGAGTACCGTGGGTGAGTTCCCGCTGGGATGCCAGATTTGCCCTGAACTGCTGAAAATTGGCTGCGCCAAATACCGGGAGTTTAACCACGCTGAAGGCTATCGGGTTTTGTATTCCGTAGACGGAACCTTAGTGACCGCGCATGCGATCCTGGCACATCGGCAGGACGTGCAGCAGCTGCTGTTTAAGCGTCTGATCATGGCCTGATAGCCCTAATGCGTGTTGTACGGCAATAATACGAATTTAAAGAGCGTGTTTGTAAACCATCATAACAACATGATTAATATCACAAATATCATCATTTTGACGGTATTTATTACAGCATCGTCTGGAAATGGTTTTCATAAAATTCCATGATAACAAGATGTTGGATGGTTCCTAAACCATTGAGTGGGAATAACACCTACTTTTACCTGATTCTGAACAGGTAGTAACACGCTTAAAGCCCTCTGTTTTTACAGAGGGCTTTTTAATTTCAGCACGGCTTCGTTGCCGTCGTAAGAGCAACGCCACATCGAAATATGAGGAGTAGATTCACAGGGGGTGAGCATTTAGTAACGCTGACGTCTGGTGCTGGTTGAGGCTGAAAGGCGTAACAAAAAAGTGTTCAGGCGGTATTAAGCCGCCAATTTTCTCACGGGGGCAGTCAACAAAAGTTAGCGTTGAGCAGGCGTTTCTACGGAGAGTGAAGACTGTTGCGCTTCTTTTTTATCCTGGTGATGATGCCAGGCACCGATGGCAGAGTAGACGAAGCGTCCGAAGAAGAAGAGAAAACTGATAAGCAATATGATACGGATCATGCGACTGTTAAATCGATGTCGTTTTCGCATACTGGTAGCCTGACTCACAAAAGGTTCCTTCAAATGTACCCAACAGTGTGGGCGATACTTACATTAAGGCACACTGTGAGGGAATGGTCAATTCATCATTATGTAAAATGTAAAAATGCGTCGGTTGTTTTATCTTTTTATGTTATGGAACATAACTTTATTATTTGCATTAATAATGAATTAACGAAAATAAAAAAGAAAAAAGTAATAAATGATTAATGAGGGATATTTTTTTTGATACATATCAAATGCCATCCGTAAGCGATAACTAAAATTGAGGGCCGTTGTGATGAACTAAACATCATTTTTTAAAGTCAGGTGGGATACCTGTCTGAAACTCCTTCAGGATGTGAAGGATCCTACTGAGCATCTATGAAACTCAATAAAAACTATATTCGCATTAGAGATAAATGGTGGGCATTACCTCTCATCTTACCTTCCTTGCTGCTGCCTTTATTGAGCTCAGCAAATACTTACGCACATATTAGTACCGGTAATATTGTCCTTTTTTATCTGCCTTTAGCACTGATGATTAGTCTGATGCTATTTTTTGGCCTGGCAGCATTGCCGGGAATTATCATTGCTATTTTCTGGTCTAAATATTCACAGTTAGGTCTGTCTGAAACGTTTTCAATTATCACGCACTTTATAATCACAGTTGTACTCAGTTGGGGTGGGTATCGGGTGTTTTCCCCACGACGCAACAATGTTGCTCATGGTGACTCTCATCTGATGCTCCCGCGCATGTTTTGGCAGGTTTTCTGCCCGGCTACGTTATTCCTGATACTCTTTCAGTTTGCTGCGTTTGTTGGCGTGTATGAAAGTAAATCTGGCATGATGGGAGTTATGCCTTTTAATATTACGACACTCATTAACTATCAGGCATTGCTGGTGGGGAATCTCATCGGTGTTCCAATGTGTTATTTTATTATCCGAACTGCGCGTAATCCACTGTATTTGCGTAGCTATTTTTCTCAGTTAAAGCTGCAATTTGATACTAAAGTATCAAAAAAAGAGTTCGCTATCTGGTTGATAATATTGGCTGCGTTAATGGTATTGCTGTGTATGCCATTAAATGATAATAGCTCAATATTTAGCACGAATTATACCCTGTCGCTCTTATTGCCTGTTATGTTGTGGGGGGCAATGCGTTACGGTTATAGATTTATTTCGTTAGCTTGGGCTGTAATACTGATTGCTGCAATTCATTATTATCAGCGCTATATGCCTTGGTATCCCGGCTACGATACACAGCTTGCGATCACCTCCTCGAGCTACCTGGTTTTTTCTTTTATCGTATGTTACATGGCAGTGCTGGCGACACGTCAGCGAATTGTCAGCGCTCGGGCCCGCCGTCTTGCTTATCTGGATCCTGTAGTACATATCCCTAATCTTCGAGCTTTAAATCGGGCGTTAAAGAGTACGCCATGGTCAGCACTCTGCTATTTGCGCGTGCCGGGGTTAGAGCTACTCGGGAAAAACTATGGCGTTATGCTCCGCATCCAGTACAAGCAGAAGCTTTCTCACTGGATCACCGAACAACTGGCACCCGATGAATGTGTATACCAGATGTCCGGACACGACCTTGTTTTGCGTCTTACTACCGAATCACACCAGCGACGTATTGAGGCACTTGATAAGCATATTAAGCAATTCCGCTTTATCTGGGATGGTATGGCTCTACAGCCGCAGGTCGGGATGAGCTACTGTTATGTACGCTCTCCGGTCAGTCATATCTACCTGCTATTAGGCGAACTGAGTACCATTGCCGATTTCTCCCTTGTCACCAATGCGCCTGAAAATTTGCAGCGACGTGGTGCCATGAATTTGCAGCGAGACCTGAAAGATAAAGTAGCAATGATGAACCGACTTCAGCAGGCGCTGGAGCATGATCACTTTTTCCTGATGGCGCAGCCGATTTTGGGTGTACGCGGTGATATGTATCATGAAATCTTGCTACGGCTTAAGGGGGAGGAGGGGGAAACCATTCCTCCTGATTGTTTTTTACCCGCAGCTCATGAGTTTGGGCTGTCATCCAGTATTGACCTTTGGGTAATTGAAAACACACTGAAATTTATGGCTCAAAATCGGGAAAGCATTCCAGCCCGTCGTTTTGCTATCAATTTGTCTCCAACATCAGTGTGTCGTGCCCGCCTTCCATCCGATATCGCTAAATTGCTGGAGAAATATCAGATTGAAGCGTGGCAACTGGTTTTTGAGATAACGGAAAGTAACGCCCTAACCAATGCGGAACAGGCCCAGGCAACATTGCTGCAATTACAGGTATTGGGGTGTCAGATTGCGATTGATGACTTTGGTACTGGTTATGCCAGCTATGCGCGGCTTAAAGACGTGAGTGCCGATATCCTGAAGATTGACGGCAGCTTCATTCGTAATATTGTCTCGAACAGCCTTGATTACCAAATTGTTGCTTCGATTTGTCATCTGGCGCGGATGAAAAGAATGATGGTGGTTGCGGAGTATGTCGAAACCGAAGAGCTTCGCAGCGCTGTGATTTCTCTGGGCATTGATTACATGCAGGGCTATCTGATTGGCAAACCGTTGCCGCTGAATGAGATTCTGGAGGAACAGGTGTCAGACGCGCTGACACCTGCTGAAAATTCACGCTGCGATATCGGGTGAGCTTTCTTCCTCGATCTTAAGACGCCAGCCTGTTACGGCTTCCCAGTACTGCTGCTCCTTTTCCAGATCGAGCAGGACGAGCGCGTTCTGGCTGAACCAGTCGTGCGGGAAGCGTAATGTCCAGTGATTTTCGTCAGTTACCAGCGTAAGTGTCGGCGGCGTTGTGGTCGCCTGACGCTGATTATTCAGCAATACACCCAGTCGTAATAGTTGGATCAACGGCAGAAACTGTTTCTTCTTGAACAACGTAAAGCGTGGTAAATCATCCAGCTTTACGGCTTTACGATGGTAGCGAACTAACGTCGCCATCATCAACTGCTGTTCCTGGTTGAAACCCGGCAAGTCGCTGTTTTGCAGAATGTAAGCCGAGTGACGGTGCAGGCCGCTGTGATTGATGTTCAGCCCAACCTCGTGCAGCATGGCTGCCCATCTGAGCAATGCTTCCAGTTGCGGATGGGCCAGTTTGGGCTGCTGTGCATGCCACTGGTCGTACATCTGCATGGTGGTTTCCAGCACGCGACGAGCTTGTTCGCTGTCGATATTGTACTGGTTCGCCAGGCTGCTGGCGGTGCGGCTACGTACATCCTGATGGCGAAAACGTCCTTCCATCTCATACAACACGCCTTCACGCAGTGCGCCATCAGAAAGTCGAAGTTCACGGATACCCAGCGCATCAAAAACGCCACACAGGATAGCCAGGCCCGGTACAAAAACAGCTTTTCTGTCCTCGGATAACCCAGGCATACTCAGCGCTTCGAATGAGGAATGTCTCAGCACTTCGCTGGTCAGCATGTCCAGACGTTCGGGGGTGATAAAACCATCTTTTTCACCCATTTCCAGCAGCACTTCGTGCGCCGCTTTGATCGTGCCTGAGGCTCCCAGCGCCACGTTCCAGCCCTGAATACGAAACTGCCAGGTTAACGTTTCAAGTTTTTGCGCGGCCGCCATGCGCGCGCGCTGGAAATTTTCCCGGCTGATTGTGCCGCCAGGGAAATACATTTGAGCAAAACTGACGCAGCCCATACGGCGGCTTTCGACCAGTTTCGGCTCGAAGTCTTCCCCAATAACCAGTTCAGTCGAACCGCCGCCGATGTCGATAACCAGCTTGCGACCTTTCTCCGGCTGTGTGTGCTCAACGCCCATAAATATCAGTCGCGCTTCTTCGTTACCGGAGATAATTTCAATCGGGTAGGGGATGACCTTTTCTGCTCGCTTCAGAAAATCAGTCGCATTCAGCGCCTGGCGCAAAGTGTGAGTTCCCACAATGCATACGCTTGATGGTGGAAAGCCCTGCAGACGTTCCGCGAATAATGACAGACAGCTTAATCCGCGCTCCATCGCCTCTTCGCTGAGCTTGTTGTCTTCGCCGAGCCCATCTGCCAGATGTACGCGTTGTTTCAGGCGTCCGATAATTTGCATCGCGCCATCGACTACCCGGGCAATGACCATATGAAAACTATTTGAACCAAGGTCGACCGCAGCAAACTCCTGCGGTCGTGGTGACTTGTCGTGTATTGGCATAGCGTTTATCCGTCATACTTCAAGTTGTGTTTGTGTTGGCTGCTTTCGTACACCCCAGTCACTTACCGGCGTAAGCTCCCGGGGACTCTCTCATTTGCCGCCTTCCCACAACTTGAATTATTTAGGCTAGTGTCAGGTTGCTCGAGTGATTTGATGTAGTCATAAATCGCCAATTGTGACTGAACCTTACGGCGGTTTCCACGTGGCACGTAGCGATTACTCAGTTCTTTATCAATGTAACGGGCTTTCACCGTATCGCTGAACAGGATCTCTATAATATCCAGCACGCGTTGCTTAAGGCGTGGATCGAGAAGCGGTGTGGCAACTTCGATACGATAATCGATGTTTCTCGTCATCCAGTCTGCGGAGGAGAGGTAAACCTGTTTATCACCGCCGTTTTCGAATATATAGACCCGGTCGTGTTCAAGGTAGCGGTCAACGATACTGATGACGCGAATATTGTCACTGATACCTTCCAGATTCGGGATCAGGGAGCACATACCGCGGATCAACAAATTGACCTGCACACCTGAGCCTGATGCCGCATAGAGGCGGTCAACCAGGCCTTTATCAACCAGGTTATTCAGTTTTAACGTGATGCCGGAAGGCTTACCTTGCTGTGCATTGGCAATCTCTTTATCGATCATTCCGTACAGCAGACGTCGTGAGTTTTGCGGGGAAACCAGCAGGTAATCGAAAGTTACCGGACGATACGGATTTTCAATAAAGTTAAATACCCGGCGGACTTCGTTGGTAATGCGCGAATCGGCAGTCAGTAAAGAGTAGTCGGTATACAATCGTGCCGTTTTTTCGTTGAAGTTACCCGTCCCGATATGCGCGTAGCGCACGACTTCATCGCCTTCTTTACGTGAGATCAGGAATAGCTTGGCGTGAATTTTCAGCCCTGGCGCGGAGAAGATAACATGTACGCCTGCTTCGGTAAGACGCTTGGCCCAGTGAATGTTAGCTTCTTCATCAAAACGCGCCTGCAATTCCACCACCACGGTGACTTTTTTACTGTTGTGAGCGGCATGAATCATCGCGTCGATGATGCGAGAGTCTTTTGCCACGCGATAGATGTTAATTTTTATCGCCAGCACGCTCGGGTCGAAGGAGGCCTGTCGCAGTAATTCAAGTACGTGCTCAAAAGTGTGGTACGGATAATAAAGCAGAACATCGCGTTCACGGATCGCGTCAAAGCCGTTACGAAATTTCTCGTTATCAAACCAGATATGGCGCAGCCGGGGCAGCGGTTTGTTCACCAGATTGGCTTTGCCAACGTTAGGGAAGTTAATAAAGTCTTTGAAGTTATGGTAACGACCACCGGGAACTATCGAGTCATAGCGAGAAATGGTCAGTTTTTCACGCAGAACCTCAACCAGCGCATTCGGCATATCGCGTTGATACACAAAGCGCACGGGTTCTGCGGTCAGACGCTGCTTCAGACTGGATGACATGAGTTCCATCAGGCTGGATTCCATCTCGTGCACCAAATCGTATTCGGCATCGCGGGTCATTTTCATCGAATAGGCATTCAGCGCATCGTAATCAAAGAACCCTTTGAAAATATCATCCAAGCAATAACGTAAGATGTTATCCAGCAAAATCATTGGTTTGCGGCGGCGCGGCGTTTCCGGCGGCAAATTCACAAAGCGGGGAACCTTGTCGGACGGAATTTCCAGCAGAGCATAACGAATGGTATCGCCGCGAATAATCTCCACGGCCAGATAGGTATAGTCGTCTTTCAAAAACTGAACTAAATCTGTCTCGCGGTTAATCAGGATCGGCGTGATGTGCTGGCGCAGGTATTGCTTGAAGTAATGGCGTAACCAGCTCTGTTGATTCACTGATAACTGGCGTTCATTGATTAAGAAGATCTGGTTGCGTGCCATCTCCAGCAGTAATTCATTGTACAGGCCGTCAAATTCCTGATCGGCTTTCAATACGCGGGCCTGGATTTTGCCTAACAGATGGCGGGAGTGGGAGTTTGAACCCTGTTCTTCGCTAATAATGATACGGCGCTTCAGTTCGGCAAAACGAACTTTGTAAAACTCGTCAAGATTATTGGAATAGATGCCTAAGAAACGCATCCGTTCAATCAACGGGTTTGATTTATCAGCAGCTTCCTGGAGTACACGTTCATTGAACGCTAACCAGCTGAGTTCTTTCTCGATGTATAGCTTTTCCTGACCCATTACCACTTTTACTCCGTTTCATTCACGGGACACTACCGATTTATTATGGCGAGCTTTGCTCTCAGATGTCCAACTGTGCCAGAAAAGTATGACAATAAACCGTCTGGTAGCAAAGAGAAAGGGGAAGAGTAGATGCGCCATCGGGCAAGCTGGGGCTTCATGGCCGGATGGTGACATCATTGCGTCCTATCCGGCCATGTGAGGGACTTTTATTCGTCAGCGGCATAGCCTTGTGGTGAAAGGCGATTGCCGTCCAGCCAGGCCGCGTTATCGCGCATTTTCAGGCGACCGTCGGTAAACCAGCTCACCACCAGCGGATAAATGGCGTGTTCCTGCGCCTGAACGCGGGCAGTAACATCATCTTCGCTGTCACCGTCAAAAACCGGAACCTTCGCTTGCAGAATAACCGGGCCACCGTCGAGTTCATCGGTCACGAAATGAACGGAGGTTCCATGTTCTTCATCACCGTTTTCCAGCACCTGACGGTGGGTATGCAGGCCGGGATATTTAGGTAACAGGGAAGGGTGGATATTGAGTAAGCGTCCGGCATAGTGGTCGACAAATGCCGGGCTGAGGATGCGCATATATCCGGCCAGCACCACCACATCCGGTGCATAAGCATCTATCTCTTTTATCAGTTCCCGATCGAATGCTTCTCGGCTGGCAAACTGGCCTGCTTCCAGCGAATGTGCCGGAATAGTTGCCTCTCGTGCACGTTCAAGGCCGAACGCGTCGGCCTTGTTACTAAATACTGCACGTATGGTGCCATTGATTTTTTTCTGTTTGCAGGCGTCAATTATCGCCTGCAAATTGCTTCCGTTGCCGGAAATGAGCACCACGATGTTTTTCATTCAATAACCACACGCTGTTCGGAATCAGAAGCTTTGATGATACCGATTCTCCAAGCGTTTTCACCTTTCTCATTCAGCAGGGCGAGTGCTTTTTCCACTTCAGTTTCCGGCAAGGCAATGACCATACCTACGCCGCAGTTGAAGGTACGATACATCTCGTGCTGGCTGACGTTACCTGCGGTTTGCAGCCAGTTGAAGACGGCTGGCCATTGCCATGAGGATTCGTCGATGACCGCCTGCGTGTTATCTGGCAGTACGCGCGGAATATTTTCCCAGAAACCGCCGCCGGTCAGGTGTGCGATAGCATGCACATCGACCTTCTCGATCAGTTCCAGAATGGATTTCACATAGATGCGTGTCGGCGCCAGTAAGTGGTCGGCCAGTGGTTTTCCTTCCAGTTCGGTCGTTTCCGGGTCACAACCGCTGACTTCCACGATTTTACGCACCAGGGAATAACCGTTGGAGTGTGGGCCGCTGGAGCCGAGTGCAATCAGCACATCGCCATCAGCTACTTTTGAACCGTCGATAATTTCTGATTTCTCTACTACCCCAACGCAGAAGCCGGCCACGTCGTAATCTTCGCCGTGATACATCCCCGGCATTTCAGCGGTTTCCCCGCCGACCAGCGCACAACCAGACTGCAGACATCCTTCAGCAATACCGTTAATCACGCTGGCAGCGGTATCCACATCCAGTTTGCCGGTAGCGTAGTAATCGAGGAAAAACAGCGGTTCAGCGCCCTGAACCACGAGGTCGTTAACGCACATCGCCACCAGGTCAATACCAATGGTGTCATGGCGTTTTAGATCCATTGCCAGACGCAGTTTTGTACCTACGCCATCAGTGCCGGAAACCAGTACAGGTTCACGATATTTTTGCGGCAATGCGCACAGCGCGCCGAAGCCACCCAATCCACCCATAACTTCCGGGCGACGAGTTTTCTTCACTACGCCTTTGATTCGATCAACCAGAGCATTACCTGCGTCAATATCAACACCGGCATCTTTATAGCTAAGAGAGGTTTTATCGGTCACTGCTTGGGTCCCCACGCGTTAACTTGCGGTAGCAATTAAATTCGGCGCAATTCTAACAGGGAAAGCAAACGTTTGCGAGCCTGCTCTGCAACGACTTTTTTCTGCTGTTTTTTTCAGCGTTTGACCTTTTCAATAGCACAATAAACCGCAACCCGACGATGCTGGATACGTGTTAACGGGTGTGAGTCTGATGAACAATATTCAGAAAATCTTTTTTGTGGCTTCAATACGTCATACAGACCAGAAGATAATGCTTATATAATTCAATATATTGATACTATTTTCCGTCAAGACTGTGGCCTTGTTTTATACTCATCTCCCGAACGCAAATGACTTTGGTTGATCCATATCAAGCGTATGCAGTGTTGCGCCAGAGAGGAAAAGCGGTATAATCCGGCGATTTTTTTTGTGGTTGCCACTCGTCTGAGGAAAGGAGAAGAGTATGAAGATCGTGGAAGTCAAACACCCACTCGTCAAACACAAGCTGGGACTGATGCGTGAAAATGACATCAGCACTAAACGCTTTCGTGAACTCGCCTCGGAAGTTGGCAGCCTGCTGACCTATGAAGCAACCGCTGGTCTGGAAACCGAAAAGGTAACCATCGAAGGCTGGAATGGCCCGGTTGAAGTAGACCAAATTAAAGGTAAAAAAATCACTGTTGTACCAATCCTGCGTGCGGGCTTGGGTATGATGGAAGGCGTACTGGAAAACGTTCCGAGTGCGCGTATCAGCGTAGTTGGCATGTACCGTAACGAAGAGACTCTGGAGCCGGTACCGTACTTCCAGAAGCTGGTTTCTAATATTGATGAGCGTATGGCGCTGATCGTCGATCCGATGCTGGCCACTGGCGGTTCCGTTATCGCCACCATCGACCTGCTGAAAAATGCGGGCTGCAGCAGCATTAAAGTACTGGTGCTGGTAGCCGCACCGGAAGGTATCGCGGCACTGGAAAAAGCGCACCCGGATGTTGAGCTATATACCGCATCTATCGACCAGGGGCTGAACGAGCAAGGATACATTATTCCGGGACTCGGCGATGCTGGCGATAAGATTTTTGGTACTAAGTAAATGAATAAATAAAAAGAAGCCGACTTTAAGAGTCGGCTTTTTTTTGAATAAAACAACCTAATCACTAATAACAAACAACACTCAGAGGAAAACACTATGACGCGCCGTGCTATCGGGGTGAGTGAAAGACCGCCGCTTTTACAGACGATCCCGCTTAGTTTGCAGCACCTGTTCGCCATGTTTGGTGCAACGGTACTGGTGCCTGTCCTGTTTCATATCAACCCGGCAACTGTCCTGCTGTTTAACGGTATTGGTACACTGCTGTATCTCTTCATTTGTAAAGGCAAAATTCCTGCCTATCTGGGGTCCAGCTTCGCGTTTATTTCTCCGGTATTGCTGTTGCTACCGCTTGGGTATGAAGTGGCGCTCGGTGGTTTTATTATGTGCGGCGTTCTGTTCTGCCTGGTTTCTTTCATCGTTAAGAAAGCAGGGACCGGCTGGCTGGATGTGATGTTCCCGCCTGCGGCCATGGGCGCAATCGTTGCCGTTATCGGTCTGGAACTGGCTGGCGTTGCAGCTGGTATGGCTGGTTTGCTTCCTGCAGAGGGGCAAATGCCAGATTCCAAAACAATTATTATCTCTATGGTAACGCTGGCGGTAACTGTTTTTGGTTCAGTACTGTTCCGTGGCTTTATGGCCATTATCCCCATTCTGATTGGTGTACTGGCGGGTTATGCGCTCTCCTTTGTGATGGGCGTTGTGGATACCACGCCGATTGCTCAGGCTCACTGGTTTGCTCTGCCGACCTTCTACACACCACGCTTTGAATGGGTTGCCATTCTGACCATCCTGCCTGCGGCACTGGTAGTTATTGCTGAACACGTAGGGCATTTGGTGGTAACGGCCAATATCGTGAAAAAAGATTTGATTCGCGATCCTGGACTGCATCGCTCGATGTTCGCCAACGGTCTGTCGACGGTGATCTCCGGTTTCTTTGGATCCACGCCTAACACCACTTACGGCGAAAACATCGGCGTGATGGCCATTACCCGTGTATACAGTACCTGGGTTATTGGCGGTGCGGCTATTTTTGCCATTCTGCTCTCCTGCGTCGGTAAACTGGCTGCCGCGATTCAGATTATCCCGCTACCGGTGATGGGCGGTGTGTCGCTGCTGCTGTACGGAGTTATCGGCGCATCTGGTATTCGCGTGTTGATCGAATCTAAAGTTGATTACAACAAAGCGCAAAACCTGATCCTAACGTCGGTTATTTTGATCATCGGCGTGAGTGGTGCAAAGGTTCACATTGGTGCCGCTGAACTGAAAGGGATGGCACTGGCGACCATTGTCGGCGTATGCCTGAGCCTGATCTTCAAAGCGATTAGCTTGCTGCGTCCGGAGGAAGTTGTCCTCGACGCCAAAGATGCAGAAGACACCCCGCAACACTAAGTCTTTGACCGGGCAGCGACGCTGCCCGGTTCTATCACGACGTATTTCTGTGGTAAACTCAACGCGATTTTATGAAATCCTGGGTTGAGGTATCTCTGAACACACCGGCACAGCTCTCTCTGCCACTTTATCTTCCTGACGATGAAACTTTCGCGAGTTTCTGGCCGGGGGATAACTCCTCTCTACTGGCTGCACTGCAAAACGTGCTGCGTCAGGAACATAGCGGGTATATCTATCTCTGGTCGCGCGAAGGCGCGGGCCGTAGCCATTTGCTGCATGCAGCATGCGCCGAGTTGTCTCAGCGCGGCGATGCGGTAGGTTATGTACCACTGGACAAACGTACCTGGTTCGTACCGGAAGTGCTTGACGGTATGGAGCATCTGTCACTGGTGTGTATTGATAACATCGAATGCGTTGCCGGGGATTCCCTGTGGGAAATGGCTATTTTTGATCTCTACAACCGTATTCTTGAGTCAGGGAAAACCCGGCTGCTGATCACCGGCGATCGCCCGCCAAGACAGCTGAATCTGGGACTACCGGATCTTGCTTCGCGCCTGGACTGGGGGCAAATCTATAAGTTGCAGCCGCTCTCGGATGAAGACAAGCTTCAGGCTTTGCAACTACGTGCCAGATTACGCGGGTTCGAACTTCCGGAAGATGTGGGGCGCTTTCTGTTAAAACGACTGGATCGGGAAATGCGCACTTTGTTTATGACACTTGATCAACTCGACCACGCATCGATCACCGCTCAGCGCAAATTAACTATTCCGTTCGTCAAAGAGATTTTAAAACTGTAAGCACCGCAACCGGAAAGGCTGCGGTGTTATTTGATGTTAATCGATGATTTCCAGTACTTGCTCCGGCGGACGACCAATTCTCGCCTGACCGTTTGCCACCACAATCGGGCGCTCCATCAATTTCGGGTTTTTCACCATCGCCTCAATCAACACATCTTCACTCAGACTACTGTCCGCCAGGTTAAGTGATTTGTAGAGATCTTCTTTCTGGCGCATTAATTCGCGAGCGCTGGACATTCCCAGCATCTGCAGCAGTTCACGCAGGGTTGCTGCGTCAGCAGGTGTCTCCAGATAAAGCACCACTTCCGGTTCTACACCGTTGGACTTCAGTAACTCCAGCGTTTCGCGGCTCTTTGAGCAGCGTGGGTTATGGTAGATTTTAATCGCGTCTGACATTGTGTTTTCCTGTTACATCTTCGTATACGGTTTAAAACGCTCTTGCAACTGGCGTAGCTGGTCGATACGGGCGTCATATCTGGCCTGTTGCTGGCTTCCCAGTTTCACCTGCGAGCTTGCGCTGCTGAGCATAGAGATGGCCTGGTCAAGACGCCCCGCCAGGGCATAGCCTTCCGCACGTGCCGCCAGCTCCTGATCGCGGTTATTCAAGGTAGCTTCCGTTTGTGCTAACAAATCCCAGCCGTTAGCGTCATCTTTATTGTTAAACGTATAACGATTGAGGATGGTTGCGGCCTCTTTGGCTTGTCCGCCCTGTAAATACGCATTCGCCAGATTAAGTTGCAATACCGGATTTACGCGCAGGTCGCGCGCATTTTTCAGGCGATTAATGGCATCGCTGGTTTTCTTCTGACCGAGATCGATATCCGTAGCCAGGTCGAGATACCAGGCATTGTTAGGGTCTGCAGCCAGCAGAGGCTGCAGCGCTTTACGCGCCTCGTCATATTTACTGGCTTCCATCGCCTGTAGCGCCCGACCATATTGTGCAGCCCGTTGTTCACGGACATTGCCTTTCGACCAGTTGTCCAGCAGGTCGCTGGTTAGCTGGTTGCGGCCAGAATTATACATCCCCAGGGTTCGTGCTTTTGCCAGATAAAAGTCTTCAGACGATTGCACCACGGCTGGACGCATCTGGTTAGCCCGGTTACGTGCATCCGCCAGACGACTTTCTGGCAGGGGGTGAGTCAGCAGAATTTCAGGTGGACGTGTGGAGTAACGAGCCTGGTCGAGCAGTTTCTCCAGGAACGTTGGCATTGCCTGCGGATCAAAACCTGAGCGCTGCAGTACCTGAATACCAATACGATCCGCTTCCTGTTCATTCTGTTGGGTGAAGCTGATCATCCCCTGACGCGTTCCCGCCAGGGTGCCGGTAAGGGCTGCCATCCCCGCCTGCGGACTGGCCATTGCTAATAAAATTGAACCCAGTGCGCCTACCCATGTCAGCGGGGCGGTACGTTTTTGATCTTCCATGGCGCGCGCCAGGTGGCGCTGCGTGACGTGAGAGATTTCGTGCGCCATTACCGAGGCCAGTTGGCTTTCGTTATCGGAATAGCGAAAGAGTGCGGAGTGCAGAACAACGTTGCCGCCAAAAAAAGCAAAGGCGTTAATTTCGTCGTTATTAATCAAAAAGAAATGGAACGGGGTTTTTACTGAGTCTGCGTGGGATACCAGGCGCATCCCCAGAGTATTAATATATTGGGTCAGCAGCGGGTCGTTAATTAACGGCGCACTGCCGCGCAGTTGGCGCACGTAATAGTCGCCCATCTGCATTTCCTGACCGATGGAGAGTGTGCTCCCTGCTGAGGTCCCCATATCGGGTAACGTGTCCGCAGTATCAGCAAATGCGGGCGCGACCTGACCGATAGTTAGTGCAGCAATGAGGGTAGCAACCAGGTTTTTTTTCAACTGCCTGAACATAACCTCTGTCCTGTATTCATGGAGATAGCCATTTTGACCCGTGCTGCGAAGTATCGTTCACACTCCGGCAGCATTCGGAGTGTAACTGCGAAATCCTGCGATGAACACCCAGGAAGAATGTCTTTTCACTTTGCGGAATGAGTCATAAAAAGCGAAGTCTTTTTTGTGACATTTCGATACAATTCGGGATCGCAATCCCGCTATTGAGGTTCATGGAAGGGTTTTATGCTCGAAATGCTGATGCAATGGTATCGCCGCCGCTTTAGCGACCCAGAGGCTATTGCCTTGTTGGTTATCCTGGTTGCCGGTTTTGGCATTCTTTTTTTCTTTAGCGGGCTGTTAGCACCGCTGCTGGTCGCGATTGTGCTGGCTTACCTGCTTGAATGGCCGACAGTGCGTCTGGAAAATATCGGCTGTTCCCGACCCTGGGCGACATCCATTGTGCTGGTGGTGTTTGTCGGTATCTTGCTACTGATGGCGTTCGTGGTGATGCCTGTCGCGTGGCAGCAGGGGATTTATCTGATACGTGATATGCCCGGCATGCTGAATAAGCTTTCTGACTTTGCCGCAACCTTACCACGACGTTATCCGGCGCTGATGGACGCTGGCATTATTGATGCGATGGCGGAGAATATGCGCTCGCGGATGCTCACGATGGGCGACTCGGTGGTGAAATATTCTGTGGCCTCCCTGGTCGGATTACTGACACTGGCGGTTTATCTGGTTCTCGTGCCGTTGATGGTGTTCTTCCTGGTGAAAGATAAAGGGCAGATGCTGAATGCTGTGCGTCGGGTGTTGCCGCGTAATCGCGGGCTGGCGGGGCAGGTCTGGAAAGAGATGAATCAGCAAATCACTAACTACATTCGTGGCAAAGTGCTCGAAATGGTGGTGGTGGGGGTTGCGACCTGGCTTGGCTTCCTGCTGTTTGGCCTCAACTATTCTCTGCTATTGGCGGTGCTGGTCGGGTTCTCAGTCCTGATCCCGTATATCGGCGCCTTTGTGGTGACGATTCCGGTGGTTGGTGTGGCACTGTTCCAGTTTGGTCTCGGGACCGAATTCTGGAGCTGTTTTGCCGTGTACCTGATAATCCAGGCGCTGGATGGCAATCTGCTGGTCCCTGTACTTTTCTCCGAGGCCGTAAATCTGCATCCGTTGGTGATTATTCTGTCAGTGGTTATTTTCGGCGGTCTGTGGGGCTTTTGGGGCGTATTCTTTGCTATTCCGCTGGCGACGCTAATTAAAGCGGTAGTTCATGCCTGGCCGGATGGTCAGACGATTGACGAATCCTAATCAGGATGCTGTAGCGGCGCAATGCCGCCGGGTATCCATATTCTCTATTTGAATTATGCAGGTTGCTGCATGACAAGGAAGGTTATGAACTGTTCAATTCTTAATCTGACGCTGTTCCAACGTGGACACGTTTACGCACCTGAAGATCTGGGACTACAGGATATACTGGTTTCTGATGGCAAAATTGTTGCTGTTGCGCCCACAATCGCTGCAGAAGATTTTCCTGGCTGCCAGTGTATCAATCTTGATGGTGCTATTGTTTGTCCGGGGTTTATCGATCAGCACGTCCATCTGATCGGTGGCGGCGGGGAAGCTGGGCCACATACCCGCACGCCGGAGGTGCGTCTGTCGCGCCTGGTTGAAGCAGGTATTACTTCGGTTGTGGGATTACTGGGAACTGACGGCATCACCCGCCACCCGGAGTCGCTGTTGGCTAAAACCCGAGCTCTGGAGTATGAAGGCATCAGCGCCTGGATGCTAACCGGCGCTTACTCTTTACCTTCGCCGACTATTACCGGCAGTATTGAACGCGATGTGGCATTGATCGATAAAGTGATTGGGGTTAAATGTGCAGTTTCCGACCATCGATCATCTGCCCCGAATACAGCAGTGCTGGCGAATATGGCGGCTCAGTCGCGCGTAGGTGGATTGCTGGGACAAAAACCAGGGATCAGCGTATTCCATATGGGTGACAGTCCGCGCATGCTGGAGCCGTTGTATGACATTTTGAACAGCAGTGATGTACCTGTCACCAAGCTGTTGCCAACGCATGTTAACCGTGCGGAGCCGCTGTTTCAGGCCGCGTTAGAGTATGCCCGCAAAGGCGGTTATATCGACATCACCAGCAGTATTGATGAGCCTGTCTCCCCGGCAATGGCTATTGCTACCGCGCTGCGCCATGAAGTTCCACTGTCACGTATTACCCTGAGTTCGGATGGTAATGGCAGCCAGCCGGAATTTGATGAACACGGTAATCTGACGGGGATT
Organism: Citrobacter sp. Cm046; assembly: GCF_030333065.1. NCBI lineage: Bacteria > Pseudomonadati > Pseudomonadota > Gammaproteobacteria > Enterobacterales > Enterobacteriaceae > Citrobacter > Citrobacter sp. Cm046. The sequence continues at coordinate 429,220 of NZ_JAOWGP010000043.1, read as the reverse complement.
GGTGTAGCCGGATTCGAATCACTTGCTGATACGGTGCGCCAATTGGTGAAGGTTCATGCCATACCGTTGGAGCTGGCGCTACGTCCGCTGACACGCACAGTAGCGGAGTTCCTTGGGTTTGAGCATAAAGGACGTCTGGCGGTCGGATGTGATGCGGATATTCTGGTACTAAACGACGAGCTGGAAGTTTATCACCTCTGGGCGAAGGGGGTTGCGGTAGTGAGAGAGAAGAAAGCGTGCGTTAAAGGTACATTTGAGTAGATAGCGGTTGTGCCGGATGGCGGTGTAAAAGCCTAATCCGGCACAATGTACATCAGGCGTTTTCTTTCAACCAGTTCATGACCACATCGTGGTGATTGCTGGTTTTGAAATCATCAAACACGTGTTCGATTTTACCCTCGGCATCAATCAGGAAGCTGATGCGATGGATGCCATCGTAGGTTTTTCCCATAAACGATTTCTCACCCCAGACACCGAACTGCTCGCATACCTGATGATCTTCATCGGACAGGAGCGTGAAGTTAAGCACTTCTTTTTCAGCAAATCGGGAAAGCTTTTCAGGTTTATCGGTGCTGATCCCCAGGACTTCAACACCTGCTTTTTTTAACTGATCCATGTTATCGCGTAAGCCGCAGGCTTGCACGGTACAGCCCGGCGTCATGGCTTTCGGGTAGAAATAAACCAGAACACGCTGTCCCTGGAAGTCGGTTAAATTTACTTGTTCTCCGTCTTGGTCCGGCAAGCTAAATTTCGGTGCGATATCACCGGCTTTCAGTGGGTTCATTACTTAACTCCATCCTGTTCATCATGCTGTGAGTAATTGACGACGTTAATACTGCCTTGCGCATTGAGTTCTGTACAGAGTGCTTTAAAGGCATCCTCAATATTTGCCGAATCGTGTGACGCGGGACTATGTGCCGTGATTTGGATAAACAGTTGTGCAGACTTTCCGTTTTCAGCCGGTTGTGTGCGAGAAACCAGTTCCGCGATATTCATTTGGTGACTGTCAAAAAGTGCGGTAAAGCGTTCTATCAGATGGGGAGAGTCGGGGACATCGACCTGCACCCATACCGTGGCGGGCATCGCCGGACGGGGGCGAGCAGTCGTTCGCTTCATCACAATCAATAAATCCAGCTCTGCACCTTTCAACGGCAAGGTTGATTCAATCAGGGTTATGGCATTCCAGGTACCGGATAACAGCATAATAAAAGTAAACTCGTCACCCAGCATGGCCAGTCGGCTGTCTTCAATATTACAGCCACAACTGCTGACATGACGAGTGATGGTGTTCACAATTCCCGGGCGATCAGCACCCAGCGCAGTAATGACCAGATAGTGTTGCGATGACGGTGTCAAACCTGTTCTTCCTTTGAGAGGTGAGGTAATCATAAGGAAAGCATAAAAAAAACATGCATACAACAATCAGAAGGGCTATGGTCGCTTGCTTTTATTGTCGTACCAAACGTACCATTGAGACACTTGTTTGCACAGAGGATGGCCCATGTTCACGGGAAGTATTGTCGCGCTTATTACGCCGATGGATGAGAAAGGTAAAGTCTGCCGGTCGAGCCTGAAAAAACTGATTGATTATCATGTCGCCAGCGGCACCTCGGCGATCGTTTCGGTTGGCACCACCGGTGAGTCCGCCACGTTGAGTCATGATGAGCATGGCGACGTGGTAATGATGACGCTGGAGCTGGCCGATGGGCGTATTCCGGTGATTGCCGGAACCGGCGCCAATGCGACCGCAGAAGCCATTAGTCTGACGCAGCGTTTCAACGACAGTGGTATTGTCGGCTGCCTGACGGTGACGCCTTACTACAACCGCCCAACCCAGGAAGGCCTGTTCCAGCATTTCAAAGCCATCGCTGAACATACTGACCTGCCGCAAATTCTGTATAATGTGCCGTCCCGTACTGGCTGCGATATGCTGCCGGAAACCGTTGGTCGTCTGGCGAAAGTAAAAAATATTGTCGCTATCAAAGAGGCCACAGGGAACTTAAGTCGTGTTCACCAGATCAAAGAGCTGGTTTCAGACGATTTTATTCTGCTCAGCGGTGATGACGCGACCGGGCTGGACTTTATTCAGCTTGGTGGTCATGGCGTGATTTCTGTTACGTCTAACGTAGCGGCACGTGATATGGCTGAAATGTGCAAACTGGCGGCAGAAGGGCACTTTGCCGAGGCGCGGGTGATCAATCAGCGTCTGATGCCGTTACACAACAAACTATTTGTCGAACCCAATCCTATCCCGGTGAAATGGGCATGTAAGGAGTTGGGACTTGTGGCGACCGATACACTGCGTCTGCCGATGACGCCAATCACGGACAATGCTCGTGATATCGTCAAAGCGGCGCTTAAGCATGCCGGTTTGCTGTAAAGTTTAGGGAGATTTGATGGCTTACTCAGTACAAAAGTCGCGCCTGGCCAAGGTTGCGGGTGTTTCGCTTGTTATGTTGCTCGCGGCCTGTAGTTCTGATTCGCGCTATAAGCGCCAGGTGAGCGGTGACGAATCCTATCTGGAGGCTGCACCGCTTGCTGAGCTTCACGCGCCAGCTGGGATGATTCTGCCGATAACCGCAGGTGACTATAATATCCCGGTTACTAACGGCAGTGGTGCCGTAGGTAAAGCGCTGGATATTCGCCCACCGGCTCAGCCGTTAGCATTAGTCAGTGGCGCACGTACCCAGATTGCGGGTGATACGGCAACATTGTTGGTGGAAAATGGCCGTGCCAACACTCTGTGGCCGCAGGTTGTCAGCGTGATTCAGTCTAAAAATTACACTATCACCAAACGCGATGATGCCAGCCAGACGCTGACTACCGATTGGGTTGACTGGAACCGTCTGGATGAAGACGAACAGTACCGTGGACGTTATCAAATCTCGGTTAAACCGCAGGGCTATCAGCAAGCGGTGACGGTGAAACTGGTTAACCTCGAACAGGCCGGTAAGCCAGTAGCTGATGCGGCGTCAATGCAGCGCTATAGCGCTGAGATGATGAACGTCATTTCTGCGGGTCTGGATAAGAACGCCACCGATGCTGCGAATGCCGCGCAGAACCGCTCTGCAGCAACTATGGATGTCCAGAGTGCTGCCGATGACACCGGTTTACCGATGTTGGTCGTTCGTGGACCGTTCAACGTGGTGTGGCAACGTCTGCCGGCGGCTCTTGAGAAAGTGGGCATGAAAGTGACCGACAGCACCCGTTCTCAGGGCAGTTTCGCCGTGACCTACAAACCACTGTCTGACAGCGGTTGGCAGGAACTGGGCGCAACCGATCCGGGTCTGGTATCCGGTGACTACAAACTGCAGGTCGGTGATTTAGACAACCGCAGCAGTATGCAGTTTATCGATCCGAAGGGACACACCCTGACGCAAAGCCAGAACGACGCGCTGGTTGCCGTCTTCCAGGCAGCTTTTAGTAAGTAAAAATAAAGGGCTGGAGTAATCCAGCCTTTTTTTCTGATATGATACGCAAACGTGTGCGTCAGCAGAAAAGCGCAATATTTATCGTTAATTCACACCCAGGAGTAATAAAGATGCAAAAGCAAGCTGAGTTGTATCGTGGTAAAGCGAAGACCGTATACAGCACGGAAAACCCGGACCTGTTGGTGCTCGAATTCCGCAATGATACGTCAGCAGGGGATGGCGCGCGCATTGAACAGTTTGATCGTAAAGGTATGGTGAACAATAAATTCAACCATTTCATTATGACTAAGCTGGAAGAAGCGGGTATTCCTACCCAAATGGAGCGACTGCTTTCTGATACCGAATGTCTGGTGAAAAAACTGGAGATGGTACCGGTTGAGTGCGTGGTGCGTAACCGTGCGGCAGGTTCTCTGGTGAAGCGTTTAGGCGTTGAGGAAGGTATTGAACTGAATCCGCCTCTGTTTGATCTGTTCCTGAAAAATGATGCAATGCACGACCCGATGATTAACGATTCTTACTGCGAAACTTTTGGTTGGGTGAGCAAAGAGAATCTGGCACGTATGAAAGAGCTGACCTACAAGGCCAATGACGTGCTGAAGAAAATGTTTGATGACGCAGGCCTGATTCTGGTTGACTTCAAACTTGAGTTTGGCTTGTATAAAGGCGAAGTCGTTCTGGGTGATGAATTCTCTCCGGATGGTAGCCGCCTGTGGGATAAAGAAACCCTGGATAAAATGGATAAAGATCGCTTCCGCCAGAGTCTGGGCGGCCTGATCGAAGCCTATGAAGCCGTCGCGCATCGCCTGGGCGTGAAGTTAGACTGATCCCTCCTTCGAGCCGGCGATCGCTCACCGGCTCATCAATCATACCTATTTGATTACTGTTTCTTATGGTAATCCTGTTCCGAACCGCCTACGATCATCATCATAATGAATAAAAAGTTGAGGTGATTATGCGCTGGCAAGGGCGTCGTGAAAGTGACAATGTAGAAGACAGACGTAATAGCTCTGGTGGCGGTCCTTCTATGGGCGGGCCAGGTTTTCGTTTGCCAAGTGGTAAAGGCGGCATCATCCTGCTGATTGTGGTGCTCGTGGCAGGGTATTACGGCGTGGATCTCACCGGATTAATGACAGGCCAACCTGTTTCACAAGAACAATCAACGCGCTCCATCAGTCCCAACGATGATGAAGCAGCCAAATTTACCTCGGTGATTCTGGCGACAACGGAAGATACCTGGGGGCAGCAGTTTGAAAAAATGGGCCGTACCTATCAGCAACCCAGGCTGGTGATGTATCGTGGTTCCATGCGTACCGGTTGCGGAGTGGGTCAGTCCATTATGGGACCGTTTTATTGCCCGGCTGACGGTACTGTTTATATCGACCTCTCATTCTATGACGACATGAAAAATAAGCTGGGCGCTGATGGTGATTTTGCTCAGGGCTATGTCATTGCGCATGAAGTGGGTCACCATGTGCAGAAACTGCTGGGTATCGAGCCAAAGATTCGCCAGATGCAACAGAACGCCTCACAGGCTGAAGTGAATCGACTTTCCGTGCGTATGGAACTGCAGGCGGATTGCTTTGCCGGCGTCTGGGGGCACAGTATGCAACAGCAAGGTGTGCTGGAGTCAGGTGATCTGGAAGAAGCGTTGAACGCCGCACAGGCCATTGGCGACGATCGCCTGCAGCAGCAGGGGCAAGGACGGGTGGTGCCGGACAGCTTTACGCACGGGAGCTCTGAACAGCGTCTTACCTGGTTTAAGCGTGGCTTTGATAGCGGCGATCCGGCGCAATGCAATACCTTTGGTAAAGGCATGTAAGATATTGAGGCAGGGATGTCTGACTACATCGCGCTGCGTGCGCTAACTGAACAAATGACCCGGGAAGGGATCCGCCGTTTGCTGATTATCAGTGGCGAGGGACTCTGGTGTCAGGAGCAGGCGTTAGCGCTGCGCGATACATTACCCGGCGACTGGCTGTGGGTTGGTGCAGAGCCTCCCTCAGAGCCGGGCTGTACGCCACAGGCGTTGCAAACGTTACTGGGACGTGAATTTCGTCATGCAGTCTTTGATGCGCGGTCTGGGTTTGACGCCGCAGCGTTTGCCGCATTAAGTGGTACGCTGTATGCCGGGAGCTGGCTAGTGTTGCTGACGCCCCCCTGGAACAGCTGGCAGACACATCCGGATGTAGATTCGCTGCGCTGGAGTGACTGCGCGCAACCCATCCCAACGCCACACTTTGTCGAACACTTCAAACGGGTCATCACTCGCGACAGACAAGCTCTGCACTGGCTGCAGAATCAGTTATTTTCATGCCCGCATTTCCCTGAACGTGCTGGCTGGCAAGCCGCGAATGGGGAGCCTCAGCCTGAGCAGGCGGCGATTTTACAACATCTGTTGGCTATGCCCTGTGGTGTGGTAACAGTGACTGCAGCACGTGGTCGGGGTAAATCAGCCTTAGCAGGGCAGTTGATTTCACGCATGAAGGGAACGGCAATTGTTACTGCGCCCGCTAAAGCGGCAACCGATGTGCTGGCACGCTTTGCCGGTGAGCGTTACCGCTTTATGGCCCCGGATGCGCTGTTAGCCGGGACTGAAACCGCAGACTGGCTTATTGTTGATGAGGCCGCTGCCATTCCCGCACCGTTGCTGCATCAACTGGTTTCGCGTTTTCCCCGCACGTTGTTAACGACTACGGTTCAGGGTTATGAGGGAACCGGCAGAGGGTTCTTGTTAAAATTCTGCGCCCGTTTCCCGGCGCTGCGCCGATATGAGTTACAGCAGCCCGTCCGGTGGGCGCAGGGGTGTCCGCTGGAAAAAGTCGTCAGCGATGCACTGGTATTCGATGACGAAACTTTTATGCATTCGCCTCGGGGAGAGATCCGTTTTTCCACGTTTGAAGCGAATGCCTGGCGCACCAGGCCGAATCTGCCGCTGGCGGTATATCAGTTGCTTTCCGGGGCGCATTATCGCACCTCACCGCTGGATCTTCGCCGGATGATGGATGCGCCAGGTCAGCATTTTCTTCAGGCATCGGCCTCGGACTCGGTGGCTGGTGCCGTCTGGCTGGTGGACGAAGGAGGATTATCCGCAGAATTAAGTCAGGCTGTCTTTGCCGGGCACCGTCGACCAAGAGGGAATCTGGTGGCTCAGTCTCTGGCTGCCCACGGATGTTATCCGCTGGCGGCGACGCTCACTGGACGTCGGGTCAGCCGTATCGCGGTTCACCCCGCGCGCCAGCGGGAAGGTATAGGGCAACAGCTGATTATGCAGGCCCATCGCTATTCCACGCAGTGTGATTACCTCTCCGTCAGTTTTGGTTATACGCAAGAGCTATGGCGTTTCTGGCAGCGTTGTGGCTTTGTGTTGGTTCGTATGGGGAACCACCGGGAAGCCAGCAGCGGGTGCTACACCGCAATGGCTTTACTGCCCATCAGTGAGGCGGGGAGGCGTCTCGCTGAGAGGGAGAACCTGCGCTTGCGTCGTGACGCTGTGATTCTGGCTCAGTGGAATGACGAGGCCATTCCGGTATCCCCACTGAAAGAAACTACGCTTAATGATGATGACTGGGAAGAACTGGCGGGATTTGCCTTTGCACATCGGCCACTACTTACCTCATTGGGTTGTCTGAGTCGCCTGCTTCAGAACAGTACGCTTCCTCTCCCGGCGCTGCGAGGACGTTTACAAGAGCAATGCACTGACGCACAACTGTGCGAGCGACTGAACGTTTCTGGTCGTAAAGCATTGTTACTGCTTCAGCGTGCAGAGGCGGCGCAGGCGTTAGCGCAACTGGATAATGAACGCGAACAACGGCTACATAATCGCATTATGCAATGGTAATTTTTTCACTAACTTCTTCAATTTCCTGGCATGGTCATTGCGATTAAGCGGCGTAGAATGACGCTCATCAGTTAAGGAGATCGCCATGAAACATGACCATTTTGTTGTTCAAAGCCCCGATAAACCCGCGCAACAGTTGCTGCTGTTGTTTCATGGTGTAGGCGATAACCCTGTTGCCATGGGAGAGATAGGATCCTGGTTTGCACCTTTGTTTCCGGATGCGCTGATAGTGAGTATCGGCGGTGCTGAGCCATATGCTGCCACCTCCGGGCGTCAATGGTTTTCCGTTCAGGGCGTAACGGAAGAGAACCGTCAGGAACGTGTTGACGCTATCATGCCGGTATTTATCGAAACCGTTCGCTACTGGCAAAAACAGAGCGGCGTCGCACCTGGGGCAACTGCACTGATAGGCTTTTCGCAGGGGGCTATTATGTCGCTTGAAAGCATCAAAGCCGAGCCTGGACTGGCATCACGGGTGATTGCCTTTAATGGTCGTTACGCCAGTTTGCCGGAAGTGGCAACGACGGCCACGACAGTACATTTGATTCACGGTGGTGAAGACCGGGTGATTGAGTTATCTCACGCCGTTGCGGCTCAGGACGCGTTAATTCGCGCGGGCGGTGATGTGACGCTGGATATCGTTGAAAACCTGGGTCACGCCATTGACGATCGCAGCATGCAGTTTGCTCTCGACCATTTGCGCTTTACTGTGCCGAAGCACTATTTCGATGAAGCGTTAAGTGGGGGGAAACCAAACGATGATGATGTCATTGAGATGATGTAACCCTGTAGGCCAGATAAGCGTAGCGCCATCAGGCGCGGGTGCCGGATGGCAACGCTACGCGTATAATCCGGCCTACGGGTTATTTTTTCGGTTGGTCTTTGTTCGGCCAATCGTCGTCGTCGTCCCATTTATCGTTAAAGTCACGATGCGGGGGAAGCTCCGGTTTATTCGCGAGAAATTTTTTGTGGTCGACGCGCTTGAGATCTTTAATTACATTCAGCAATACGCCTACCAGAAACACCAGCACTAAAATCCACCAATATTTAGCCAGCCAGTCCATGCTCATTTCCTCTTACAGGGCCACTCATCAGGCGACGAGTTGCTCCATGATACGTTGATACATTCGGGCAAGCAGTTGCAGGTCGGCGGCATTAACGCATTCATTTATTTTATGAATGGTGGCATTGACCGGACCAAGTTCAACCACCTGCGCCCCCATGCGGGCAATAAAACGCCCGTCGGACGTTCCGCCTGTAGTCAGTAACTGCGGTTTAATTTCATTATAGTGCTCAATGGCGTTCACCACTGCATCCACCAGTTTGCCACGCTCGGTCAGGAATGGCTGGCCGGAGAGCCACCAGTCAACGGTGTAACGCAACTGGTGCTTATCCAGCAATTCCAGCACCCGGGATTTGATCATCTCGTCATTTAACTCAGTGCTGAAACGGAAGTTGAACTGGATAAACAGTTCACCAGGGATAACATTGTTGCTGCCGGTTCCTGCCTGAATATTGGCAATTTGCATGCTCGTTGCCGGGAAGAATTCATTGCCCTGATCCCACTCGATCGCCACCAGTTCATTCAGCATTGGCGCTGCGCGGTGAACCGGGTTATCGGCCAGATGCGGGTAGGCTACGTGCCCCTGCACGCCGTGAATGGTCAGGTTGCAGGTCAGTGAACCCCGACGCCCATTTTTAACCACGTCACCGACGATTTCCGTACTGGACGGCTCGCCGACCAGACAATAGTCCAGCCGCTCGTTGCGCGCCATCAGCGCTTCGACCACCTTAACGGTGCCATTTTTAGCGCTGGCTTCTTCGTCTGAGGTGATTAAAAACGCCAGACGGCCTTTGTGGTTAGGGTGTTGGGCGACGAAGCGCTCGGCTGCGACAACCATCGCCGCCAGCGAGCCTTTCATATCGGCAGCGCCACGCCCGAACAGCAGACCGTCGCGGATCGTCGGTTCAAATGGCGGATTAATCCAGCGATCAACATCGCCAGCGGGCACTACGTCAGTGTGACCGGCAAATGCCAGCGTCTCACCTTGTCCGCGCCATGCCCAAAAATTCTGTGTGTCACCAAAATCCATACGCTCAACGGTAAAACCTACCGCGCGCAGGCGTTCAATCATTAACGCCTGGCACCCGGCATCATCCGGGCTCAGGGAAGGACGGCGAATAAGCTGCTGTGTCAGCTCAATAACCGGGCACGACATAGACTACACCTCATTAAAAAACTGCATATAACTGGATTCACTGAAACCCAGCAGCATAGGCTTACCCGGCGCGCAGAGCAATGGGCGTTTGATAATTGCTGGCATTTCAATCATCAACGAGGCGGCGGCATCCGCATCGGTAATTTGATTACGCGTTGCTTCATCGAGTTTACGCCATGTGGTCCCACGCGTATTGAGCAGTGACTCCCAGCCTAACTCGCTGATAAAGGATTGTAGTAGCGCGTTGTCGAGACCATCGACGCGATAATCATGGAAACGATAGTCGATCCCGTGAGCTTCCAGCCAGCGCCTGACTTTTTTAATGGTATCGCAATTCTTAATGCCGTAGAGGGTGATCATTTGAATCCTTATTAACGTAATTTGAATATTTATTCTTGTGCTTTGTGATCCCTGATAATACATATTGTCATTCAATCGTTATAGAAAAATATAACATTGTTGAACAACAGTGAATAATGATTCCTGAAAGTTCCGAAACTCTCACTGAACTGGAATTCAGATTTTACCTCTTTGCATCAGACTGTTTTTCCATCAGAATTGCCAGAGTAGTAGATGATGTATGAATATTTCAAAATATTGCAGTAAGTCACATAAAATTTATGGGTATGGCGCATAGTGATGACATGACCCCCAGCACTGGAGAATGTAATCACAACTATCGATTAAATTATCTTCTTTGAAAGAGAATGATTTTGTAGAATATCCATAATAATAAGAGAGGTTGTTATGATTGAACGTGAACTGGGGAACTGGAAAGACTTTATCGAAGTGATGCTTCGTAAATAAATTTCTGGCAGACAATCCTGAAAAGGATAAAAAAAGGCGACTTATTGTAAGTCGCCTTTTTTGTGTGTTATTCCGGTTTTGGCTTCAGAGGGAAGCGCCTGCGCACCAGTACAAAGAACAGTGGGACGAAGTAAATAGCCAGAATCGTGGCTGAAATCATCCCGCCCATCACGCCGGTACCAACCGCATGTTGACCGCCGGAGCCTGCACCGCTGCTGATGGTCATCGGTAACACCCCGAATATAAATGCCAGAGAGGTCATCAAAATCGGACGCAGGCGCTGGCGGCACGCATGCAGCGTGGCGTCGAGCAAGTCGTGCCCTTTTTCATTCATCTCATTGGCGAATTCAACAATCAAGATCGCGTTTTTGGCCGAAAGCCCGATAACTGTTAATAACCCGACCTGGAAATACACATCGTTTTCCAGACCCCGCGCCCAGGTTGCCAGCAGGGCGCCAATCACCCCCAACGGTACGACCAGCATGACGGAGAATGGAACAGACCAGCTTTCATACAGCGCGGCGAGGCACAGGAATACCACCAGCAGTGAAATGGCATACAGAGCAGGGGCCTGGGAACCAGAAAGTCGTTCCTGATATGACATTGCCGTCCATTCGAGGCCGAATCCAGTCGGCAACTGATGGACCAGGGATTCCATTACGTCCATTGCTGTACCGGTACTGACGCCGGGCGCGGCTTCCCCTACGATCTCGACGGCAGAGTAACCGTTATAGCGTTCCAGGCGCGGCGAACCTGTCTCCCAGCGCGAGGTGGCAAATGCTGAGAAGGGCACCATGCCGCCGCTATTATTGCGCACGTACCAGAGATTGATGTCATCAGGAAGCATGCGATATTTTGCTGCCGCCTGTACATAAACCTTCTTCACGCGCCCCCTGTCCATAAAGTCATTGACGTAACTGGAGCCCCAGGCCGTCTGCAATGTATCGTTGATATCATCAATCGAAACCCCCAGCGCCTGGGCTTTACGCTGGTCGATATCAATTTGCAACTGCGGGCTGTCGTCCAGACCATTATGGCGTACGCGGGTCAGGGAGGTGTCTTTAGCTGCAAGCTCAATCAGCTTGTCACGCGCCGCCATTAACGCATCATGACCCGCACCGGCATGATCCTGTAATTCCATATCGAAACCGGCAGAGCTACCGAGGCCGCTAATAGCCGGAGGGCTACTGGCGAAGACGCGAGCCTCTTTAATCTGGTTAAAGGCTTTTGTGGCGCGCTCGATAATGGCAAATGAGGTTCCGGTAGTGGTACCACGCTCATCCCAGTCTTTTAAGCGGACGAACATTCGCGCTACGTTTTGTCCATTTCCGCCAGGGCCGGAACCGACCGTGGAGAAGACTGACATAATGTTGTCTTTTTCATGGGTGAAGTAATACTTCTCCACTTCTTCCACCACTTTTAACGTCTGCTGCTGGGTGGAGCCGCTGGGCAACTGTACTGAAGTGGTGAACATACCCCTGTCTTCCAGCGGCAGGAAAGAGGTTGGCAGCCGCAGGAACAGGAACACCATTCCGCCGAGCAGCAACACGTAGATCAGTATCCAGCGCAGGCTGCGATGTAAGATTCTGGCGACACCTTTCTCGTAGCGTTCGGCGTTGTGGTTAAACATGCGGTTAAACCAGCCGAAGAATCCGGTTTGTCCGTGGTGTTCGCCCTTATGCAGCGGCTTGAGTAGCGTGGCGCACAGAGCAGGAGTCAGGATCATCGCCACCAGTACCGAGAGCACCATCGCTGAGACAATCGTAATCGAGAACTGACGGTAAATGGCCCCGGTCGTGCCGCCGAAGAAGGCCATCGGGATAAACACTGCCGACAACACCATGGCGATACCAACCAACGCCCCCTGAATCTGCCCCATCGATTTTCGTGTTGCTTCACGCGGCGAGAGACCTTCCTCGCTCATGATTCGCTCGACGTTTTCCACTACCACAATGGCGTCATCAACCAGCAGGCCAATTGCCAGCACCATTGCAAACATCGTTAATGTGTTAACACTGTAGCCAAAGGCATAGAGCACAGAGAAGGTGCCCATTAAGACGACGGGGACAGCAATCGTGGGAATAAGCGTCGCACGGAAGTTTTGCAAAAACAGGTACATCACCAGGAATACCAGCGCAATGGCTTCCAGCAGCGTTTTCACCACGTCAATAATCGAAGCTTTTACAAAAGAGGTGGTTTCATATGCCACCTTGTATTCCAGACCATGAGGGAAGTACTGAGACAGCTCATTGAGGCGATTGATAACCAGATCGGCCGTTGCCATTTCATTGGCGCCAGAGGCGAGTTTAACACCAAGACCAGATGCGGGATTTCCGTTAAACCGGCTGAGGTAGTCATACTTCTCGGCCCCCATTTCGACCGTTGCCACATCACTCAGTTTAACCTCTGAACCGTTCTGATTGACGCGCAGCGTAATATCGCGGAATTGTTGTGGCGTTTGTAGCAATGACTGAGCATTAATCGTCGCATTCAGCGCCTGCTTGTCCACTGAAGGTGTACCACCAAGTTGGCCAACGGCAATTTGAGCATTCTGTGACTCAATAGCATCGGTCACATCTTTGGCGGTCATCTGGAAGCTGTTAAGTTTGGCTGGGTCGAGCCAGATACGCATGGAGTATTGTGACCCGTAGGCGTCAATATCTCCCACGCCGTTAATTCGGCTGAGCGGATCCTGAATATTACTGGCGACGTAGTCTGCAATGTCCTGCTTGTCCATTGAGCCGTCAGTAGAGACAAAAGCGATGGTCAGAATATTGGTATCCCCGGTTTTACGCACGGTTACCCCCTGATCCTGTACCGCCTGCGGCAACTTACGCATTGCCGATTGCAGCTGGTTTTGTACCTGCTGCACGGCTTCATCAGGATCGGTTCCTGCTACAAAGCTAAGCATTACCGTCGCCTGACCCGTCCCGCTGCTTTGTGATGACATATACATCAGATTATCGAGGCCGGTCATGTTCTGCTCGATAACCTGGGTCACGGTGTTTTCCAGAGTTTGTGCTGATGCACCAGGATAATTCGCAGTCACGCGCACGTTTGGCGGAGCGAGATCGGGATATTGCTCAACGGGCAGCGAAAAAATAGCCAGGGTTCCTGTCAGGCACAACAGGATAGCTAACACCCAGGCAAAAATGGGGCGATCGATAAAAAAATTCGCCATTAAAAGGGGACCTCGTGTTTCTGCATATAATAATGGGTATGACTTGCTTCACTGTAGCGGCAAGGTACGGGCCAAACGTGGAGAAAAAAAGAAGATAATGTAAATTATCATGCGCGTTTACAGCGTACCTTTTGTGCCAACGCCGTCTGGCCTGCACCTGGACTATCCGGCGTTTTATCGTTGTTTACATGAGTTGTCTTTCCCTTTATGCCGATCGAAAGCTGATGCTCACCAGCGTTCCGCCTCCGGAGGGCTGGGAGAAGGTCAACGTGCCGCCAAGTCTTTCTGCCCGCTCACGCATAATATTCAAACCGTAGTGTCCTGTAGGCTCATGAGGCTCACCAATTCCGATGCCGTTATCCCGGATATAAACAGTGTGGTTATCATCCGGTGCAGTCACGCAACTGACGGCAATTTCGGTCGCACTGGCATGTTTAATGGCGTTAAGCACAGCTTCACGCACGATCTGCAACAGATGCACCTGCATTTGCGCATCCAGCGCCAGCGTTGGTAATCGACAATCGAGTGTCAGTTTAGCCGAAGTCTGATTTTGCAGGGTTTCCAGCATTTCATGCAGGGCGGAGGGCAGATCGGCCTGCTGCAAGGTCAGACGGAAGGTCGTGAGCAGCTCGCGCAGTTGGCGGTAAGCATCGTTCAACGCCTGAGAAAAGTCCGCCATGATACTCTGCGCCGGGGCGTTATCTTCCGGGATCGAGCGTTTCAGCAGCGTGAGCTGAATGCGTAAATAGGAGAGTACCTGCGCCAGCGAGTCGTGGAGTTCGCGCGCGATGGTCGCTCGCTCTTCCATTAACAATAACTGCTGAAAATGTTTCTGCGCCTGATTAAAGTACAGCCCGCGCCCCAGCATGGTCGAAACGCTGTTCAACAGCGGTGTGGAGGCATGCACATTGGGGCTTTGCCAGTGAAGTTCACCGTAAACGGTATCCTGCATCATGACCGGCAGGATCTGCATTGGCAGGTCGTGGCTTTCCGTCCCCTCGCTGATACGCCAGTTATCACCGACGGTGAGTTCCAGGAAATACGCAGCGTCGTGTTCGCGGACAATTTGTAAAATATGCCGGAAGCAGTGTACATCGATTTGGCTGGTATTCAGCGCCTGAGAACACTGGTACAACACTTCCAGGCGGCGGTTTGCTTCGTGGAGATCGTGCGTTTTCTCAGCCACAGAGGCTTCCAGCGAACGATACAGCTTATGCAACTCACTCGACATCTGGCTAAAGGTCTTAGCCAGCAATCCCAGTTCGTTAGGCAAATCAGTGTCCAGCGACGGGATATCAAACTGACCGTGTTCAATGTGCTGGCTGGCCATCACCAGCTTATTGAGTGGACGAACCACCTGCTGGCGAATACGCCGTAGGGTAAAGAACACCAGAGTAAATATTCCGATCCCGCCCGCCAGTGAAATCCCAAAAACCAGTTTCACTTTACGCTCAGCATAATGCTGTAACGCCAACACGAAGAGGTCAATTTGATCAACATAGTTGTTGATATTGGTTTGATACCATTTCAAATCGCCACTTATCAGTCGGGAGTTCATTTCCAGCCAGTTTGCATGCAGATGTCCATAGCGGCTTTTTACCGTTTGCGGCACATACCAGGCGTTCAGATTTTGTAATGCTGGAGAGTTTAGCGCCTGCTGGAACAACTCACGGTGTGAACTGAGTTGCGGGCTGTTGCTTTGTAGATCGTAACCCAGCCGATAGCTTTGCATGCGTAATGAACCGGCAATATTGATGGCTTCCGCATCTCGCAAGCTGCTGGTCAGTGTGAGCAGTGCAATGCCCGTTGAGAGAATTGACAGCAGCACAATGTAGAAAAAAGCCTTGGCCAGGCTGGCCGATACCGGACGTTTTACCGTCACTTGCGCATCCTCACCCAATACATGTAGCGCTTTGATACAGCTAAAACGATTCAATGTATTTGATAAATGTTAATAAAATCGCCTGAAACAGGATGGTAACTGAAACGCAATTTCATATGCGATGAAATAAATTGATCTGCCACAGGTTCTGGATAAATAGTTGTGCTTCCTGGGCAAATGAACATTGCCGCCCTCTTCAGGGTCGGTTAATAACAACAGTCATATAAAGAATAAGGTTTTTGCAACCAAAAAAGAAGGAAGCCATGAATCGTTTTATTATGGTCAATAGCCAACAGTGCCTGGGATGCTATGCCTGCGAAGTCGCCTGTGTCATGGCCCATAATGGTGAGCAGCATGTCCTGAGCCAACGGCATTTTCAGCCCCGAATTACGGTCATTAAACATCAGCATCAACGCAGCGCGGTGACCTGCCACCACTGTGAGGATGCACCTTGCGCCAGAAGCTGTCCAAACGGTGCAATCAGCCATGACAATGACAGCATTCAGGTAAATTCGCAAAAGTGTATCGGCTGTAAATCCTGCGTCGTTGCCTGTCCCTTTGGCACGATGCAGATCGTACTTACTCCCGTTGCGAAAGGAAAGGTGAAAGCGACAGCGCATAAATGCGATCTGTGTCAGGGACGTGAAGAGGGACCGGCCTGCGTGGAAAACTGTCCGGCGCAGGCGCTACAGTTGGTGACGCAAACTTCGCTCACCGGTCTGTCAAAAGCACGTCGACTGCGCACGGCCAGTCTGGAGAGCCAGCCCTGGCATGCCAGGGCGACCGATTTAACCTCCCACATGATCACCAAACGCGAGCAGATGCAGGCTACTCCGCCGCGCGGCGAGCCAGATAAGCTGGCGATTGAGGCACGTAAAACCAGTTTTGATGAAATCTATTTGCCATTTCGTACGGCACAGGCCGAGCGGGAAGCCTCCCGCTGCCTGAAGTGTGGTGAACACAGCATCTGCGAATGGACATGTCCACTGCACAATCATATTCCCCAGTGGATTGAGCTGGTGAAAGCAGGAAATATTGATGCAGCAGTGGAGCTTTCTCACCAGACCAACTGTCTGCCGGAAATTACCGGGCGGGTATGTCCTCAGGACCGGCTCTGTGAAGGGGCATGTACGGTGCGTAACGAGCATGGTGCGGTCACTATCGGCAATATTGAACGTTACATCTCTGACCGGGCGCTGAGTAAAGGATGGCGGCCTGATTTAGGCGATGTGCAAAAAGTGGATAAGCGTGTCGCTATTATTGGCGCAGGGCCTGCCGGTCTGGCTTGTGCGGATGTGTTAGTGCGCAACGGCGTCAGCGTCACCGTGTACGATCGCCATCCTGAAATTGGTGGCTTACTGACGTTTGGTATTCCGGCCTTCAAACTGGATAAATCGTTACTGGTGCGTCGTCGTGAAATTTTCAGCGCTATGGGGATTAATTTCCAGCTTAACTGTGAAGTGGGTAAGGACGTAACGCTGGCATCACTACTGGACGATTATGACGCCGTGTTTGTGGGCGTAGGGACCTATCGTTCTATGAAAGCGGATCTGCCGAACGAAGACGCGCCGGGCGTTTATGATGCGTTGCCGTTTCTGATTGCTAATACCAAGCAGGTGATGGGGCTGGATGAACTACCGGAGGAGCCGTTTATTGATACCGCCGGGCTGAACGTTGTGGTGCTGGGAGGCGGTGATACGGCGATGGATTGCGTACGTACCGCGCTACGCCACGGTGCAAGCCAGGTGACTTGTGCTTATCGTCGTGATGAAGCCAACATGCCTGGCTCGAAAAAAGAGGTAAAAAACGCACGCGAAGAGGGGGCTAACTTTGAATTTAACGTCCAGCCCGTTGAGCTGATGCTGAATGCCGATGGGGGCGTCAGTGGCGTACGTTTCTTACGCACACAGCTCGGCGAGCCTGATGCGCAGGGACGTCGTCGCCCGGTACCGATCGCGGGAAGTGAATTTGTGATGCCCGCTGATGCAGTCATTATGGCGTTTGGTTTCCATCCGCATGGTATGCCGTGGCTGGAGGCTCATGGTGTGAAGGTTGATGACTGGGGCCGGATTGCTGCTGATGTCGAGAGCGCTTATCGTTATCAAACGACTCATCCGAAGATCTTTGCTGGTGGTGATGCGGTACGTGGTGCGGACCTGGTGGTCACTGCAATGGCAGAAGGGCGACATGCAGCGCAGGGGATCGTCGACTGGCTGGGCATATACCCTAAATAATTCGAGTTGCAGGAAGGCGGCAAAAGAAGAAATCCCCAGATGCATAGAGAGCTATGTGACCGGGGTTTCTGAGTACAGCCAACAAACCCGTCGCTTGAAGTATGACGGATATAAAATCAGTCAAATCTCACTAGCCTGGGGTCAAGACAAACCCGTTTTCACGGCGTAGTATTATTTCTCACTTCTCGCCGTGGAGCCGGTATGTCGCAACAAATTACCCTCATCAAAGATAAAGTCCTTTCTGATAACTACTTCATCCTGCGCAATATTACTTACGATCTGACCCGCAGCAATGGCGAGGTGATTCGTCACAAACGCGAGGTTTATGATCGCGGTAATGGCGCCACTATTCTGCTGTATAACCCGGAGAAAAAAACCGTCGTGCTGATTCGTCAGTTTCGCGTCGCCACCTGGGTGAACGGTAACGAAAGCGGACAACTGATCGAAACCTGCGCCGGGCTGCTGGATAACGATGAACCTGAAGCCTGTATTCGCAAAGAAGCGATCGAAGAGACCGGATATGAAGTTGGTGAGGTGCGTAAACTCTTTGAGCTCTACATGTCGCCAGGCGGCTTGACGGAATTGATCCACTTTTTTATCGCGCAGTACAGTGACAACCAGCGTGCCAATGCGGGCGGGGGCGTTGAAGACGAGGATATCGAAGTCCTGGAACTACCATTCACCCGAGCGCTAGAGATGATCACAACCGGGGAGATCCGTGACGGCAAAACGGTGCTATTGCTTAACTATCTGCAATCGTCGCATCTGATGGATTAGGTTACGGGGTTTATATTTCTTTACAAAATAACAGTCCAATCCGACGATTCTTATTGAGCCTCATCAGTAGCGCAAGGAAGATACCGATTAGGCTGTCTGTTTTGATTTCGGGGTTGTACCGTCCATGCGCTATCGCGTTATTTTCATCTTTCTGCTTGGTCTGCTACCGGCCCACTTTCTGTGGGCGGCACCTGCACAGCAGGTATTTTCCGACTGGCTGGTAACCTGCAATAACCAGAATTTTTGCGTGGCGCGAAACACCGGTGAACATCATGGCCTGGTGATGACCCTCAGTCGGAGTGCCGGAGCGCATACCGATGCGGTTTTGCGTATTGAGCTGGGCGGTCTGGATACCCCTGATGCCAAAGAAGCTGATATTGCGCCGCGCCTGCTGATGGACGGCCAACCGCTACCGCTGACTGGCGAACACTGGCGCATTTCCCCCTGGCAACTCATGACCGATGATCCTGCCACCATTAGCGCCTTTTTACAGACAGTTCAGAACGCCCAGGCGATTACTCTGCAAAAAGGCGTGCAAACCATTTCGCTGGCAGGGCTGAAAGCCGCGCTGTTGTTTATTGACGCCCAGCAAAAACGCGTTGGAAGTGAAACTGCCTGGATCGAAAAGGGTAACGAGCCGCCGCTTAGCGTACCTCCGGCTCCGGCCCTGAAAGGGGTAGCAGTCGTCAACCCAACACCAACACCGCTTTCTCAACAAGAGCGCAGTGAACTGCTGGATTACGGGAACTGGAGGATAAACGGCATCCGCTGTTCGCTCGACCCTATGCGCCGTGAAGTGCGGGTTTCGGCATTAACCGATGACAAAGCTCTGCTGATGATCGGCTGTGAAGCGGGTGCATATAACACTATCGATCTGGCATGGATTGTTTCGCGTACAAAGCCGCTGAGTTCGCGCGCGGTACGTCTGAATTTGCCTTTCAGGACGGACGCTGAAAGTAACGATATGGAGCTGACGAACGCTGTTTTTGATGAAAAATCGCGCGAACTGGTCACTCTCGCTAAGGGACGTGGAATGTCGGACTGTGGGATCCAGACGCGCTGGCGTTTTGACGGCCAGCGTTTTCGTCTGGTGCGCTATGCGCAGGAGCCCAGCTGTGATAACTGGCATGGACCTGATGCCTGGCCCACGCTGTGGATCACACGTTAAGTACGCGGTGCGCCTTTTCGACAATGTTATCGACCGTAAAGCCGAAGAAGGGGAATAACTTGTCCGCCGGCGCGGATTCTCCGTAGCCGCTCATGCCGACAATCGCACCTTTCAGACCGACATACTTGTACCAGTAATCCGCAATTCCTGCTTCCACCGCCACGCGCGCGCTCACGCTTGCAGGCAGGACTGATTCCCGGTACGCCTCATCCTGGGCGTCGAAAATATCTGTTGAGGGAAGGGAGACGACACGAACGTTACGGCCTTCTCCCGTCAGTTTTTCTGCTGCCAGTAGCGTAATTTCCATTTCTGAACCGGTGGCAATCAGGATCACATCCGGTTTACCGCCGCTGTCTTTCAGTATGTAGCCACCGCGGGCAATTTCTTTTACCTGTTCCGGGGTACGTTCAACCTGTGCCAGATTCTGCCTGGAGAGGATTAGCGCCGTTGGGCCATCATGGCGCTCTACCGCCAGTTTCCAGCCGACTGCCGCCTCAACCTGATCGCATGGACGCCAGGTGCTGAAATTAGGCGTCAGGCGCAGGCTGGCAAGCTGCTCGACGGCCTGATGGGTGGGACCATCTTCCCCCAGCCCAATGGAGTCATGGGTATAGACCATGATTTGCCGCGCTTTCATCAGCGCAGCCATTCGTGCCGCATTACGGGCATATTCAACGAACATCAGGAAGGTCGCGGTATATGGGACAAAACCACCGTGGTGGGCAATACCGTTGGCAATGGCGGTCATACCAAATTCGCGCACGCCGTAGTGAATGTAGTTCCCGGCTGGATCGTCTTTCAGGGATGTCGAACCTTTCCAGATGGTCAAATTGCTGGGGGCCAGATCTGCTGAACCGCCAAGCAGTTCAGGCAACATCGGGCCGTAAGTATTCAGGGTATTTTGCGACGCCTTCCGGGTTGCGATTTTGGCCGGGTTAGCCTGCAATTCCGCGATGTATTTCTGAGTGGTTTTTTCCCACTCTTTTGGCAGCCCGCCACTCATCCGGCGGGTAAACTCTGCGGCCAGTTCCGGGTGGGCTTGTTGATAGGCGGCGAATTTCTCGTTCCAGCTCTGCTGTGCTTTTTCACCTTTTTCGCGCGCGTCCCAGGACCGGTAAATCTCTTTAGGGATCTCAAAAGCAGGATGATGCCAGCCCAGCTTCTGACGGGTCAGCGCAACTTCTTCTTCCCCCAGTGCTGCGCCGTGTGCTTCTTCTTTTCCGGCCTTATTCGGTGAGCCAAAGCCAATGATAGTCCGACAGATTATTAGTGACGGCTTATCGGTTACGCTTTGTGCTTCCTGAATGGCTTTCTTCACCGCCTCAGGATCGTGACCGTCTATCTCGTGTATGACATGCCAGTGATATGCTTCGAAGCGCTTCGCAGTATCATCGGTAAACCAACCTTTGGTTTCACCATCAATAGAAATACCGTTGTGATCGTAAAAGCCAATCAGCTTGCCAAGTCCCAGCGTTCCCGCCAGTGAACACGCCTCATGAGAAATCCCCTCCATCAGGCAACCGTCACCCATAAAAACCCAGGTGAAGTGGCTGACAATCTCATGATCCGGCTGATTAAACTGTGCCGCCAGCGTACGCTCGGCTATCGCCATCCCGACCGCGTTTGCTAATCCCTGACCCAACGGTCCGGTGGTCGTTTCCACGCCCGGCGTGTAGCCAATTTCCGGGTGCCCTGGTGTCTTTGAGTGCAGTTGTCGGAAGTTTTTTAACTCCTCTAACGGCAGGTCATAGCCGGAAAGATGCAGCAGGCTGTAAAGCAGCATTGAGGCGTGGCCATTCGACAGGATAAATCGGTCACGATCGTACCAGGTGGGATCGGTTGGGTTATGTCGGAGAAAATCGTTCCACAGTACTTCGGCAATATCGGCCATACCCATCGGCGCGCCGGGATGGCCAGAGTTAGCTTTTTGGACGGCATCCATACTCAGCGCACGAATGGCATTGGCAAGCTCTTTACGGGTCATAGGAAATACTCCTTGAAAAGTAAAGCGTTAGATGCGTGTGTTAATTCACACTTTTGGGAAAATTGCGGGCGAATACGCAAAAAGCATAGCAGACAAGCATGGTATTGCTGGTTTAAGCAGGTAACATGGTTGTTATAAATTGATAACAAATTCTTTCTTTGAGTAGTGAGAGTTTGGCGACCTTCAAAGTTTATGCCGCTGACTGAGGCGATAATGTGCGGCTCAATATACCCGTCATACTTCAAGTTGCATGTGCGTTGGCTACGCTCGCTCACCCCAGTCACATAGTTCGCTATGCTCCTGGGGATTCACTCCCTTGCAGCCTTCATGCAACTCGAATTATTTAGGGTATAGAAGGGTTACCTGCGCCACTTTTTTGATCGATACGTGAAAGGAACAACAAGATGGATGACCAGTTAAAACAAAGCGCCCTCGATTTCCACCAATTTCCAGTACCAGGTAAAATTCAGGTTTCTCCGACCAAACCTCTTGCCACCCAACGTGATCTTGCGCTGGCCTACTCGCCAGGTGTTGCAGCTCCGTGTCTGGAGATTGAAAAGGATCCGCTAGCGGCCTACAAATATACCGCGCGCGGCAACCTGGTCGCGGTTATCTCCAACGGTACTGCGGTACTGGGGCTGGGCAATATTGGTGCGCTGGCTGGCAAACCAGTGATGGAAGGTAAAGGCGTTCTCTTTAAGAAATTTGCCGGAATTGACGTGTTCGACATTGAAGTCGATGAACTCGACCCGGACAAATTTATCAACGTGGTGGCAGCCCTTGAACCGACGTTTGGCGGCATCAACCTCGAAGACATCAAAGCGCCAGAGTGTTTTTACATTGAGCAAAAGTTGCGTGAACGCATGAATATTCCGGTGTTCCATGACGATCAGCACGGAACGGCGATCATCAGCACTGCAGCCATCCTGAACGGCCTGCGGGTGGTGGAAAAGAATATCTCTGATGTGCGCATGGTGGTGTCTGGCGCAGGTGCAGCGGCGATTGCCTGTATGAACCTGTTGGTTGCGCTGGGTATGCAGAAGCACAACATCGTGGTCTGCGACTCCAAAGGTGTGATTTATAAAGATCGCGAACCGAATATGGCGGAAACCAAAGCAGCTTACGCGGTGGTGGATGACGGTAAGCGTACTCTTGATGATGTGATCGACGGCGCAGACATTTTCCTCGGATGCTCCGGCCCGAAAGTGCTGACGCAGGAGATGGTCAAGAAGATGGCGCGTGCGCCAATGATCCTTGCGCTGGCAAACCCGGAACCGGAAATTCTGCCACCACTGGCAAAAGAGGTACGTTCTGACGCCATCATTTGCACCGGTCGCTCCGACTACCCGAACCAGGTCAACAACGTACTGTGCTTCCCGTTCATCTTCCGCGGTGCGCTGGACGTTGGGGCTACCGCCATCAACGAAGAGATGAAGTTGGCCGCTGTACATGCCATAGCTGAACTGGCGCATGCCGAGCAGAGCGAAGTGGTGGCCTCCGCCTATGGCGATCAGGATTTGAGCTTTGGCCCGGAATACATTATTCCTAAACCGTTCGACCCGCGTTTGATCGTCAAGATCGCACCGGCGGTGGCGAAGGCGGCGATGGATTCTGGTGTCGCAACGCGCCCGATTGCCGACTTTGACGCTTATATCGACAAGCTGACCGAGTTTGTCTACAAAACCAACCTGTTTATGAAGCCGATTTTCTCTCTGGCACGCAAAGCGCCTAAGCGTGTTGTGCTGACCGAAGGGGAAGAGGCTCGTGTTCTGCATGCAACGCAAGAACTTATCACTTTAGGTCTGGCGAAGCCGATCCTGATCGGTCGTCCGAGCGTGATCGAAATGCGTATCCAGAAGTTAGGACTTCAGATCAAAGCGGGTGTCGATTTTGAGATCGTCAATAATGAATCCGATCCGCGCTTTAAAGAGTACTGGAGTGAGTATTACCAGATCATGAAGCGTCGTGGAATTACTCAGGAGCAGGCGCAACGTGCGGTGATCGCCAACACCACGGTGATCGGCGCGATCATGGTGCAACGCGGTGAAGCGGATGCGATGATTTGCGGAACAATCGGCGACTATCACGAGCATTTCAGCGTGGTGAAAGCGGTGTTTGGTCACCGTGATGGCGTTCATACGGCAGGTGCAATGAACGCGCTGCTATTGCCAAGCGGTAACACCTTTATCGCTGATACGTACGTCAACGATGACCCGACGCCGGAGCAACTGGCGGAAATTGCAGTTATGGCGGCAGAAACAGTGCGTCGGTTTGGCATTGAACCGAAAGTGGCGCTGCTGTCGCACTCCAACTTTGGTTCGTCAAACTGTCCGTCGGCCAACAAAATGCGTGAAGCGCTCGAGCTTATTAAAACGCGCGCACCCGATCTGATGATTGACGGTGAAATGCACGGCGATGCTGCACTGGTGGAAAGTATTCGTAATGACCGGATGCCGGACAGCCCGCTGAAAGGCTCCGCTAATATTCTGGTGATGCCGAATATGGAAGCCGCGCGTATTAGTTACAACTTACTGCGTGTTTCCAGCTCTGAAGGCGTGACGGTAGGACCGGTGCTGATGGGTGTAGCCAAACCGGTACATGTTTTAACTCCAATCGCCTCTGTTCGTCGTATCGTTAATATGGTGGCGCTGGCAGTAGTCGAAGCTCAAACACAACCGTTGTAATTTCACTTTAATTATTTTCGGCGCGGGTTTCTCCCGCGCCTTCATACTCTAAATAATTCGAATTCCAGAAAGGCGACGATGCAGCGAATACCATGAACTTACTAAAGTAAGTGGCTGGTATGAGTAAGAAAGCCAACGAACCTGTAATTTGAAGTGTGACGGGTATTTTTATTTCTCTTCTCTTAGTGATCTACTTCACCTTTTAAACCACCTTGCCGAATTTTGTTATTTACTCTGACGAAAAATTGCCACGATGAGGACAGTTTCAGCAGAGGCGGTGAGCAATGGAAAAAGAACGCATCATTCAGGAATTTGTGCCGGGGAAACAGGTCACGCTGGCGCATCTGATTGCGCACCCAGGCGAAGAACTGGCGAAAAAGATCGGCGTTCCCGAAGCGGGCGCTATCGGCATTATGACCTTAACGCCAGGCGAAACGGCAATGATTGCCGGTGATTTAGCCATGAAGGCCGCAGATGTACACATCGGTTTTCTCGATAGATTTAGCGGCGCACTGGTGATCTACGGCTCGGTAGGCGCGGTGGAAGAGGCATTATTGCAGACAGTGAGTGGTCTGGGCCGGTTATTAAATTTCACTTTGTGCAACCTGACAAAAAGTTAATCAGAGGCGGCAATGAAACGTATTGCTTTTGTCGGTACGGTTGGGGCGGGGAAAACAACGCTCTTCAATGCGCTACAGGGAAATTATTCTCTCGCCAGGAAAACGCAGGCCGTTGAGTTTAATGAAAACGGCGATATCGATACGCCGGGAGAATATTTTAGCCATCCGCGCTGGTATCACGCCTTAATTACCACGCTGCAGGATGTTGATACGTTGATTTATATACACGCGGCAAATGATCAAGAAAGTCGCTTACCTGCCGGGCTGTTGGATATCGGCGCCAGTAAACGACAAATCGCCGTTATCAGTAAAACGGACATGCCGGATGCCGACGTCGCCGCAACGCGACAGCTACTTCGCGGGATAGGGTTCCAGGAGCCGATTTTCGAACTCAATAGCCATGACCCGCGCAGCGTGCAGCACCTGGTGGATTATCTGACTGAGCTCAGCCAAAAGGAGGAAAGGGCAGGTGAAAAAACTCATCACAGCTAATGATATTCGTGCGGCCCACGCACGCGGCGAACAGGAAATGTCGGTTGTTCTGCGCGCCAGCATCATCACCCCAGAGGCTCGCGAAGTCGCGGAGCTGCTGGGCGTCACAATCACTGAATGCGACGAATCCGCTCCGGCAGCCTCGCCTGCACCCGCTTCGGTGGATGATGGCAAAACGGAAAGCCAGCGCATTCGCGAGACCATCATTGCGCAACTGCCGGAAGGGCAGTTTACCGAAAGCCTGGTCGCGCAGTTGATGGACAAAGTCATGAAGGAAAAACAGTCGCTGGAGCAGGGCGGAATGCAGCCAAGCTTTACCTCGGTTACTGGCAAAGGTGGCGTAAAAGTCATTGATGGCAGCAGCGTGAAGTTTGGTCGTTTTGATGGCGCACAGCCGCATTGCGTCGGCTTAACCGACTTAGTGACCGACAAGGACGGAAGCAGCATGGCCGCTGGCTTCATGCAGTGGGATAACGCTTTTTTCCCATGGACGCTGAACTACGACGAAATCGACATGATTCTGGAAGGCGAACTGCACGTTCGTCATGAAGGCGAAACCATGATTGCCAGGGCTGGGGATGTGATGTTTATTCCGAAAGGCTCCAGCATTGAGTTCGGTACGCCATCAACGGTGAAATTCCTGTATGTGGCATGGCCTGCGAACTGGCAGTCCTGCTAAGGCGGATGTATGAAGGATTTCATTACCGAAGCATGGCTCAGAGCGAATCATACGCTCAGCGAAGGGGCAGAAATTCATCTCCCCGCTGACGCTCGCCTGACGCCATCTGCCCGGGAATTGCTGGAAGGCCGACATCTGCGGATTAAGTTTATCGACGAGCAGGGAAGCCTGTTTATTGATGGCGAAGAACAGCAACTGCAACCGGTGCATGGTTTAACCAGCAGTGATACGCACTCACTGGCGAGTTGTGAACTGTGTCATCAACCGGTGGCGAAGAAACCTGACACGCTGACGCATCTGACGGCGGACAAGATGGTCGCCAAAAGTGACCCGCGCCTGGGATTTCGCGCGGCGCTGGACAGCACCATCGGCCTGGCGGTGTGGTTACAGATTGAACTGCCTGAACAGTGGCAGCCGTGGCTGGCGGATATTCGCTCGCGTCTGGGCAACATTATGCGCGCAGACGCCATGGATGAGCCGCTGGCAGCACAAGCCATTGTTGGTTTAAGCGATGAAGATTTGCACCGGCTTTCGCATCAGCCGCTACGCTATCTCGACCACGACCATCTGGTGCCTGAAGCCAGCCACGGTCGTGATGCTGCGCTGCTCAATTTGCTGCGAACCAAAGTCCGTGAAACAGAAACAGTGGCGGCCCAGGTATTTATCACCCGCAGTTTTGAAGTACAGCGACCGGACATTCTGCAAGCGTTGAACCGCCTGTCGAGCACGGTCTACGTGATGATGATCCTGAGCGTGGCGAAGCATCCGCTGAGTATCAGCCAAATCCAACAGCGACTGGGGGAGAAGCAATGATCATTGAACGTGCTCGCCAGCTCGCCTTGCGCTCACCTGCGCGGGTGGTGTTCCCGGATGCGCTGGATGTTCGGGTGCTGAAAGCTGCGAATTACCTGCATCAGCACGGTCTGGCACATCCCATTCTCGTCGCCAGTCCGTTTGCGTTGCGCCAGTTTGCTCTCAGCCACCGCGTGGCAATGGATGGCATTCAGGTAATCGACCCGCAAAGCAACCTGCAAATGCGTGAAGAATTTGCGCTGCGCTGGCTGGCGCGTGCTGGTGAAAAAACGCCGCCGGATGCGCTTGAGAAACTCAACGATCCGCTGATGTTCGCTGCCGCAATGGTTAGCGCGGGTAAAGCCGACGTCTGTATTGCGGGCAACCTCTCGTCAACAGCGAACGTGCTGCGTGCGGGGTTACGCATTATCGGATTACAGCCGGGTTGTAAAACGCTGTCGTCAATTTTCCTGATGCTGCCGCAGTATCTCGGACCGTCATTAGGATTTGCTGATTGCAGTGTCGTGCCGCAACCCACTGCAGCCCAGTTGGCAGATATTGCCATCGCCAGCGCGCAGACCTGGCAAGCGATTACCGGCGAAGAGCCGCGCGTCGCAATGCTCTCGTTTTCAAGTAATGGCAGTGCCCGTCACCCCAACGTTGCTAACGTGCAGCAGGCTACGGACATTGTTCGTGAACGTGCACCAGAGCTTACCGTTGATGGTGAATTGCAGTTTGATGCCGCTTTTGTACCGGATGTTGCGGCGCAAAAAGCACCGGCCAGCCCGTTGCAGGGCAATGCCAATGTGATGGTTTTTCCATCGCTTGAGGCAGGCAATATTGGTTACAAAATCGCCCAGCGTCTGGGAGGGTATCGAGCAGTAGGGCCACTGATTCAAGGGCTTGCCGCACCGCTCCATGATCTCTCCCGCGGCTGCAGCGTACAGGAAATTATCGAACTGGCGTTGGTGGCAGCAGTGCCGCGCCAGACTGACGTGAGTCGTGAACGCGCCTCACAAACACTGGTTGTTTAGGTCCCGTTCTGGACCCCTTCTACTAAGAGGAAAGCACAATGGAAGCATTAGGAATGATTGAAACCCGGGGCCTGGTTGCACTGATTGAGGCTTCTGACGCAATGGTTAAAGCGGCACGCGTGAAACTGGTTGGCGTGAAGCAGATTGGCGGTGGCCTGGTTACCGCAATGGTACGTGGCGATGTGGCGGCCTGTAAAGCCGCAACGGATGCCGGTGCTGCCGCTGCCCAGCGCATTGGTGAACTGGTTTCTGTACATGTTATCCCGCGTCCGCATGGCGATCTGGAAGAAGTGTTTCCGATCAGCTTTAAAGGCGACAGCAACGACATGTAAGTAGCCCATGTGACGCCACTGCATGATTGATAAAAGCTGGCGTCACCCTCTCTCCTTTTCACATTACCTTCTGCGGAGGGTAGGGGGAGGTTTTACCTGAAATATGCCACGGAGGCGGGTATGAAACTGGCAATCGTCACAGGACAAATTGTTTGTACCGTACGCCATCAGGGGCTAGCGCACGACAAATTGCTGATGGTGGAAATGATTGACGCCTGCGGAAATCCCGACGGGCAGTGTGCTGTTGCTATCGACAGCATCGGGGCGGGAACCGGAGAGTGGGTGCTGTTGGTCAGCGGAAGCTCAGCCCGTCAGGCGCACCGCAACGAATCATCGCCTGTCGATCTGTGTGTTATTGGCATTGTCGATGAAGTGGTGGCCGGTGGTCAGGTGATCTTCCATAAATAAGGCAGAAAATCATGAATCAACAGGATATTGAACAGGTCGTGAAAGCGGTACTGCTGAAAATGAAAGACAGCAGTCAGCCCGTCAGCGCGGTTCAAGAAATGGGCGTCTTTGCCTCCCTGGATGACGCAGTGGCGGCAGCAAAACTGGCCCAGCAGGGGTTAAAAAGCGTCGCTATGCGCCAGTTAGCTATTCACGCCATTCGTGAAGCAGGCGAAAAACACGCCAGAGAATTAGCGGAACTTGCCGTCACTGAAACCGGCATGGGACGCGTTGAAGATAAATTTGCCAAAAACGTAGCGCAGGCACGCGGCACGCCGGGCGTGGAATGCCTCTCTCCACAGGTATTGACCGGCGATAATGGTTTAACGCTGATTGAAAACGCGCCGTGGGGCGTGGTGGCTTCGGTAACACCGTCCACCAACCCGGCAGCAACCGTAATTAATAATGCCATCAGCCTGATTGCCGCAGGCAACAGCGTGGTATTTGCGCCACATCCGGCGGCAAAAGGCGTTTCTCAGCGCGCGATAACTCTGCTTAACCAGGCGGTTGTTGCCGCTGGTGGCCCGGCAAACCTGCTGGTTACCGTTGCCAATCCGGATATCGAAACCGCTCAGCGTCTGTTCAAGTACCCAGGCATTGGCCTGCTGGTCGTTACCGGTGGCGAAGCGGTGGTTGACGCTGCGCGTAAACACACCAATAAACGCCTGATTGCGGCTGGTGCGGGTAACCCGCCGGTGGTGGTTGATGAAACCGCCGATCTGGTACGCGCCGCGCAGTCCATCGTCAAAGGTGCATCGTTTGATAACAACATTATCTGCGCCGACGAAAAAGTGCTGATCGTGGTGGATAGCGTTGCCGACGAACTGATGCGTCTGATGGAAAGCCAGCATGCGGTAAAACTCACTGCGGCCCAGGCCGAGCAACTTCAGCCAGTGCTGCTGAAAAATGTCGACGAGCGCGGCAAAGGCACGGTTAGCCGTGACTGGGTTGGACGTGATGCGGGAAAAATCGCAGCGTCAATTGGTCTGAATGTACCAGACCAGACCCGCTTGTTATTCGTCGAAACCTCCGCCACCCATCCGTTTGCCGTAACTGAACTGATGATGCCGGTGCTGCCGGTGGTGCGGGTTGCCAACGTCGATGAGGCCATTGAACTGGCGGTAACGCTTGAAGGTGGTTGTCACCATACGGCGGCGATGCACTCACGCAATATCGACAATATGAACCGTATGGCTAACGCCATTGATACCAGCATCTTCGTCAAAAATGGGCCGTGCATTGCGGGTCTCGGACTTGGCGGTGAGGGCTGGACCACCATGACCATTACTACGCCGACCGGGGAAGGGGTGACCAGTGCGCGCACGTTTGTGCGTCTGCGTCGCTGTGTGTTGGTGGATGCGTTCCGCATCGTTTAAGAGCGCTCTAAGGAGATAAAGAGATGGCGCACGACGAACAACTTTGGCTCACACCCAGACTGCAAAAAGCGGCAACGCTATGTAACCAGACGCCCACAGCCAGCGACTCACCGCTGTGGCTGGGTGTTGATTTGGGGACGTGTGATGTGGTGTCGATGGTTGTCGACAGTGACGGACAGCCGGTTGCGGTCTGCCTGGACTGGGCCGATGTCGTGCGTGACGGCATCGTCTGGGATTTCTTCGGTGCGGTGACCATTGTCCGTCGCCATCTCGATACGCTTGAGCAACAGCTGGGTTGCCGCTTTACCCATGCGGCAACCTCGTTCCCGCCGGGAACGGACCCGCGTATTTCCATCAATGTGCTGGAATCAGCAGGACTTGAAGTGAGCCATGTGCTGGACGAACCAACCGCTGTGGCAGATCTGCTGAAACTGGATAACGCAGGCGTAGTGGATATCGGCGGGGGCACGACCGGTATCGCTATTGTGAAGCGGGGTTTAGTGACCTATTCCGCCGATGAAGCTACTGGCGGGCACCACATTTCTCTGACCCTTGCGGGGAATCGTCGTATTCAGCTTGAAGAAGCCGAGCAGTACAAGCGCAGCAATGGAAAAGAAATCTGGCCGGTGGTCAAGCCGGTCTACGAAAAGATGGCGGAAATCGTCGCTCATCATATTGCAGGGCATGGAGTAACAGATTTATGGCTGGCCGGTGGTTCCTGTATGCAACCGGGTGTCGATGAGCTGTTCCGTAAGCGTTTCCCGGAACTGCAGGTGCATTTACCACAGCACAGTCTGTTTATGACCCCGCTGGCAATCGCGAACAGTGGGAGAGAAAAAGCGGAGGGAATCTATGCAAGCTGAATTGCAAACGGCGCTCTTTCAGGCATTCGATACCCTGAATCTGCAACGCGTAAAAACATTTAGCGTTCCACCAGTCACGTTATGTGGACTTGGGGCGCTCAGCACCTGTGGACAGGAAGCGCAAATGCGCGGACTGACGCATATGTTCGTGATGGTCGATAGCTTCCTGCATCAGGCCGGAATGACCGCCGGACTTGAACGTAGCCTGGCGATGAAAGGCGTGGCGATGACGTTGTGGCCGTGCCCGGTTGGTGAGCCGTGTATCACGGACGTTTGCGCGGCGGTAGCGCAACTGCGTGAATCAAAGTGTGATGGCGTTGTGGCCTTTGGTGGCGGTTCTGTACTGGATGCCGCCAAAGCGGTGGCATTGCTGGTGACTAATCCGACGCAGACGCTGGCCGATATGACGGAACACAGCACGTTACGCCCGCGTCTGCCGCTGATTGCCGTACCAACCACCGCCGGAACAGGTTCGGAAACTACCAACGTCACGGTGATTATTGACGCCGCGACTGGACTGAAAAAAGTGCTGGCTCACGCCACGCTGATGCCGGATGTGGCCATTCTTGATGCCGCATTGACGGAAGGGGTGCCTGCGCATGTTACGGCGATGACCGGAATCGATGCGTTGACCCACGCCGTTGAGGCTTATAGCGCCCTGAACGCAACGCCATTTACCGACAGCCTGGCGATTGGCGCGATTGCGATGATTGGCAAATCGTTACCGAAAGCGGTGGGCTACGGTCACGACCTGGCTGCGCGGGAAAGCATGCTGCTGGCTTCCTGTATGGCGGGGATGGCTTTCTCCAGCGCGGGGCTGGGCTTGTGTCATGCGATGGCTCACCAGCCGGGCGCGGCGCTGCACATTCCGCACGGACAGGCTAACGCCATGCTGCTACCGACAGTAATGGGGTTTAACCGCATGGTTTGCCGTGAACGCTTTAGCCATATCGGCAGGGCGTTAACCAACAAGAAATCAGACGATCGTGACGCAATCAACGCTGTCATCGAGCTGATTACCGAAGTGGGCCAGACAAAACGACTCGCTGACGTGGGGGCGAAGCCTGAGCAATACAGCACATGGGCGCAAGCTGCGATGGACGATATTTGTATTCGCAGCAATCCACGAACCGCCACGCAGGCAGAAATTATCGCGTTGTATGCGGCGGCACAATAAATACACAAATGACAGGGAGTGAAGGGTATGGGAATTAACGAAATCATCATGTACATCATGATGTTCTTTATGCTGATTGCCGCCGTGGACAGGATCCTGTCGCAGTTCGGTGGTTCAGCGCGCTACCTCGGTAAGTTTGGTAAAAGCATCGAGGGATCGGGTGGTCAGTTTGAAGAAGGTTTTATGGCGATGGGCGCGCTCGGTCTGGCAATGGTCGGTATGACTGCGCTGGCGCCGGTATTAGCAAAAGTGCTCGGGCCGGTGATTATTCCGCTGTATGAAATGTTGGGCGCGAACCCGTCGATGTTTGCCGGAACGCTGCTGGCGTGTGATATGGGCGGCTTCTTCCTGGCGAAAGAACTGGCGGGCGGTGATGTTGCGGCATGGTTGTACTCTGGCTTGATTCTGGGTGCGATGATGGGGCCGACGCTGGTCTTCTCCATCCCGGTAGCACTGGGGATTATTGAACCCTCTGACCGTCGTTATCTGGCACTGGGCGTGCTGGCTGGTATTGTCACGATCCCAATTGGCTGTATCGCGGGTGGTTTGGTAGCGATGTATTCCGGCGTTGAAATCAACGGACAGCCGGTGGAATTTACCTTCGCGCTGATCCTGATGAACATGATTCCGGTGCTGATCGTTGCCGTGCTGGTGGCGCTGGGGCTGAAATTCATCCCGGAAAAAATGATCAACGGCTTCCAGATCTTCGCTAAGTTCCTGGTGGCATTGATCACAATCGGGCTGGCCGCTGCGGTTATCAAATTCCTGCTCGGCTGGGATCTGATCCCGGGTCTCGATCCTATCTTCATGGCGCCTGGCGATAACCCTGGTGAAGTGATGCGCGCCATCGAAGTTATCGGTTCTATCTCCTGCGTACTGCTCGGCGCTTATCCAATGGTTCTGTTACTGACCCGTTGGTTTGAAAAACCGCTGATGCGAGTTGGTAATCTTCTGAAAATCAACAATATGGCAGCTGGTGGCATGGTCGCAACGTTGGCGAACAATATTCCGATGTTCGGCATGATGAAGCACATGGATACCCGCGGCAAAGTGATTAACTGTGCGTTCGCCGTCTCTGCTGCCTTCGCTCTGGGTGACCACTTAGGTTTCGCTGCCGCAAACATGAACGCCATGATCTTCCCAATGATTGTCGGCAAGCTGATCGGCGGTGTAACGGCGATTGGTGTGGCTATGCTGCTGGTACCAAAAGACGAAAACGTTCCGGCAGAAGTGGAAGCCGAAACAGAAACGAAAGCGGAGGCGCAATCGTGAATACTCGCCAGCTATTGAGCGTCGGTATCGATATCGGCACCACCACCACTCAGGTGATCTTCTCCCGCCTTGAGCTGGTTAACCGTGCGGCAGTGTCGCAGGTGCCGCGTTACGAATTCATCAAACGTGAAATTAGCTGGCAAAGCCCGGTCTTCTTTACCCCCGTTGATAAGCAAGGCGGGTTAAAAGAGGCCGAACTTAAGGCGCTGATTCTGGCTCAGTATCAGGCAGCAGGTATTGAGCCACAGAGCGTTGATTCTGGCGCAATCATTATTACCGGGGAAAGTGCGAAAACCCGCAATGCCCGTCCGGCGGTGATGGCGCTCTCCCAGTCGCTGGGTGACTTCGTGGTTGCCAGCGCAGGTCCACATCTTGAATCGGTCATTGCCGGTCACGGCGCGGGTGCGCAAACCCTGTCTGAGCAGCGACTGTGCAGCGTACTGAATATCGATATCGGCGGTGGTACGTCTAACTATGTTCTGTTTGACGCCGGAAAAGTTAGCGGTTCAGCCTGCCTGAATGTTGGTGGGCGACTGCTGGAGACCGATAGCCAGGGGCGTGTGGTTCATGCGCACCAGCCGGGGCAAATGATTGTCGATGATGTTTTTGGCGCAGGTACAGATGCCCGTTCGCTTAATGCGGCGCAACTGATTCAGGTGGCGCGACGGATGGCTACGCTTATCGTCGAGGTTATTGACGGCAAACTTTCGCCGCTGGCTCAGGCGTTGATGCAAACCGGTTTATTGCCTGTGGGCATTAAGCCAGAGGTGATTACGCTTTCGGGTGGGGTGGGTGAGTGCTACCGCAACCAGCCTGCCGATCCATTCTGTTTTTCTGACATAGGACCGCTGTTGGCAACGGCGCTACATGAACATCCGCGTCTGCGTGAGATGAACGTGCAGTTCCCGGCGCAAACAGTACGTGCCACGGTCATTGGCGCAGGAGCACATACGCTATCGCTTTCAGGCAGCACCATCTGGCTGGAAGGCGTTGCGCTTCCGCTGCGCAACCTGCCAGTGGCTATCCCGGTTGATGAAGCTGATCTGGTCGCGGCCTGGCAGCAGGCGCTGATGCAGCTCGATCTCGACCCGAAAACTGACGCCTATGTCCTTGCGCTGCCCGGGTCGCTGCCAGTGCGCTACGCCGCGCTGTTAACGGTCATCGACGCGCTACTGGCCTTTGTCGCACGTTATCCGAATCCGCATCCCCTGCTGGTGGTAGCCGAGCAGGATTTTGGTAAAGCACTGGGCATGCTGTTACGCCCACAGTTACAGCAACACCCGCTGGCGGTCATCGATGAGGTGATTGTTCGGGCGGGTGACTATATCGACATTGGTACGCCTCTTTTTGGCGGATCGGTTGTGCCGGTGACGGTGAAATCACTCGCATTTCCTTCCTGAGGGAACGACTTATGAAACTAAAGACCACATTGTTCGGCAATGTTTATCAGTTTAAGGATGTAAAAGAGGTGCTGGCAAAAGCCAACGAACTGCGTTCGGGGGATGTGCTGGCTGGTGTGGCCGCGACAAGCTCGCAGGAGCGCGTGGCTGCTAAACAGGTGTTGTCGGAAATGACGGTAGCGGATATCCGCAACAACCCGGTGATTTCCTATGAAGAGGACTGCGTCACGCGTCTGATTCAGGATGACGTCAACGAAACGGCCTATAACCGCATCAAAAACTGGAGCATCAGTGAGCTGCGCGAGTACGTGTTGAGTGATGAAACCTCTGTCGATGACATTGCGTTTATGCGCAAAGGGTTAACGTCCGAAGTGGTCGCAGGCGTTGCAAAAATTTGTTCCAACGCGGACCTGATCTACGGCGGCAAAAAAATGCCGGTGATCAAAAAGGCTAACACGACTATCGGTCTGCCGGGCACCTTCAGTTGCCGTTTGCAGCCGAACGATACCCGCGACGACGTGCAGAGTATTGCCGCACAAATCTACGAAGGGCTTTCCTTCGGTGCGGGCGATGCCGTTATCGGTGTTAACCCGGTGACAGATGACGTGGAGAACTTAAGCCGCGTGCTCGATACCGTGTATGGCGTGATCGACAAATTCAACATTCCTACACAGGGCTGTGTGCTCGCGCACGTCACCACCCAGATCGAAGCGATTCGTCGCGGCGCGCCGGGCGGACTGATTTTCCAGAGCATCTGCGGTAGCGAAAAAGGGCTGAAAGAGTTTGGTGTCGAGTTGGCGATGCTGGATGAGGCACGCGCAGTGGGTGCTGAGTTCAACCGTATTGCCGGTGAAAACTGCCTGTACTTTGAAACCGGGCAAGGTTCTGCGCTTTCCGCAGGCGCTAACTTCGGTGCCGATCAGGTGACGATGGAAGCGCGTAACTACGGTCTGGCGCGTCACTACGATCCGTTCCTGGTGAACACCGTGGTGGGCTTTATCGGGCCGGAGTATCTCTACAACGACCGTCAGATTATTCGCGCCGGTCTGGAAGACCACTTCATGGGCAAACTGAGCGGCATCTCAATGGGTTGTGACTGCTGTTACACCAACCATGCTGACGCTGACCAGAACCTCAATGAAAACCTGATGATTTTGCTCGCCACCGCTGGCTGCAACTACATCATGGGCATGCCGCTCGGTGACGACATCATGCTCAACTATCAGACCACCGCGTTCCACGACACCGCGACCGTGCGCCAGTTGCTGAACTTGCGTCCGTCGCCGGAGTTTGAACGTTGGCTGGAAAACATGGGCATTATGGCAAACGGTCGCCTGACCAAACGGGCGGGCGATCCGTCACTGTTCTTCTGATGACGCGGGGATGACACACGATGGATCAAAAACAGATTGAAGAAATTGTACGCAGCGTAATGGCGTCAATGGGTGAGTCACAGCCGCAGGCTCAAGCGCCGTCACCGGAAGTGAAATGCAGCTCCACACAGTGCGCCGCACCGACGGGGGAAAGCTGTGCGATGGACCTGGGTTCACCGGAAGCCAAAGCGTGGATTGGCGTTGAAAATCCGCACCGTGCTGAAGTGTTGACAGAGTTGCGTCGTAGTACTGCAGCGCGCGTATGCACCGGTCGTGCCGGTCCACGTCCACGCACTCAGGCGCTGCTGCGCTTCCTGGCTGACCACTCTCGTTCGAAAGACACCGTGCTGAAAGAGGTACCGGAAGAGTGGGTGAAAGCACAAGGGTTGCTGGAAGTCCGTTCAGAAATCAGTGACAAAAATCTGTACCTGACTCGCCCGGACCTGGGTCGTCGTCTGAGTGCGGAAGCGATAGAAGCACTGAAATCACAGTGCGTGGCCAACCCGGATGTGCAGGTGATCGTTTCTGATGGCCTGTCTACAGATGCTATTACTGCGAACTACGAAGAGATCCTGCCGCCGTTGTTGTCTGGTTTAAAACAGGCTGGACTGAAGGTGGGTACGCCGTTCTTTGTACGCTATGGCCGCGTGAAAATTGAAGATCAGATTGGCGAACTTCTGGGGGCGAAGGCGGTGATTCTGCTGGTGGGTGAACGTCCGGGCTTAGGCCAGTCGGAGAGTCTTTCCTGCTACGCCGTCTATTCGCCACGTGTGGCGACCACCGTTGAGGCCGACAGAACCTGTATTTCGAACATTCACCAGGGCGGCACGCCACCGGTTGAAGCGGCTGCGGTAATTGTGGATTTGGCCAAGCGCATGCTGGAGCAAAAAGCGTCCGGCATCAATATGACCCGTTAAGGAGGCAGCATGCCAGCATTAGATTTGATTAGACCTTCAGTCACCGCGATGCGCGTGATTGCCTCCGTTAACGCGGAGTTTGCACGTGAACTTAAATTACCGCCACATATACGTAGCCTCGGACTCATCACGGCAGACTCTGATGACGTGGCGTATATTGCCGCTGACGAAGCGACAAAACAGGCGATGGTAGAAGTGGTATATGGCCGATCGCTGTATGCGGGAGCCGCGCATGGACCGTCACCGACTGCCGGTGAAGTGATGATCATGCTGGGTGGCCCTAACCCGGCGGAAGTTCGCGCGGGTCTGGATGCGATGGTCGCTAACATTGAAAGTGGCGCAGCGTTCCAGTGGGCGAATGATGCAGAAAACACCGCGTTCCTGGCGCATGTGGTCTCGCGTACCGGTTCGTATCTTTCAGCCACGGCAGGATGCGCGCTTGGCGATCCGATGGCCTATCTGGTGGCGCCGCCGCTGGAAGCGACATTTGGTATTGATGCTGCGCTGAAATCTGCCGATGTACAACTGGTGACCTACGTTCCGCCGCCGTCAGAAACCAACTACTCGGCGGCGTTTTTGACCGGTAGCCAGGCTGCCTGTAAAGCTGCCTGTAACGCCTTTGCCGATGCCGTTCTGGATATTGCCCGTAATCCGGTACAGCGCGCGTAAGAGAGGTTGTGATGATCAATGCACTGGGATTACTGGAAGTGGATGGCATGGTCGCTGCCGTGGACGCGGCAGATGCCATGCTAAAAGCCGCGAACGTGCGTCTGCTAAGCCACGAAGTGCTCGATCCTGGCAGGCTGACGCTGGTGGTGGAAGGCGATCTGGCGGCGTGTCGTGCGGCGCTGGATGCTGGCAGTGCCGCAGCACAGCGTACAGGCCGTGTTATTAGCCGCAAGGAGATAGGGCGGCCGGACGATGACACCCAGTGGCTGATTGGCGGTTTTAAGCGCGCACCGAAGAAACCAGAACAGAAGCCTGAAGTGAAATCTGAAGTGAAATCAGAGCAGATACAGGAAACTCCTGTGGCGACTGAATCCTCTGATGAATTACTGGCACTGTTAACATCGGTCCGTCAGGGAATGACGGCAGGGGAAGTGGCTGCGCACTTTGGCTGGTCACTTGAAAAAGCCAGAAATGCGCTGGAACAGCTCTTT
Organism: Citrobacter sp. Cm046; assembly: GCF_030333065.1. Taxonomy (NCBI): domain Bacteria; kingdom Pseudomonadati; phylum Pseudomonadota; class Gammaproteobacteria; order Enterobacterales; family Enterobacteriaceae; genus Citrobacter; species Citrobacter sp. Cm046. Next base: position 391,081 of record NZ_JAOWGP010000043.1, on the reverse strand, counting down.
TCTGACGGAGCGTTGCGTAAACGCAGTAGTCGCTATCGCTTAAAAAATTAACCTGTCGGAGGGCCGGGGGCTTCAATGAAGCTTCCGGCTTAAAAGATCATGAAAAAGAAACGTACTGCAAACCTGCACCATCTTTATCATGAAGCATTACCCGAAGACGTTAAACTTACGCCGATAGTAGAGGTGGATAACGTTCACCAGCGGCGAACAACAGATGTCTATGAGCACGCCCTGACTATTACCGCCTGGCAGCAGATATACGATCAGCTCCATCCGGGTAAATTTCATGGCGAGTTCACGGAAATCCTGCTCGATGACATTCAGGTGTTCCGTGAATACACCGGTCTGGCGCTGCGCCAGTCATGCCTGGTCTGGCCGAATTCATTCTGGTTTGGCATTCCGGCTACGCGTGGTGAGCAGGGATTTATTGGCACCCAATGCCTTGGCAGTGCTGAGATTGCAACTCGCCCGGGAGGGACTGAGTTTGAACTGAGTACGCCAGACGATTACACCATTCTTGGTGTGGTTATATCTGAAGAGGCCATTGCTCGTCAGGCTAACTTCCTGCATAACCCGGAACGGGTGCTGCATATGCTGCGTAACCAGTCAGCGCTGGAAGTAAAAGAGCAGCATAAAGCGGCACTGTGGGGATTTGTGCAGCAGGCGCTGGCAACGTTCAGCGAGAATCCAGAGGATCTTCGCCAGACCGCGGTGCGCAAAGTGTTAGGCGATAACCTGCTGTTGGCGATGGGCACGATGCTGGAGGAAGCTCAGCCGATAATAACCGCCGAGAGTATCAGCCATCAGAGTTATCGTCGTCTGCTGTCGCGCGCGCGCGAATATGTGCTGGAAAACATGTCGGAGCCGCTGACTGTGCTCGATTTGTGTAATCAGTTGCATGTGAGCCGCCGTACGTTGCAAAACGCGTTTCACGCGATTCTTGGTATCGGGCCGAATGCATGGTTGAAGCGCATTCGTCTGAATGCCGTGCGTCGGGAGCTTATCAGCCCGTGGTCGCAGAGCTCGACGGTAAAAGATGCCGCAATGCAGTGGGGATTCTGGCACTTAGGGCAGTTCGCTACTGATTACCAGCAGTTGTTTGCGGAGAAGCCGTCACTGACGCTGCATCAGCGCATGCGCCAGTGGGCGTGATGGTATGAGCCTGTGACGTGCCGGATGCGACGCTAACGCGCCTTATCCGGCCTACGGGTTTTGCCGTTTTGTAGGTCTGACAAGCGTAACGCCATCAGGCAACTACACCCAGTCGCGGACCTGGATAAACTCGCTAAGGGCAGCTTCCGGGCTGTTCGCTTCCGGCTGCCAGTCGTACTCCCAACGCACCAGCGGTGGCATTGACATCAAGATGGATTCGGTGCGCCCACCGGTCTGCAAACCAAACAGCGTGCCGCGATCCCACACCAGATTGAACTCCACGTAGCGACCGCGACGATAAAGCTGGAAATTACGTTCACGCTCGCCCCAACTCATCGCCTTACGACGCGCCACAATAGGCAGATACGCGTCGGTATAGCCTTTGCCAACCGCCTGCATAAAGTCGAAACAGTGGTCGAAGTTGGGCGTATTGAGATCGTCGAAGAACAGTCCGCCAATACCACGCTGCTCGTTACGATGCTTCAGGAAGAAGTAGTCGTCACACCACTTTTTATACCGCGGATAGACGTCATCACCGAACGGCTGGCACAGATCAAAGGCCGTGCGATGCCAGTGAACGGCATCTTCTTCGTAGCCGTAGTAGGGCGTTAAATCAAAACCACCGCCAAACCACCAGACCGGGTCTGCCCCTGGTTTTTCAGCAATAAAAAACCGCACATTGGCATGGCTGGTAGGAATGTAAGGATTAAGCGGATGCACAACCAGCGACACCCCCATCGCCTCAAAGCTGCGTCCGGCAAGCTCTGGTCGATGTGCGGTAGCTGAAGCAGGCATCGCATCACCGTGAACGTGGGAAAAATTCACTCCCGCTTGTTCAAAAATACCGCCGTTGCGCAATACCCGACTGCGTCCGCCGCCGCCCGCTTCACGCTGCCAGCTATCTTCAACAAAATCAGCACCGTCCACGGCGGATAGCTGCTGGCAAATATCATCCTGCAGGCTGAGCAGGAACTGTTTTACGCGCTGCGTATCGGGCTTCATGATTAACGCTTCTTCGAATGTGCTTTCTGGTTATCAAACCAGTGGAAATAGCTGATGACGCCATTGGCGATAGCGGTGGCGATTTTCTGACGAAATGCCGTTGTCCCCAGCAGCCGTTCTTCTTCCGGGTTGGTAATGAACGAAGTCTCGACCAGCACCGAAGGAATAGAAGGGGATTTTAGCACCACGAAGGCGGCCTGTTCCGTACTGCGACTGTGCAGACGGTGTACTGGCTTGATCTTCTTAAGAATATGCGAACCGAGGGTCAGACTGTTTTTTATCGTGTCGGTCTGTACCAGATCGAACAGTACCTGCTGCAGCAAATGGTCTTTATCAGTGGCTTTTTTCCCGGCAACTTCATCGGCGCGGTTTTCACGATCGGAAAGGTACTTTGCCATGGCGCTACTGGCGCCGCGGTTTGACAGGGCAAAGACCGATGCACCAGCGGCACTGGGATTGGTAAAGCCGTCGGCGTGAATGGACATAAACAGATCGGCACCGTGTTTGTGCGCAATCTCGACGCGATCGTACAGCGGTATAAATGTATCGCCGGAACGGGTCAGCCGCGCATCAATCCCCTGACTGCGCAGGATGGATCGTACGTTTTTGGCAATCGCCAGCACGACGTGTTTTTCCTTCGAACCGTTGCGTCCAATCGCTCCGGTATCAATACCGCCGTGTCCCGGATCGAGTACCACAACACGCTTAGCACCTGCCTTTTTAGCTTTCGGTTTGCTGTGACCATTGCTGGTTTTTAGCGCTTCTTCTTTAGCGATGGCTTGCGACATGCCTGACAGCGTCAGGGCGGCCAGCCCGGCTTTCAGCACCTGGCGACGCGATGTGAGAGTTTTTAGTGGTTTAAAAGTGCTCATACGGCCTGAGTTGTAAAAAAAGGTTCCAGACGTTATATCGTATCGCGTAGTCCGTTGCGACGGATCGGGATAAGAATTGTTTTACTTTTCATTTCAATACGTGACAGTTCAGTATTATGCCATTTTTTCCGCTGCTTCGCGTCAGATATTGGCTAAATCAGCTGTTCGCGCCATAATCGCTTTTTAACGTCCTGAAAAGGTAACCAATACCATGGAAATACGCGTATTTCGCCAGGAAGATTTCGAAGAGGTGATCACCCTCTGGGAGCGCTGTGACTTGTTGCGTCCATGGAACGATCCGGAAATGGACATCGAGCGTAAAGTAAATCACGACGTCAGCTTGTTTCTGGTCGCGGAAGTGAATGGCGAAGTGGTTGGCACGGTGATGGGAGGTTACGACGGTCATCGTGGTTCTGCCTATTACCTTGGCGTGCATCCTGAGTTTCGGGGGCGCGGCATTGCCAATGCACTGCTCAACCGTCTGGAGAAAAAACTCATAGCCCGCGGTTGCCCGAAGATTCAAATCATAGTGCGTGATGATAATGACGTTGTGCTGGGTATGTATGAACGTCTGGGATATGAACATGCTGATGTACTCAATCTGGGCAAACGTCTGATCGAAGATGAAGAGTACTGAGTTCCATCCTGCCGATTATGATGGTCATGGTCGCTTACGCCTGCCTTTTTTGTTCTGGTGTGTGCTGCTGCTTCAGGCGCGCACCTGGGTGCTGTTTGTGATTGCGGGATCTTCCCGCGAGCAGGGCAACACATTACTGAATCTGTTTTATCCCGATCATGACTCTTTCTGGCTGGGATTGCTTCCCGGCGTTCCGGCAGTGCTGGCGTTTTTGCTCAGCGGGCGACGTTTTGCGTTTCCTTCGTTATGGCGCTGGCTGCGCGCATTGCTGATTTTGGCCCAACTGGTGCTGCTATGCTGGCAGCCTGTTCTGTGGCTGGAAGGAGATCCTGTCAACGGTGCCGGGCTGGCGCTGCTGGTGGCTGATATCGTCGCGCTGGTATGGCTATTAACTAATCAACGTCTGCGTGCCTGTTTTTATGTTGAAAAAGAATAACGGCACTTTTTTTCGAAAGTGAACTCCAAGCAACGTTGATAAATAAGGGAGGAGGTGAAATGAAATCACTGCGTTTGATTTTATGCGCGATGCCGCTGGTACTGACTGGTTGTTCAACGCTGTCGTCGGTGAACTGGTCTGCTGCAAATCCGTGGAACTGGTTTGGTTCTTCGACGGAGGTCACTGAGCAGGGTGTGGGAAAACTCACCGCCGCCACACCGCTGAATGAAAAATCAATTGCCGATGCGCTGGATGGGGACTATCGCCTGCGTAGCGGGATGAAAACCAATAATGGCAATGTTGTACGTTTTTATGAGGTGATGAAAGATAGCAGCGTTGCGATGATTATCAACGGTGATCAGGGAACGATCAGCCGTATTGATGTGCTGGACAGCGATATTTCATCAGCATCCGGTGTAGAAATCGGTACACCGTTTAGCGACCTTTACACTAAAGCTTTCGGTAATTGCCAGAAAGCTACCGGAGATGATAGTGCGGGTGTTGAGTGTAAAGCTGAAGGAAGTCAACATATTAGCTATATTTTTTCCGGCGAGTGGAGCGGGCCTGAAGGCATAATGCCGTCTGACGATACGCTGAAAGACTGGAAAGTGAGCAAAATTATCTGGCGGCGTTAATTTGCGTCTGAACAAATCGACGGACTAAAAAAACAGGTAGAATAACGCCTATCAATGCCACGATGTCGTGGCATCTTTTTTTCAGGAGGAACAATGTCTCAGGTTCAGAGTGGCATTTTGCCAGAACATTGCCGTGCGGCGATTTGGATTGAAGCCAATGTTAAGGGCGACGTTGAGGCTTTGCGTGCGGCCAGTAAAACCTTTGCGGATAAACTGGCGACCTTTGAAGCGAAATTCCCGGATGCGCACCTTGGCGCGGTCGTTGCTTTCGGCAACAACACCTGGCGCACACTGAGCGGCGGCGTGGGCGCTGAAGAGCTGAAAGACTTTATCCCTTACGGTAAAGGTCTGGCACCGGCGACCCAGTATGACGTGCTGATCCATATCCTCTCGTTGCGTCATGACGTGAATTTCTCCGTTGCGCAGGCAGCGATGGAAGCCTTTGGCGACTGCATCGAAGTGAAAGAAGAGATCCACGGTTTCCGTTGGGTTGAAGAGCGCGATCTTAGCGGCTTTGTGGATGGTACGGAAAACCCGGCCGGAGAAGAAACGCGCCGTGAAGTCGCGGTCATCAAAGATGGCGTTGATGCCGGTGGCAGCTATGTATTTGTACAGCGTTGGGAACATAACCTGAAGCAGCTTAACCGCATGAGCATTCATGATCAGGAAATGATGATTGGTCGCACCAAAGAAGCCAATGAAGAGATTGACGGTGATGATCGCCCGGTGACTTCTCACCTGAGCCGTGTGGATTTGAAAGAAGATGGCAAGGGGCTGAAAATTGTTCGCCAGAGCCTGCCGTACGGTACCGCCAGCGGCACACACGGTCTCTATTTCTGCGCTTACTGTGCGCGTCTGCATAATATTGAGCAGCAACTGCTGAGTATGTTTGGCGATACTGATGGTAAACGTGACGCCATGCTGCGCTTTACCAAACCGGTGACCGGCGGCTATTACTTTGCTCCGTCGCTGGATCGTCTGCTCGCCCTGTGATTATTGCCGGGTGCCTGGACTACAGATAGCAATCGTGCAGGCTTGTTGAGACGAAGCCGCTTTCCGACAAAATCCAGAGAAATAAGCTAATCCCCGCGTCGTCGGGGATTTTTTTTACCTGACATTAACCTGATTTAGTGAGCTATTCCTCAGCACTAATTTGTTATTGCTGTATCTTCTGCGTGAATGAAGCGGATGCTTCATATTCAAAAGGAGAATATTGAAATGGGAAAACTCACGGGCAAAACAGCATTGATTACGGGCGCATCTCAGGGCATTGGCGAAGGTATTGCCAGAACGTTTGCCCGCCATGGCGCGAACCTAATCTTGCTGGATATCTCCGATGAGATTGAAAAACTGGCAGATGAGCTGAGTGGACGCGGTCACCGGTGCACGGCAGTTCATGCAGACGTCAGAGATTTTGCTTCTGTCACGGCGGCGGTAGCACGTGCGAAGAAGATTGAGGGAAAAATCGATATTCTGGTCAACAATGCGGGCGTATGTCGCCTCGGCAGCTTCCTTGATATGAGCGATGAAGATCGCGACTTCCATATTGATATCAATATTAAAGGCGTCTGGAACGTGACGAAAGCCGTTCTGCCGGAGATGATTGCTCGTAAAGACGGACGTATCGTGATGATGTCATCTGTGACCGGTGATATGGTTGCCGATCCGGGCGAAACGGCCTATGCGCTGTCGAAAGCAGCAATTATCGGCTTAACCAAATCCCTGGCGGTGGAATACGCGCAGTCTGGTATTCGCGTGAATGCTATTTGTCCGGGCTATGTACGTACGCCGATGGCAGAAAATATTGCACGTCAGTCTAACCCGGATGATCCAGAGTCTGTATTAACTGAAATGGCGAAAGCGATCCCGATGCGTCGTCTGGCGTGTCCGCTTGAGGTTGGCGAACTGGCGGCGTTCCTGGCGTCCGATGAGTCCAGTTACCTGACCGGCACGCAAAACGTGATTGATGGCGGTAGCACTTTGCCTGAAAGCGTCAGCGTAGGCGTCTGACCGATGCCATCCTCCTCTCCGCGATATGGAGGGGAGGTACCCCTTATTCTCTTTTCAACTTTCAAATCATCAAACGGTATATAAAACCGTTACTCCTTTAGCACTGGTTATAAATATGATGGCCATAAGAAAGTCATTAAATTTATAAGGGTGCGCAATGGCCGTTAATTTCCTGAAAAAAAGCTCTCTGACGCTGGTCGCGTCTCTGCTACTGATAGGTCAGGCGCAGGCAACGGAACTACTGAACAGTTCTTACGATGTTTCCCGCGAGCTGTTTGCCGCCCTTAATCCACCGTTTGAGCAGCAATGGGCGAAGGATAACGGCGGGGATAAGCTGACCATTAAACAATCCCATGCCGGGTCATCAAAACAAGCGTTGGCGATTTTACAGGGGTTGAAAGCTGACGTGGTGACCTATAACCAGGTCACCGATGTGCAGATCCTGCACGATAAAGGCAAGCTGATCCCGGCCGACTGGCAAAGCCGTCTGCCGAATAACAGCTCGCCATTCTATTCCACCATGGGCTTCCTGGTACGTAAGGGGAATCCGAAGAATATCCACGACTGGAATGACCTGGTTCGTTCCGACGTAAAACTGATTTTCCCGAATCCGAAAACGTCCGGTAACGCCCGTTACACCTACCTTGCAGCGTGGGGTGCGGCAGATAAAGCTGACGGTGGCGACAAAGCCAAAACCGAGCAGTTTATGACGCAATTCCTGAAAAACGTTGAGGTATTTGATACCGGCGGTCGTGGCGCCACCACCACTTTTGCTGAACGTGGCCTGGGCGATGTGCTGATAAGCTTTGAATCAGAAGTGAATAACATCCGCAAGCAGTATGAAGCGCAGGGATTTGAAGTTGTTATTCCGAAAACCAATATTCTCGCTGAATTCCCGGTGGCGTGGGTAGACAAAAACGTGCAAGCCAATGGCACAGAAAAAGCGGCTAAGGCCTATCTGAACTGGCTCTACAGCCCTGAAGCACAGACTATCATCACCGACTATTACTATCGTGTGAACAATCCTGAGGTCATGGACAAGCTGAAGGATAAATTCCCGCAGACCGAACTGTTCCGCGTGGAAGACCACTTTGGCTCCTGGCCTGAGGTGATGAAAACGCACTTTGTCAGCGGTGGTGAGCTGGACAAACTGTTGTCGGCGGGGCGTAAGTAAATGTTTGCTGTTTCTTCCCGACGCGTGCTGCCTGGCTTTACCTTAAGCCTGGGCACCAGCTTGCTGTTTGTGTGCCTGATATTGCTGCTGCCGCTCAGTGCGCTGGTGATGCAACTGGCGCAAATGAGCTGGGCACAATACTGGGATGTGATTACTAATCCGCAGGTTGTGGCGGCCTATAAAGTGACGCTGATTTCAGCGTTTGTGGCCTCGATTTTTAACGGTGTATTTGGTCTGTTGATGGCGTGGATCTTAACCCGCTATCGCTTTCCAGGCCGCACGTTGCTGGATGCGTTAATGGATTTGCCTTTTGCCCTGCCAACTGCGGTGGCGGGCCTGACGCTGGCGTCGTTGTTTTCGGTCAACGGTTTCTACGGCGAGTGGCTGGCGAAGTTCGATATTAAAGTGACTTACACCTGGCTGGGAATTGCAGTCGCTATGGCGTTTACCAGCATTCCGTTCGTGGTGCGTACCGTTCAACCGGTGCTGGAAGAGTTAGGGCCAGAGTATGAAGAAGCCGCTGAAACACTCGGTGCTACACGGTTACAGAGCTTTCGTAAAGTGGTGCTGCCGGAGTTATCTCCCGCGCTGATAGCGGGCGTGGCACTCTCTTTCACCCGCAGCCTGGGTGAGTTTGGCGCAGTTATCTTTATTGCCGGGAACATCGCGTGGAAAACAGAAGTGACCTCACTGATGATTTTTGTCCGCTTGCAGGAGTTTGACTATCCCGCTGCCAGCGCGATTGCGTCGGTTATTCTCGGGGCTTCATTGTTGCTGCTGTTTTCGATTAACACCCTGCAAAGTCGTTTTGGTCGACGCGTGGTAGGTCACTGATGGCAGAAATTACTCAATTGAAACGCTATGGCGCATCCCGCATCAACTGGGGTAAATGGTTTCTAATCGGCACGGGCATGCTGGTATCAGCATTTATTTTGCTGGTACCGATGATTTATATCTTCGTTCAGGCGTTCAGCAAGGGATTAATGCCGGTATTACAGAATCTGGCCGATCCGGACATGCTGCACGCCATTTGGCTGACGGTGCTGATTGCGTTGATTGCCGTGCCGGTGAATCTGGTATTTGGCGTTTTGCTGGCCTGGCTGGTAACCCGCTTTAACTTTCCTGGACGCCAGTTGCTGCTGACGTTACTGGATATCCCGTTTGCCGTGTCGCCTGTTGTGGCTGGTCTGGTGTATCTGCTGTTTTACGGTTCTAACGGCCCATTGGGTGGCTGGCTGGATGAACATAATCTGCAAATTATGTTTGCCTGGCCGGGAATGGTGCTGGTCACGGTTTTCGTTACCTGTCCATTTGTAGTACGCGAGCTGGTTCCGGTCATGCTGAGCCAGGGCAGTCATGAAGATGAGGCGGCGATTCTGCTGGGCGCATCGGGCTGGCAGATGTTCCGTCGCGTTACTCTGCCGAATATTCGCTGGGCGCTGTTGTACGGCGTGGTGTTGACCAACGCCCGTGCAATTGGGGAATTCGGAGCAGTATCGGTAGTTTCCGGTTCGATTCGTGGTGAAACCCTGTCGCTGCCGTTACAGATTGAATTACTGGAGCAGGACTACAACACCGTCGGCTCCTTTACCGCCGCCGCGTTATTGACGCTGATGGCAATTGTTACCCTGTTTTTGAAGAGCATGTTGCAATGGCGTCTGGAGAACCAGGAAAAACGCGCGCAGCAGGAGGAAAATCATGAGCATTGAGATTGCCAATATTAAGAAGTCTTTTGGTCGCACCCAGGTGCTGAATGATATCTCACTGGATATTCCTTCAGGTCAGATGGTCGCGCTGCTGGGGCCTTCTGGCTCGGGTAAAACCACATTGCTACGCATTATTGCCGGGCTGGAGCATCAGTCCAGCGGACATATTCGTTTTCACGGTACGGATGTGAGTCGTCTGCACGCCCGCGACCGTAAAGTCGGTTTCGTATTTCAGCATTATGCCCTGTTCCGCCATATGACCGTATTCGACAATATCGCCTTTGGTCTGACGGTATTGCCACGCCGTGAGCGTCCGAATGCGGCGACTATCAAAGCGAAAGTGACTAAGCTGCTGGAGATGGTGCAACTTGCCCATCTGGCGGACCGTTTCCCGGCGCAGCTTTCCGGCGGGCAGAAGCAGCGTGTAGCGCTGGCACGTGCGTTGGCGGTAGAACCGCAGATCCTGCTGCTTGATGAACCGTTTGGTGCGCTCGATGCTCAGGTACGTAAAGAGCTGCGTCGCTGGTTGCGCCAGCTTCACGAAGAGTTGAAATTCACCAGCGTATTTGTCACCCACGATCAGGAAGAAGCGACGGAAGTTGCTGATCGCGTGGTAGTGATGAGCCAGGGACATATTGAGCAGGCAGATGCGCCGGACCAGGTATGGCGCGAACCAGCAACCCGCTTTGTACTGGAGTTCATGGGTGAGGTTAACCGTCTGCAGGGTACTATTCGCGGCGGGCAGTTCCACGTTGGAGCTCACCGCTGGCCGCTGGGATATACGCCTGCGTATCAGGGAGCGGTTGATCTGTTCTTGCGTCCGTGGGAAGTGGATGTCAGTCGCCGTACCAGCCTGGATTCTCCTCTACCGGTGCAGGTGCTGGAGGCCAGTCCGAAAGGCCACTACACCCAATTAGTTGTGCAGCCGCTGGGGTGGTATAACGAGCCGCTGACGGTTGTGATGCAAGGTGATGATTCCCCTGTCCGTGGTGAACGCCTGTTTGTTGGGTTGCAAAATGCGCGTCTGTATAACGGCGAGCAACGCATTGAAACACGCGAAGCGGAGCTTGCTCTGGCAGAATCAGCCTGATAGCTTAATTTATATGTTTATCACCCGGTGGCGTACTGCTTGCCGGGTCTACAGTCTCTAGTCGTCACTTGTAGGCCGGGTAAGCGTAGCGCCACCCGGCTTTTTTATGAGCAGAAAACGTGAATACATTAGAACAAACGATTGGCAATACGCCTCTGGTCAAACTGCAACGCCTTGCGCCGGATAACGGCAGTGAAATTTGGGTTAAGCTGGAAGGGAATAACCCGGCAGGTTCGGTGAAAGACCGCGCTGCGCTATCAATGATTGTCGAAGCGGAAAAACGTGGGGAAATCAAATCCGGTGATGTGCTGATTGAGGCAACCAGTGGTAATACCGGAATTGCGTTGGCGATGATTGCCGCACTGAAAGGTTATCGCATGAAGCTTCTGATGCCTGACAACATGAGCCAGGAGCGGCGTGCGGCGATGCGTGCCTACGGTGCTGAGCTTATTCTGGTCAGCAAAGAACAGGGGATGGAAGGGGCGCGTGACTTGGCGCTGGAAATGGCCGAACGCGGTGAAGGAAAACTGCTCGATCAGTTTAATAATCCCGATAACCCGTATGCGCATTACACAACGACCGGGCCGGAAATCTGGCAACAGACGTCAGGACGTATCACCCATTTTGTCTCCAGCATGGGGACCACCGGCACCATTACCGGCGTGTCACGTTTTCTGCGTGAGCAGGAAAAGCCGGTGACAATTGTTGGTCTGCAGCCGGAGGAAGGGAGCAGCATTCCCGGTATTCGACGCTGGCCTGCGGAATATATGCCAGGAATTTTTAACGCTTCGTTGGTTGATGAGGTCTTAGATATTCATCAGGACGACGCCGAAAACACGATGCGAGAACTGGCGATTCGCGAAGGCATTTTCTGCGGAGTAAGCTCTGGCGGGGCTGTGGCAGGGGCGTTACGCGTGGCGCATGCCACACCGGGTGCGGTGGTGGTAGCAATCATCTGCGATCGTGGCGACCGCTATCTTTCAACCGGAGTCTTTGGCGAAGAACACTTTAATCAGGGGGCAGGGATTTAAGGGTGTTGTTGTAGGGATGCCAATGAGCTTGTAGGCCGGACAAGCGTGGCGCTATCCGGCCTCTCTGTATATTATCCGCGGTGTTTCTCTACCAGCAGATCGAGGAACTGCCAGAGTTTCTCATTCATCTGTTGGTAATCCCACTCGCGCATTTCGGCAACTGAACGGATAAAGCGTTTTCCTTTTGCCTCAGCAAGTTCTTGCTCTGAGTGTTGAATCAGTCCCTCAATCGCTTCGGCGGTAAATTCCATATGGCACTGGAAACCGTAGACAAAGTTACCGTATTGCACGATTTGTCGCGGGCAGCCAACGCTTGTGGCAAGGACTGTTGCCTGGTCGGTTAACCCTGGCATATCGTTGTGCCAGTGGCCGACAATCAGCGGCGATCCAAAGTGGGCAATTAACGGATGCTGTTTGCCAGCCTCAGTCAGCGTAATGGGGGAATGCCCAATCTCTTTTTCCGGGCTCTGACACACTTTTGCGCCCAACGCCTCGCCAATCAGTTGTGATCCCAGACAGATCCCCACCACAATCTTACGTGCAGAAATCGCCTGGTTAATCAGATGCTGTTCGGCCAGAGAGTCAAAGTACGGGCATTCTGCGAGCGTGGTTCGTGGAGACTGCGGGCCACCAAACACGACCAGCATATCGAAGCTATCAGCACTGGCTGGTATTGACTCTCCAGCGTAAACGCACGACCAGGTGATGGTATAACCACGCTCTTCGGCCCATGGCAGGTAAGCGCCAGCAGATTCAAATGACTCATGAATAACAAAATGAACTCGCACGTTTTCTCTCCTGTTAGCGCTTCAGCGTCTGATGAATATCAGCCGCCAGCTTGTTGATGTCGCTGTTTTTCAGCATTGACAACGTAATTCGCAGACCATGTGAAGGCGCATTGACACCAAAAACTTCACCTTCACGTACCAGCCAGCCAAACTTAGCTAGCGCAAAGGCGAGTGGCTGGCTGTGAGTTTCCAGCGGTAGCCAGAAGTTCAGACCATCACCAGCATGAAGCTCAATACCATGTTGTTTGAGGGCCAGGACGAGCTTTTGTTGCTGAGAGGCGTAAAACTGCTGAGTCAGTGTCAGCGTGCGCTGGTACTCATTGTCACTCAGGCAGGCGCAGGCTAAATCCTGTAGCAGATGGCTGACCCACTGGCTACCGGAGTTGAGCCGTAGACGGAGTTTCGCTGAGGTAGCCGGATCGCTGGCCACGATGGCAAGTCGCAGGTCAGGACCTAATGTTTTAGACATGGATCTGACGACCGCCCAGTGATGTGTCTGTTCCGCAATGACTGGATGCCAGCGGGAAGCGGAAAGCAGGGCAAAGTGATCGTCAATAATCACCAGTGTTTGCGGGTAACGAGCCAGAATATTCTGCAATTCGGTAGCGCGAACTGCGCTCAGACTACACCCCGTCGGATTGTGCGCGCGTGGGGTAAGGATAACCGCCCGGGCCCCTTTTTGTAGCGCCAGTTCCAGCATCTCAGTTTGCATGCCTTCGCTATCCACATTGACTGGGCTGACGGAAAAACCAGCATAACGCAACATATTGATGCTACTCAAAAAACAAGGATCTTCTACTGCGACGCTATCGCCCGGCAGTAAATGGGCGCACAGTAGTCGTTCGATAGCATCAATTGCGCCACTGGTGATATCAATTTCGCCCGTACAGGGTATGGCATCCTGCATCCATTGTGTCGCCCACGTCTTCAAACCCGGCGATACTGCAGCATCACCATACAATCGCGGAGTCTTATTTATCTTCGCGAAATAACGGCTCAGATCGGGCAGGAGATGCGCTGCAGGATTGCCGCCGGAAAGGTCGGTCAGAGGGGTATCCGGATTACTGCCCTCCAGCGCGACGGGCGATGATAATCCCTTGATGACGGTACCATTTCGCCCCTGGCTGATTGCCAGCCCGGAGGTGACCAGCCGTTTATATGCCGCTGCGACAGTATTGCGATTGACGTTTAATGCCGCGGCCAGCTCCCTTACCGGCGGCAGCGTTTCGCCAGGCATAAATGTGCCTGTAGCGACATGTTGACGAATACTGTCAAAAATTTCGTTAGCGGTTTTTCCGTCGATCATTATTGACCTATGACAAAATGAATTTTAGCATATGACGATAATAGTGAGGTGAAAGCCCGCTGTCCAGCGAGAGGAGAGGTTTATGGAGCAGGAGAGTGAAATACAGTCAGTGCTCTTCGACGACACGCATCGGGCGTTACAGACCGATATCGTCGCCGTCCAGTCACAGGTGGTGTATGGCAGTGTCGGTAACAGTATCGCCGTGCCAGCCATCAAAGCACAGGGGTTACGGGTGACGGCGGTCCCCACGGTGTTGTTCAGTAATACTCCACATTATGAGACCTTTTACGGTGGGATAATCCCTGCAGACTGGTTTAGTGGTTATCTCAGGGCCTTAAATGAGCGTGATGCTTTGCGTGAGCTAAAGGCGGTGACCACGGGATATATGGGGAGCGCGGAACAAATCGCCTTGCTGGCACAGTGGCTGGAAATTGTTCGCGTCACGCACCCGGACCTGTGTATTTTAGTCGATCCGGTGATCGGTGATACGGATAGCGGAATGTATGTGAAGGCCGAAATCCCGGATGCTTACCGCAAACACTTGATGCCGCTGGCGCAAGGACTGACGCCAAATGTGTTTGAGCTGCAAATGTTGAGTGGAAAACCGTGTCGTACGCTGGATGAAGCGATAACTGCGGCAAAATCTTTGCTCACCGAGACGCTAAAATGGGTTGTGATCACCAGCGCACCGGGCGAAACCCCGGAGGTTATCAATGTTGCAGTGGTAACGGCTGATACGGTGGAAGTGTTAACCCACCCCAGAGTAAAGACGGATCTAAAGGGAACTGGCGATTTGTTTTGCGCTGAACTGGTGAGCGGTATTGTTTTAGGGAAACCCCTCACCGCTGCGACACACGATGCCGCACAGCGCGTACTGGAAGTGATGACATGGACGCAACGGTGCGGTTGTGACGAATTAATTCTGCCACCAGCAGGGGAGGCGCGATGAAGAGTTATCGGCTGGTGGTTCGCCAGCATGGACGTATGATTGGACATTTTGATACCAGCGGGACGGAAGCACTGGAAAATATTTGTGTGGCTCGTGCAATGTTCGGTATTGCTGGTGGGTATGATTGCGAATTGCTGGTGTCAGATTCAGAAAGACGCATGCTGGAAAGTGGTCCGGAAGGGATGAAAATCCTGATGCGCGAGGCGTGTTACCGACCGGTGACCTCTGTATTGTAATGCCGGATGAAGTGTATAAAAAAATGGCGCCATCAGGCGCCATTCTTCACTGCCGTAAGAATTACTTCTTGATGCGGATAACCGGGGTTTCACCCACGGTTACGCTACCGGACAGTTTGATCAGTTCTTTGATTTCGTCCATGTTGGAGATAACAACCGGAGTCAGGGTAGACTTGGCTTTCTCTTCCAGCAGAGGCAGATCGAATTCAATAACCGGGTCGCCCACTTTAACGCGTTGACCTTCTTCAGCGATACGCTTGAAGCCTTCGCCTTTCAGTTCAACGGTATCGATACCGAAGTGAACGAACAGCTCAATGCCGCTATCAGATTCGATAGAGAACGCATGGTTGGTTTCAAAGATTTTGCCGATGGTGCCGTCTACCGGGGCAACCATTTTATTACCGGTTGGTTTGATAGCGATGCCATCACCAACGATTTTTTCAGCAAAAACTACATCCGGCACGTCTTCGATGTTGACGATCTCGCCAGAGAGCGGAGCAACAATCTCAATAGTTCCGGTGTCTTTCTTATCATCAGAAACCAGAGATTTCAGTTTATCGAACAAACCCATGATCTTCTCCTAAGCAGTAAATTGGGCCGCATCTCGTGGATTAGCAGATTGTTTTTTCTTCAATGAACTTGTTAACTAAAGCCATTAACTCGTCCGTTGTCGGTTGAGCAAGAGCCTGCTCTGCTAACACCTTCGCATCTTCGAAGTTCGTGTTACGGATAATCTTCTTAATGCGCGGGATAGAAATGGCGCTCATAGAGAATTCGTCCAGACCCATCCCCAGCAACAGAAGTGTAGCACGTTCGTCGCCTGCAAGCTCACCACACATGCCGGTCCATTTGCCTTCAGCATGAGAAGCATCAATAACTTGCTTGATCAGCGTCAGAACAGATGGCGACATCGGTTGGTAAAGGTGTGAAATCATATCATTACCACGGTCAACTGCCAGGGTGTACTGCGTTAAATCATTGGTGCCGATACTAAAGAAATCAACTTCTTTGGCTAAATGACGCGCAATCGTTGCCGCAGCTGGTGTTTCCACCATTACGCCAATCTCGATGCTTTCGTCAAATGCTTTACCTTCGTCGCGCAGTTCCTGTTTATAGATTTCAATCTCTTTACGCAGTGCACGCACTTCTTCAACAGAGATGATCATCGGGAACATGATGCGCAGTTTACCGAAAGCAGAAGCACGCAGGATAGCGCGAACCTGGTCACGCAGGATCTCTTTACGATCCATAGCGATACGCACGGCACGCCAGCCCAGGAATGGGTTCTCTTCTTTCGGGAAGTTCATGTACGGCAGTTCTTTATCACCGCCAATGTCCATGGTACGTACGATGACAGCCTGAGAGCCACATGCTTCTGCAACGGCTTTATACGCGGCAAACTGTTCTTCTTCAGTCGGCAGCGAGTCACGGTCCATGAACAGGAATTCGGTACGATACAGACCAACACCTTCAGCGCCATTACGCTCAGCGCCTTCAACGTCACGAACGGTACCGATATTGGCGCAAACTTCCACCTGATGTCCATCCAGCGTGATAGCTGGCAGATCTTTCAGCTTAGCGAGTTCCGCTTTTTCGGTCGCCACCTGCTCCTGAACGGCACGCAGTTGCTCGATAACGTCGTTAGTTGGATTGACGTAAACCTGGTTGTTTACGGCATCCAGAATCAGATAGTCGTCGTTTTTAACCTGAGAGGTAACACTACCGGTACCCACGATGGCAGGCAGTTCGAGGGAACGCGCCATAATTGAGGTGTGGGAAGTACGGCCACCTGCGTCAGTAATGAAACCCAGCACCTTGTTCAGGTTCAGCTGTGCGGTTTCTGACGGAGTCAGATCGGCGGCAACCAGGATAACTTCTTCCTGAATGGCGCTCAGGTCGATAATTGCCAGACCCAGGATGTTACGCAGCAGGCGTTTACCGATATCACGTACGTCAGCCGCACGTTCTTTCAGGTATTCATCATCCAGCTCTTCCAGGGCTGTGGCCTGACCTTCGATAATTTCATGCGCAGCTGCGTCAGCCGTCATGTGCTTATCTTTAATCAGGGCTATGATTTCCTGCTCCAGCTCCTCATCTTCGAGCAGCATGATATGCCCTTCAAAGATGGCTTCTTTTTCTTCACCGAACGTTTCACCAGCTTTAGTTTTGATCGCTTCCAGTTGCGCAGATGCCTTGGCACGACCGCTCAGAAAACGTTCAACTTCCTGATCAACCTTGTCGGCAGAAATTTTTTTCCGGTCAATGACGATCTCGTCTTCTTTCAGCAGCAGTGCCTTGCCAAAAGCGATACCCGGGGATGCTAAAATGCCTGAAATCATAACCCTACCTTACTTGTGACTGATATTGAAAAGAACTCGTTGAACTTACTCGAGTTCAGCCATCAGTTTAACCAGATGCTCAACTGCTTTCTGCTCGTCTTCGCCTTCTGCGGAAAGGGTAACAACGGTGCCCTGAGTCAGGCCCAGAGTCTGCAGTTTAAACAGGCTTTTTGCGCTGGCGCTTTTGCCGTTGGAAGTCACAGTAATTTCAGAAGTAAAGCCTTTTGCTTCTTTAACAAACTGAGCAGCAGGGCGAGTATGCAGACCGTTCGGAGCGGTAATGGTAACTTCTTGCTGGAACATTATATTTCCCCAACTTATAGGTTTAGTGTTGTGGAACTAAAGTCTAGCCTGGCGGTTCAACTTTAGCCTGTATTGTTAGCGTCGGCGTAAACAGGACGCGACACAAAAGGAGTTCGGTGCAATCCGTTGCTGGCAACTTCTTGCCGCTGACGTTTCGTTCGTCATTAAACATTATGCCGCGAAAGGAAGAGTTGAACCAAATCATAAAATCGATTCAGCTAGCGCTTTTCCTGTAACGATTAATTTCGCGCATCAAAATAATTAGTTTGGTTAAATACCAGTTCCGGCAGGCTGAATCAATGCCAGGTGGGTTGAAACTTTGAAGCAGGCCACAAAAAAGCACCCAAAAGGGTGCTTTTTTACGCGTTTTTAACATGCTGGCATTACTGTTGCAGTTCTTTCTCAGTAAAGAGATCGGCAAACAGTGCAGTGCTCAGATAACGCTCACCCGATGACGGTAGAATAACCACTATATTCTTATTGGTAAAGGCTTCATCTTCCTGGAGCTTAAGTGCAGCAGCAACCGCAGCACCCGAAGAGATACCTGCCAGAATACCTTCTTCTTCCATCAGGCGGCGCGCTGTAGAGATGGCTTCTTCATTAGTGATCGCCACGACTTTATCGATTAGCTTCAGGTCAAGGTTACCCGGAATGAAGCCTGCGCCAATACCCTGAATTTTGTGCGGACCAGGTTTAAGTTCTTCACCTGCCAGTGCCTGGGCGATAACTGGAGAATCTGTAGGTTCAACAGCAACGGTGATGAGGTCCGTTTTGCCCTTGGTCCCTTTAATGTAGCGTGTTACCCCGGTCAATGTACCGCCGGTACCCACGCCAGAGATAAACACATCAACCTGACCATCGGTGTCTTCCCAGATTTCCGGGCCGGTGGTTTTTTCATGGATTTCCGGGTTTGCCGGGTTGCTGAACTGCTGAAGCAACAGGAATTTTTCCGGATCGCTGGCGACAATTTCTTCCGCTTTCTGAATGGCGCCTTTCATACCTTTTGCGCCTTCGGTCAGTACCAGGTTCGCACCCAGTGCTTTCAGCAGCTTACGACGCTCAATGCTCATGGTCTCCGGCATCGTCAGAGTCAGTTTGTAACCGCGAGCGGCGGCGACATAGGCCAGCGCAATCCCGGTATTACCACTGGTTGGTTCGACCAGCTCAACGCCCGGTTTCAGTACCCCACGTTTTTCGGCATCCCAAATCATATTGGCACCGATACGGCATTTGACACTAAAGCTTGGGTTACGTGATTCCACCTTCGCCAGAATGCGTCCGTTACCGATACGGTTCAGTCGAACCAGCGGCGTATGACCGATAGTCAGCGAGTTGTCTTCAAAAATCTTACTCATGGCCTGTCCTTAACTGTATGAAATTGGGATACCGCTTCAGCATACCTGTTGAAAAAGTATGGGGAAGTAAGGAATTCGCATATCTATATGCTGATGAGAAATAATGCGTTCCAGTATGGAATAAGAGTGGATCTAAGCCACTCGTGTTTTACACATATTTGCATTATTTCCATAACGCGTGTTTATCACGATAGCAATCTACCCACATCGCCGTGGCTCCACAAACCGCGACTGGCATGATCACCAGATTCAGTACCGGGATCAGTGTGAACAGACTGGTCAGCGCGCCAAACTGCATATTAGTGACTTTGCGCGTGCGCAGGGCGGTGCGCATCTCTTTGAAAGGAACTTTGTGGTTATCAAAAGGATAGTCGCAGTACTGAATAGCCAGCATCCACGCGCTGAACAAAAACCACAGCACCGGCGCGACAGTCTGGCCAATCCCAGGAATGAAATAGAGAAGCAGAAGCACAACGGCGCGCGGAAGATACCATGCCAGCTTTTGCCATTCGCGTTTCATAATGCGCGGCACATCTTTCATTATGCCTAGCACCCCGGTGTCTGGCGGGGTTGCGCCGGTCAGGCGCGCTTCCAGTTGTTCTGCCAGCAATCCGTTAAAGGGGGCGGCGATCCAGTTAGCAATCGTGGAGAAAAAGTAGCCAAATACCAACAGTACGGAAATGGTCACAATAGGCCAGAGTATATAACTGAGCCACTGTAGCCACTGCGGGACATGGCTCATTAGTGCGGGGATCCAGCTATCCAGTTGCGTAAATAACCACCAGAATGCTCCCCCCATCAGCAGAATATTCACCAGCAAAGGCAGGAGAACAAAACGACGGATCCCCGGTTGGGTGATGAGTTTCCATCCCTGAGAAAAGTAATAAAAACCGCTGCGTGATATAACTGCAGATGATGAAACCATAGTCAGGACGTACTCCGTATTATATAAACCCTGGGTAAACTTTACCTATCTTACTCGGTTGTTGAGCGTAGACCAGTTCGGAAATGTTCGAAAAAACAGCAAAAAGCACGATTTTGTTCATCTTTATGCTGTGAAAGTTGAGAGCGCACTTGCACTTGGCGTAATCGACAAATACTCTTAGTAAGTAAATGTTTGCCGTGGTGGCAAGGTGTTAGAACAACAGAGAATATAATGATGCAGGATTTGCGTCTGATATTAATCATTGTTGGCGCGATCGCCATAATCGCTTTACTGGTACATGGTTTCTGGACTAGCCGTAAAGAGCGGTCTTCTATATTCCGCGATCGCCCACTTAAACGCATGAAGTCTAAACGTGACGATGAGGATTCGTTCGACGATAACGTCGAGGAAGACGAAGGTGTGGGCGAAGTTCGCGTTCATCGTGTGAATCATGCTCCCGGCAACGCTCAGGAACATGGGGTTCCTCCTCAGTCGCCGCAACACCAGTACCAGCCGCCTTATGCGTCTGCTCAGCCGCGTCAACCCGCGCAGCAGCCCGCTGAAGCGCCGGTGCCGCCGCATGTTCAGCATCCGCCGCAGCCTGTACAACAGCAACAGCCTGTACAACACCAGCCGGTTCAGCCTCAGCCAGTGGCCCCGCAGGTTCAGCAACCCGTGCAGCAAGCCCCGCAACCTGCACCGCAGACCTTCCAGCCTGTGGAGCCAGCCGTGGAGCATCAACCGCAGCCTGAACCCGTTGTTGAAAAAGAGCCTGTTGCTGAAAAACCGCAGCGTAAAGAAGCGGTCATCATTATGAACGTCGCGGCTCATCATGGCAGCGAGCTTAATGGTGAAGTGCTGCTCAACAGCATTCAGCAGGCCGGCTTCAAGTTTGGCGATATGAATATTTTCCATCGTCATCTGAGCCCGGACGGCAGCGGTCCGTCGCTGTTCAGCCTTGCGAATATGGTGAACCCCGGAACGTTTGATCCTGAGATGACCGGCGATTTTACCACCCCTGGCGTCACCATCTTTATGCAGGTGCCTTCTTATGGGGACGAGCTGCAAAACTTTAAGCTGATGTTGCAGTCCGCACAGCACATTGCTGATGAAGTCGGCGGTGTGGTGCTTGATGATCAGCGTCGAATGATGACGCCGCAGAAACTGCGCGAGTATCAGGACCGCATCCGCGAAGTTAAAGAATCACACGCCTGATCTTCTTCTGGCGTGACATCTCCTTTCTGAACCCCCGCCTGTCGGGGGTTTTTTATCATTGATGGTGCGATATGGAATCAATCGAACAACAACTGACAGAACTGCGAACCACGCTTCGCCATCATGAGTATCTCTACCATGTGATGGACGCGCCGGAAATTCCCGATGCGGAATATGACCGCCTGATGCGTGAACTGCGTGAACTGGAAGCGCAGCATCCGGAGCTGGTTACGCCCGACTCGCCAACTCAACGCGTAGGAGCAGCCCCGCTGGCGGCGTTTAGCCAGATACGCCATGAAGTCCCAATGCTGTCGCTGGATAACGTCTTTGATGAAGAGAGTTTTCTGGCCTTCAATAAACGCGTGCAGGACAGGCTGAAGAGTACCGACAAACTGACCTGGTGCTGCGAGCTGAAGCTGGACGGTCTGGCGGTAAGTATCTTGTATGAAAATGGTGTGCTGGTGAGTGCTGCGACACGCGGTGATGGTACGACTGGCGAAGATATTACCTCTAATGTGCGCACCATTCGCGCTATCCCGCTAAAATTGCGTGGCGAAAATATTCCAGCCCGTCTGGAAGTGCGTGGTGAGGTGTTCCTGCCACAGGCCGGGTTTGAAAAAATCAATGAAGAAGCGCGTCGTACTGGCAATAAAGTGTTTGCTAACCCGCGTAATGCGGCGGCGGGTTCGTTGCGCCAGCTTGATCCACGTATTACGGCGAAGCGACCACTTACTTTCTTCTGTTATGGCGTCGGCGTGCTTGAAGGAGGCGAACTGCCTGATACCCATCTGGGCCGCTTGTTGCAATTTAAAGCATGGGGGCTTCCGGTCAGCGACAGAGTGACGCTATGCGATTCACCAGAAGCTGTTCTGGCGTTCTACCACAAGGTGGAGGAGGACCGTCCGTCGCTTGGTTTTGACATTGACGGTGTGGTCATTAAGGTCAACTCAATGGCGCTGCAGGAGCAACTGGGCTTCGTTGCCCGCGCACCGCGCTGGGCTGTGGCGTTTAAATTCCCTGCGCAGGAACAGATGACCTTTGTGCGCGATGTCGAATTCCAGGTTGGACGTACCGGTGCGATTACGCCCGTTGCCCGTCTTGAGCCAGTACAGGTCGCCGGCGTGCTGGTCAGTAACGCCACGCTACATAACGCCGACGAAATCGAGCGTCTTGGTTTGCGCATCGGTGACAAAGTAGTGATTCGCCGTGCAGGTGATGTGATCCCGCAGGTCGTGAACGTGGTGCTTTCCGAGCGCCCGGAAGAGACGCGTGAAATAGAATTCCCTACCCAATGCCCGGTATGTGGATCTGACGTTGAGCGTGTTGAAGGTGAGGCTGTTACCCGCTGCACCGGTGGTTTAATTTGTGGTGCACAGCGTAAAGAATCTCTCAAACAT
Organism: Citrobacter sp. Cm046; assembly: GCF_030333065.1. Lineage (NCBI taxonomy): Bacteria > Pseudomonadati > Pseudomonadota > Gammaproteobacteria > Enterobacterales > Enterobacteriaceae > Citrobacter > Citrobacter sp. Cm046. The sequence continues at coordinate 368,523 of NZ_JAOWGP010000043.1, read as the reverse complement.
TTTGTTTCGCGTAGGGCGCTGGACGTTGACGGCATGGGCGATAAAATTATCGACCAACTGGTTGAGAAAGAGTATGTCCATACGCCAGCCGATCTGTTCCAGTTAACTGCTGGTAAGCTGACCGGACTGGATCGTATGGGGCCAAAGTCGGCGCAAAATGTGGTGAATGCACTGGAGAAAGCGAAAGAAACGACGTTTGCCCGTTTCCTCTATGCGCTTGGTATTCGTGAGGTTGGTGAAGCGACTGCTGCGGGACTGGCTGCTTATTTCGGTACCCTGGATGCGCTGGAAGCAGCGTCCATTGACGAACTGCAAAAAGTACCGGATGTTGGCATCGTGGTGGCCACGCACGTGTTTAACTTCTTTGCGGAAGAGAGTAACCGCGAGGTCATTGGCCAACTGCTGGCACAAGGCATTCACTGGCCCGCTCCTGTTGTTATCAATGCAGAGGAGATAGACAGTCCCTTCGCCGGTAAGACGGTGGTGCTGACAGGAAGTCTGAGCCAGATGTCCCGTGATGATGCTAAAGCCAGACTGAGCGAACTCGGTGCGAAAGTTGCGGGAAGCGTATCGAAGAAAACCGACCTGGTGATTGCTGGCGAAGCGGCAGGATCGAAGCTGGCGAAGGCCCAGGAACTGGGCATTGCCGTGATTGATGAAGCCGAAATGATTCGTTTACTGGGTGCCTGAAATGGAAAAAGAGCAGCTGATTGACATCGCCAATACCGTGATGCCCTTTGGTAAATACAAAGGGCGGCGATTGATTGATGTGCCGGAAGAGTATCTGTTGTGGTTTGCCCGTAAGGATGAGTTTCCACCGGGCAAACTGGGTGAACTGATGCAAATCACGCTGCTGATTAAAACTGAGGGGCTGACGCAGTTGGTGCAGCCCCTGAAACGTCCGCTTTAAGCCTTTGCTGCGCGGCTTTCCCGCTGCGCCTGTAATTCGTCAGTTTGTCGTTTATAGCGACGCGCCAGCACGGCACACACCATGAGCTGAATTTGATGGAAGATCATCAACGGCAGCACCATCATTCCTATCACTGACGTCGGGAACAGGATATTCGCCATCGGGATCCCGTTCGCCAGGCTCTTTTTCGATCCGCAGAAAACAATGGTGATTTCATCGGCTTTGTTGAAGCCGCATTTACGCGCAACAAAGACGTTGATACCAATCACAATTGCCAGCAATACGATGCTGACCACAACGATAAACAGCAGTGAGCCGACTCCAACTTTGTGCCAGATACCGTTAACGACCGCTTCGCTGAATGCAGAGTAAACCACCAGCAGAATGGAGGACTGGTCGGTTTTAGCGATCCATTTTTTATGGCGTGACACCCAGGCACCAATCCATGGACGCGAGAGATGTCCCAGTACGAAAGGTAACAGCAATTGCAGCATGATCTTACCAACTTGCTCCAGGCTGCCTTCTGCACCATGCATATTCATTACCAGGCCTACCAGTAACGGAGAGAGGAAAATACCCAACAGACTGGAGGCCGAGGCGGAGCAAACTGCGGCAGCTACGTTACCGCCTGCCAGCGATGTAAAGGCGATAGCCGACTGCACTGTGGCCGGCAAAATGCACAGATACAGGAAGCCTGTGTATAGCATCGGATCAACGTTGACCGGTGCCCACCAGGCGAACAAGACACCCAGCACAGGAAAGACCACAAAGGTGCTGCACATTACCCACAGATGTAAACGCCAGTGGCTACCGCCCGCAATAATGGCTTCACGCGAAAGCTTTGCTCCGTGCATAAAAAACAGCAGGGCAATAGCGGCGGTGGTTAGACCTTCAAAGAAGGGCACAAAACCGCCTTCGGCTGGAAAAAAGGATGCCAGTAAAACGACCGTAATAAGCGTCAGGGTGAACGGATCAAGGATACGAAAAAGTTTCATAAAAGCTCCTGGGATTCGGTATCAACATTTTGCGTTTTTCTGTTTGAGAAATAAAATTGATTTATTGCATCCATATATGAATTGAATAAATGAATTACTCACTACGTCAGCTACGCATCTTTGTCACCGTCGCTCAGGCTAAAAGCTTCAGTCGGGCGGGGGAAATTATTGGCTTAAGTCAGTCGGCGGTCAGCCATAGCGTTAAAGAGCTGGAAGGGCAGACAGGTGTCAGGCTATTGGATCGCACAACACGAGAGGTTGTGTTGACGGAAGCCGGGCAACAGCTGGCGGCACGACTGGAGCGCATCCTGGATGAGCTGCACAGCACGCTGCGCGAAGCCGGACGTATGGGGCAGCAGTTGAGTGGTAAAGTTCGGGTTGCCGCCAGCCAGACCATCTCTGCGCATTTAATTCCACAGTGCATTGCTGAAAGCCACCGGCGCTACCCTGATATCCAGTTTGTTCTGCACGATCGCCCACAGCAATGGGTGATGGAAAGCATTCGGCAGGGCGATGTTGATTTTGGGATCGTTATCGATCCTGGTGCGGCGAGCGATCTTCAGTGTGAGTCGATCCTCTCCGAGCCCTTCTTTCTCTTGTGTCATCGCGAACATCCATTTGCAGCGCAGGATTATGTGCCCTGGCAGGCGTTACAGGGCGCGAAGCTTGTATTACAGGATTATGCGTCCGGTAGCCGGCCATTGATTGATGCAGCGCTGGCCCATTTTTCCATAGATGCCAATATTGTGCAGGAGATTGGCCATCCGGCGACGCTCTTTCCGATGGTCGAAGCGGGGATTGGTATTAGTGTGTTGCCCGCGCTGGCGTTACCCTTGCCGCAGGGGAGTCATCTGCAGGTCAAACGTTTGACACCCGTGGTTGAACGACAGTTGATGCTGGCTCGACGCAAAAATCGGTCGTTATCGACCGCCGCTCAGGCTTTGTGGGACGTGGTACGTACACAGGCCAGTGAACTAACCGCGGGTCGAGTCCGCGATCCGCTCTATCAGATATAAACCTCACCTTATAAAAGGGCTGCTGTTGCTCGTGCTTGAGCGCTGTCTGCCATTTCTGGCGGGGAAATAATGTGAGTTCGCACCGATTTAGCCCACGTTATCAATACAGATTTGCTATCGATAGTCGGGGAAAAGTGTATTGGTAATCGATTGCGTAGTCTCGCTATAACATCACAGCACCCTACGATATTTTCGATTACTCAGTTTTAAGGATATCCCATGAACGCCTCACTTTTTTCACAGAATCCCTGGTATAGCGCCGATATCATTCGTGGTTACAAACCTGATTTCACGCCGCGCGTGGCTTTTATCCTCGGTTCTGGCCTTGGCGCGCTGGCAGATCAAATTGAGGACGCGGTGGCGATCTCTTACGAGAAGCTGCCGGGATTCCCGGTTAGTACCGTACATGGCCATGCTGGTGAGCTGGTGCTGGGGAATCTGGCGGGGATTCCCGTTGCGTGTATGAAAGGGCGCGGGCACTTCTACGAAGGTCGCGGCATGACGGTGATGACCGATGCCATTCGCACTCTGAAACTGCTTGGTTGCGAACTGTTGTTTTGCACTAATGCCGCAGGTTCTCTGCGTCCCGAAGTAGGACCAGGTAGTCTGGTTGCGCTTAGCGATCACATCAATACTATGCCGGGTACGCCAATGGTTGGGCTTAACGATGAGCGTTTTGGAGAGCGCTTCTTCTCGCTGGCGAATGCATATGACGCAGACTATCGTGCAATCCTGCAAACCGTCGCGACAGAAGAGGGTTTCCCGCTTAGTGAAGGCGTATTTGTTTCCTATCCGGGACCAAACTTTGAAACAGCAGCAGAAATTCGCATGATGCAAATCATTGGAGGTCATGTCGTCGGGATGTCAGTCGTGCCCGAAGTTATCACTGCGCGTCACTGTGGCCTGAAAGTGGTTGCGGTTGCAGCCATTACGAATCTGGCTGAAGGACTGGGGGATGTGAAATTATCTCACGCGCAGACACTGGCTGCCGCTGAGCTATCCCGGCAGAACTTCATCAATCTGATCTGCGGTTTCTTACGCAAACTGGCCTGAATAAATAATAAAAATGACCCCGCTTGCGGGGTCTTACTTTGAGTGGCAAGGAACGGAAATATGGGTATCGCATCTCGCTTAAAGCTCATGTCGTTTTTGCAATACTTCATCTGGGGAAGCTGGCTGGTGACCCTGGGTTCTTACATGATTAACACCCTGGATTTCACTGGGGCTAATGTCGGTATGGTCTACAGTTCGAAAGGGTTGGCTGCGATTATTATGCCAGGCATTATGGGGATTATCGCTGATAAATGGCTTCGTGCAGAACGTGCCTACATGCTTTGCCATCTGGTTTGCGCAGGTGTGTTGTTATACGCGACAACCGTGACTGACCCTGAGACCATGTTCTGGGTTATGTTAGCTAACGCGATGGCTTATATGCCGACGATTGCGTTATCGAACAGCGTTTCATACTCCTGCCTTGCACAGTCAGGTCAGGATCCAGTAACCGCTTTCCCGCCGATTCGCGTATTTGGCACTATTGGTTTTATTGTTGCCATGTGGACAGTAAGTTTGATGGGCCTGGAACTCAGTAGTGCGCAACTGTATATCGCGGCTGGTGCATCGTTGTTGCTGGCAATGTACGCTTTTACATTACCGAAAATTCCTGTTGCAGAGAAGAAAACCGCCACGACGCTCGCCAGTAAATTGGGGCTGGATGCTTTCGTCCTGTTTAAAAATCCGCGAATGGCGATTTTCTTTTTGTTTGCGATGATGCTTGGCGCTGTGCTGCAAATCACTAATGTTTTTGGCAATCCATTCCTTCATGATTTTGCTCGTAGCCCCGAGTTTGCTGACAGCTTTGTCGTTAAGTATCCGTCTATTTTGCTTTCGGTTTCACAGATGGCGGAAGTGGGGTTTATCCTCACCATCCCGTACTTCCTGAAACGCTTTGGCATTAAAACGGTGATGTTGATGAGTATGCTGGCGTGGACGCTGCGCTTTGGTTTCTTTGCTTTTGGCGATCCGTCACCGTTTGGTTTTGTTCTACTGCTGATGTCGATGATCGTGTACGGCTGTGCGTTCGATTTCTTCAACATCTCAGGATCAGTGTTCGTTGAGCAGGAGGTGAGTTCCAATATTCGTGCCAGTGCGCAGGGCCTGTTTATGACCATGGTGAACGGTGTTGGGGCGTGGGTTGGCTCAATCCTGAGCGGTATGGCAGTGGATTATTTCTCTGTTGATGGTATCAAGGATTGGCAGACTATCTGGCTGGTATTTGCTGCTTATTCTCTGCTATTAGCTGTTATCTTTGCGTTGTTCTTCCGCTATAAACATCAGCCGGAAAAACCAGTGCAGAAATCGCTGGCACATTGACCATCATAACGGCAGGCGCTCATGCCTGCCGTTTCATGTTCTGCGATGCAATGTGGTAACTTTGCGCATTATCCTTCGCTTCAGGAGCGCATTACACATGGAACGCACGCACCGTATCGATCTGAAGTTACTGCGTTATTTTCTTGCTGTCGCAGAAGAACTGCATTTTGGACGTGCTGCTGCTCGCCTGAATATGTCACAACCTCCGCTCAGTACTCATATTAAAGAGCTGGAACAGCAACTTGGTACGCTTTTATTTATCCGCCATTCCCGGAGTGTGGCGTTAACCCATGCCGGAAAAATTTTGATGGAAGAGTCACGCCGTCTGTTATCCAGTGCGAATCAGGCGCTGGCAAGAGTTGAACAGATTGGTCGTGGCGAGGCAGGGCGGATCGAGCTCGGCGTTATTGGCACCGCAATGTGGGGAAAAATGCGTCCGGTGATGCGGTGTTTTTTGAAGGATAACCCTAACGTCGAAGTACTGTTCCGTGAAAACATGCCTGCAATGCAAATGACCATGCTGGAGCGGCGTGAACTGGATGCGGGTGTTTGGCGGATGGCAACTGAGCCTTCTCCCGGATTTACCAGCCTGCGTTTGCATGAATCTTCTTTTCTGGTGGCTATGCCGGAAGAGCATCCACTTACTGCTTATGATGCAGTACCGCTGGAAGCGCTGCGTAACGAATATTTTGTCACTATGCCTTCAGTTCATACTGACTGGGCATTTCTGCAACGTGTTTGCCAGAGCGCTGGATTCTCTCCGATGATAATTCGTGAAGTGCGTGAGCCGCAAACGGTGCTGGCGATGATTAGCATGGGAATTGGTATTACGTTAATTGCAGATAGCTACGCTCAGATGAACTGGCCGGGTGTTGTATTCCGGGCGTTAGAAGAACGTATTCCGGCAGATTTGTATATTGTGTATGACCAACAACAAGCGACGCCTGCGCTGGAGAAACTGGTGGGGGCACTGACGATGTGATATTTCTGCCGGATGGTAGTACGAATGTCTTATCCGGCTTAAAACATATCATTTTGTAGGGATGGCGAGTGAAGCGCTTATCAGGATTTTTCAAATAGCAGATAGCAAAAAGGCGCCTTTTTACACTGGTGGGCGTGCAGGATGACTCGCTTCGCACACCCTCCGGGCCGTCGCCGCAAACGGCTCCGTTGTCTCACTACGTGAGACCCGAACCTGCTGCAGGTTCGAATCTTATAAATCGCAGATAGCAAAAAGGCGCCTTTAGGGCGCCTTTTTACATTGGTGGGGCGTGCAGGATTCGAACCTGCGACCAATTGATTAAAAGTCAACTGCTCTACCAACTGAGCTAACGCCCCGAAGTGGTGGGTGATGACGGGATCGAACCGCCGACCCCCTCCTTGTAAGGGAGGTGCTCTCCCAGCTGAGCTAATCACCCACTTCGGTACTTCATTTTGTTGTAAGAAATCCAGCTGGCGAGAAAGTGGTGGGTGATGACGGGATCGAACCGCCGACCCCCTCCTTGTAAGGGAGGTGCTCTCCCAGCTGAGCTAATCACCCA
>NZ_JAOWGP010000043.1:0-361641 GCF_030333065.1 Citrobacter sp. Cm046 | reverse complement strand
TCGAACCGCCGACCCCCTCCTTGTAAGGGAGGTGCTCTCCCAGCTGAGCTAATCACCCCCGCTGTGTGGAGTCGCATTATAGGGAGAGTTGAAAATGAGTCAACGCATTTTCAAAAGAAATTGTTCGTTCGTCGTAAATTTAAACAAAACGATCGCAAAACAGGCCATGCGGCATGATTTGTATACGAAAATGGTAAAGCGTGATGTTCCAACCTGATCAACATTGAGGAATCAGGCCACGGTGATAGAATACCACCCTGATAATCTTCCCAGGTTTGCCGGTTGTCGGCATCTTTATAAACGTAAGGCCATTTCATGAAAATCAAAACTCGCTTCGCGCCAAGCCCGACAGGTTACCTGCACGTCGGCGGTGCGCGTACTGCTCTTTATTCCTGGCTTTTTGCACGTAACCATGGCGGTGAGTTTGTGCTGCGTATTGAAGACACCGATCTCGAACGCTCCACACCGGAAGCTATCGAAGCCATTATGGATGGCATGAACTGGCTGAACCTTGAGTGGGATGAAGGTCCGTACTTCCAGACCAAACGTTTTGATCGCTACAACGCAGTTATCGATGAGATGCTGGAAGCGGGTACAGCCTATAAATGCTATTGCTCCAGAGAGCGTCTGGAGCAACTGCGTGAAGAGCAGATGGCGAAAGGTGAAAAGCCGCGTTACGACGGTCGCTGCCGTCATGGTCACGAACATCATGCGGACGATGAGCCTTGCGTGGTACGTTTTGCTAACCCGCAGGACGGTTCCGTTATTTTTGACGACCAGATCCGTGGGCCGATCGAATTCAGTAACCAGGAGCTGGACGATCTGATCATTCGCCGTACCGACGGTTCTCCGACTTATAACTTCTGTGTTGTGGTCGATGACTGGGATATGGAAATCACCCACGTTATTCGTGGTGAAGACCATATCAACAACACCCCGCGTCAGATCAACATCCTGAAAGCGCTGAACGCGCCAGTGCCGGTTTACGCACACGTTTCGATGATCAACGGCGACGACGGTAAAAAGCTCTCCAAACGTCACGGAGCAGTCAGCGTAATGCAGTATCGCGATGATGGCTACCTGCCGGAAGCGCTGCTGAACTACCTGGTGCGTCTGGGCTGGTCCAGCGGCGATCAGGAAATCTTTACCCGCGAAGAGATGATCAAGCTGTTCTCCCTTGGCGCGGTGAGCAAGTCTGCGAGTGCATTCAACACTGAGAAACTGCAGTGGCTGAACCATCACTATATTAACGCCCTGGCTCCGGAATATGTGGCAACGCATCTGCAATGGCACATTGAGCAGGAAAATATCGACACTCGCGTTGGTCCGCAACTTTCCGAACTGGTGAAACTGCTGGGTGAGCGTTGCAAAACACTGAAAGAGATGGCGCAGAGCTGCCGCTATTTCTACGAAGACTTTGCCGAGTTCGATGCTGATGCGGCGAAGAAACACCTGCGTCCGGTTGCACGTCAGCCACTGGAAGTGGTTCGCGACAAGCTGGCTGAAATTAGCGAATGGACGGCTGAAAATGTCCACCACGCGATTCAGGCAACCGCTGATGAGCTGGAAGTGGGTATGGGTAAAGTGGGTATGCCACTGCGCGTTGCAGTAACCGGCGCAGGCCAGTCTCCGGCGTTAGACGTAACGGTGCATGCGATTGGAAAATCTCGCAGCATTGAACGTATTAACAAAGCCCTGGCGTTTATTGCTGAGCGTGAAAGTCAGCAGTAAGGCGGGTTGATACATAGAAAAACGGCAGGAAAATATCCTGCCGTTTTTTTTTGTGCTTATTCCGATTCATCAATGCCGAGACGGGCGAGAAAACTGCGGATGCCTTCACGTGAAAGAAAAAGCGCCAGCTTTTCTTGTTCCGTCGGGGACATGTTTTCTACTGCACCAATTATCTGGCGAAATGCAGGGCTGCGAGTAACGTGTGTGTATTCAGCAATGGGTTCTTCTGCCTGATAAAACTCAGGGACTTTGCGAAATGCAGGAATATTGAGAAGAAATTCTCGCACACCGCCATCAATATGAATAAGCCTTGCGCGGCCACCCTTCACGCCGGGAAACTTTTCGGTTTTCCAGTTTTGTTCTCTGATCCAGCGATTGACGGTTTGTTTGGCGACCCCGAGACATTCAGCCAGCTCTTCGGTGGTCATTTTGCTGCGTAATTTTTTCATATTATTTACTGTCGCGGATCCCTAAGCGTTGTAATAAACCCGTAATGCCTTCACGCAGGATCAGTGACGTAAACATTTTCTGTTCTGATGGCGTCATTTCTTTAGCCAGCCTTATCAGCAGTGCTTCGATAGAGGTGTCACCTGATAAAGATAAATTATCTGATAAGCCTTCAGCTGAACGCTCGGCACTGCGGATGTATTCACGAACTTGTTCGGTAACGTGAACCAGACGGGCTTTACCACCCTGAACGCCTGGTTTGGGTGATGTAGCCCAGCCTTCCTTGCGCACCCATTTATTGATGGTTTGTCGGCTGTAACCGGTCAGATTAGCAAGTTCTTCTGGCGTCATCCGTTCCTTGAACATAACGATTCCCTGAATAGTCGTGGGGTTAATTAGTGGTTCATTTTATAGCACCATTTTAGTCGAAACCGTGACGCGTTTAACTACTGAATGCGAGTTGTTGCGCAATGTTCTTCATTTGACTGCTTTTTCAGCGATTGAATTCTGTGAATTGATTTTGCCGTTGACACATGCGAAGGGAATTCATATGATGCCGCCCGTCAACTCGACAAGCTTTACGTGACGGGGCTATAGCTCAGCTGGGAGAGCGCTTGCATGGCATGCAAGAGGTCAGCGGTTCGATCCCGCTTAGCTCCACCAAATTTAATCCCAATAAATTTGGTACGTAAAAGCATCGTGGGGCTATAGCTCAGCTGGGAGAGCGCCTGCATGGCATGCAGGAGGTCAGCGGTTCGATCCCGCTTAGCTCCACCAAAATTGAAGCCCTCGCTGAAAAGCGGGGGTTTTTTGTTTCTACTTCCAGCCCGATTTCTCTTTTTTCCATTCAGATTGCTGAGTAACAGGCATAAAAAAGCCGGGGAGAATCTCCCCGGCTTTGTCACTGCGTGGCTGTTTTACAGCACCAGTGCTGCGATGGAAGCGGACAGTACGCTCACCAGCGTGGAGCCGTATACCAGTTTCAGACCAAAGCGGGAGACCACGTTGCCTTGCTCTTCGTTCAGGCCTTTGATTGCGCCTGCGATAATACCGATTGAAGAGAAGTTAGCGAAGGATACCAGGAACACAGAGAGGATGCCTTCAGCGCGCGGAGAGAGCGTTGAAGCGATTTTCTGCAGGTCCATCATCGCAACGAATTCGTTAGAAACCAGTTTAGTCGCCATGATACTACCTACCTGCAGTGCTTCGCTGGACGGAACACCCATTACCCATGCGATAGGGTAGAAGATGTAGCCCAGGATACCCTGGAAGGAGATGCTGTAGCCAAACCAACCGGTAACGGTGGCGAACAGGGCGTTCAGAGCTGCAATCAGCGCGATGAAACCAATCAGCATTGCTGCAACGATAATCGCCACTTTGAAGCCCGCCAGAATGTATTCCCCCAGCATTTCGAAGAAGCTCTGCCCTTCGTGCAGGTTGGACATCTGGATATCTTCTTCACTGGCATCAACACGGTAAGGGTTGATCAGCGACAGTACGATAAAGGTGCTGAACATGTTCAGAACCAGCGCCGCAACGACGTATTTCGGTTCCAGCATGGTCATGTACGCGCCCACGATAGACATGGAAACGGTAGACATCGCCGTTGCAGCCATGGTGTACATGCGGTTGCGTGACATTTTGCCCAGGATATCTTTATAGGCAATAAAGTTTTCAGACTGACCCAGGATCAGGGAGCTGACGGCGTTGAAGGATTCCAGCTTGCCCATACCGTTCACTTTGGATAACAGGAAACCAATAGCGCGGATGATAACTGGCAGAACACGGATATGCTGCAAAATACCGATCAAGGCGGAAATGAAGACGATCGGGCAAAGCACTTTCAGGAAGAAGAATGCCAGACCTTTGTCGTTCATATTGCCAAAGACAAAGTTTGTCCCTTCATTAGCGAATCCGAGCAGTTTTTCAAACATTTCGGAGAAGCCTCTCACGAAGCCCAGGCCGACATCAGAGTTCAGGAAGAACCATGCCAGTAACACTTCGATAACAAGCAATTGAATAACATAACGAATGCGGATTTTTTTACGGTCACTGCTTGCCAGCAGTGCGAGTACCGCAACGACGGCAAGGGCCAGGACAAAATGAAGAACGCGGTCCATATTTGCTCCAAATATGAGGCAGGTTTAGTTTCCGTGCACATTCTATGTAACAACACCAAAGAAAACGAGATCAAACACACACTATAATAAGGACCTGTGACGAGATTCAAAATTAGTGATCCGCGATACACTTCCGTTATGTTTAGTATGGAAGTGAAAAGTTATGTCATTGTGCTAATCTCATAACAATAATTAAACATCTCGCCGGTATTTCCAGATTTCTTATCGACCCATAGACCAACGCTATCAGAGAAATCAATTCAGCCCATTAAAATGAATTTGATAATCATTCTCAATAAGCGTAGCTTAAAACATAGCAAAGGCTATGTTTCTGAGGCACTAAAATGACGAACGATCGCGTTGAGAGTAGCAGTGGACGGGCAGCGCGCAAGTTGAAGCTCGCATTAATGGGACCTGCGTTCATCGCGGCTATCGGGTATATCGACCCGGGTAACTTTGCTACGAATATCCAGGCAGGTGCCAGCTTTGGCTATAAACTGCTGTGGGTCGTTGTCTGGGCAAACCTGATGGCAATGTTGATTCAGGTGCTATCAGCTAAGCTGGGCATTGCCACTGGCAAAAATCTGGCGGAGCAAATTCGCGATCATTATCCGCGCCCCGTGGTCTGGTTCTACTGGGTGCAGGCTGAAATTATCGCCATGGCGACAGACCTTGCCGAATTTATTGGGGCTGCAATTGGCTTCAAGCTGATCCTTGGCGTTTCTCTGTTGCAGGGGGCGGTGCTTACTGGTATTGCGACTTTTTTGATCCTGATGCTGCAACGTCGTGGGCAAAAGCCGCTGGAGAAAGTGATTGGCGGATTATTATTGTTCGTTGCTGCGGCTTACATTGTAGAACTGGTTTTTTCTCAGCCGAACCTGGCACAGCTGAGTAAGGGAATGATTATCCCCAGCCTGCCCAATTCTGAAGCGGTATTTCTGGCGGCCGGTGTGCTCGGCGCCACCATTATGCCGCACGTTATTTATCTGCACTCATCCTTAACCCAGCATCTGCATGGTGGGACACGCCAGCAGCGATACACGGCAACCAAATGGGATGTGGCTATCGCCATGACAATTGCCGGATTTGTGAATCTGGCGATGATGGCGACGGCGGCAGCGGCATTTCACTTTAGCGGGCATACCGGTATTGCTGACCTCGATCAGGCCTACCTGACGCTTGAACCGTTGTTGAGTCACGCTGCGGCGACGGTCTTTGGTTTGAGTCTGGTGGCTGCTGGGCTTTCCTCTACGGTTGTCGGAACACTGGCGGGACAAGTTGTGATGCAAGGGTTTATTCGCTTTCACATTCCGCTTTGGGTACGCCGCACCGTCACCATGATGCCGTCGTTTATCGTTATCCTGATGGGACTTGATCCTACCCGTATTCTGGTGATGAGCCAGGTATTGCTCAGTTTTGGGATTGCACTGGCTCTGGTGCCGCTGCTGATATTTACCAGCGACAGTAAACTGATGGGCGATTTGGTTAACCGCCGTTGGGTAAAACTGGTTGGCTGGGTGATTGTGCTGCTGGTTGTGGCACTGAATATCTGGCTGCTGATAGGGACCGCGATCGGATTGTAGCGGTTATCATTTCCTGCGGTTACCCGGTCGCGCCGGGTAACCATCTCGCTTATTTTTTATTTAAATGGCTACGATAGGTATCAAGTACCACTGCAACGATAATAACGGCTCCTGTGATAAAACGTTTTGTGGGCTCGCTGGCGCCAACTTGCGCCAGCCCTGCTGCCAGTACGGAAATAATCAACGCGCCAAGAAAAGTACAGATAATCGAGCCGCGTCCCCCCATCAGACTCGTGCCTCCAATCACGACAGCAGCAATAACCTGTAGCTCCATCCCCACGCCACTATTCGGGTCTGCCGCCTCGAGACGGGCCACCTGAAAGAGTGATGCCAGACCAGATAATCCACCCATCAGGGCAAAGACTGCGATCTTGTAGGGCCCGGGATTGATGCCTGATAACCGGACAGCTTCTTCATTGGTACCAATGCCAATTAAATGGCGGCCAAAAACGGTTCGGGTCAGTACCAAATGTCCGACAATAATGACGACGATCGCGATAATAAAAGAAGGGGAGACGCCAAAGAGAATCGGGTCGGCTAAATAATCATAAATAGAACCGATATAGGCAGTTCGGGAGTCAGTTAACTGGTATGCCGCCCCGCGGGCCATTTCCAGTACGCCCAGTGAGACGATAAAGGCTGGAATACGCCAGGCAACGGTAATCAGTCCCGTCAGTGCTCCAACTAATGTAGCGAGTGCTATGCCAGAAAGCGCGGCCAGCCATGGCGACCACTGGAAATTTAAATAGGTGACGCTGACGACCGCTGCGGCAAGAGCCAGCAACGAGCCAACCGAAAGGTCGATACCGGCAATAATTAAGATAAACGTCATCCCTACCGACATGACGATTAAATCGGGGATCTGATTCGCAATAGTACTAAAGGTATTCATACTCAGAAAATGTGTACTGAGGCATGAAAACAGGACTATCATCGCCAATAATGCTCCGAGCAGCCCGATGTAGCTACTTAATCCTTTCCATGACGTCTGGGCCTTACCTTTCTCTGCTGCTGCTTGTTTTGTCGCAAAGTTGTTTTTCATTTTTTATCCCCGGCTACTCGCTGACGGTATCTTCTGCATGTTGATATGCCGAAAATGCTGCCGCTAAAATGCGATCCTGGCTCCAGTCATCACGCGTAAATGTGTTCACTAACTTGCCATCGGAAATTACCGCAATACGATCGCAAACGAGCATGAGTTCGCGCAGATCACTGGAAACGACAACAACGCCTTTTCCCTTAGACGTCAACGTATTCAGCAACTGGTAAATATCCTGTTTAGCGCCGACATCAATACCGCGAGTGGGCTCATCAAATAGGACAACTTCGCAGTCTCGTTCCAGCCATCGGCTAATCAAAACTTTTTGCTGGTTGCCGCCCGATAAACTCTCCACTGCCTGTGCTGTGTTTGTTGTACGAACCGCTAAACTTTTGATGTGTTTATTTGCTAACGTGGTTTCACTCAATGCGTTAACGACCGACAGATGACTTATTTTGTCGCTGTTGCCCAATGAAATATTTGCTGCAACCGACTGGGGTAATAAAAGCCCTTCACCTTTACGATCTTCCGTGACTAATGCGATACCGTGTCGAATAGCCTCAGCAGGAGAACGGATCGCTACGGGCTTTAATGGGGAGCCAATCAGCAAGGTGCCACTGTCGATTTTATCAGCGCCGAAAATAGCACGCAGAAGCTCTGTTCTGCCGGAGCCGACCAGACCGCTGATCCCTAACACCTCACCGCTGTACAATGTAAATGACGTATCCCGAATGATTTTCCCACGCTTAAAATTTTCCACTTTCAGGATGGGATGACCTGCCTGACGTCCACTTAAATCAAATGAACTTTCTAAGTCGCGCCCGACCATCAGCGAAACAAGCTGATCGCTGGTATAACGTTTGATATCGTCCACGCAAACCAAATGGCCATCTCGGAGTACGGCAATATCGTCAGCAATTATCGCTAACTCATCGAGACGGTGAGAAATATAAATGATTGAAACCCCACGGGCTTTAAACAGCGCTATCTGTTTAAACAGGAGTTCAACTTCACGACTACTGAGCATGGCCGTCGGTTCATCCAGAATAAGCACCCGACTTTCACCAATTAAGTTTCGTGCGATTTCGATCATCTGTTGATGACCAATACCCAATTCACCTACCAGCGTATTAGGATCGACAGATTGAAGTCCAACCATTGCCATCACCGGGCGAGCCATTTCTGTTAACTTTTTTCGATCGATCCAGCCGAACCGATGGGGAAGTTGTTCGAGAAACAGGTTTTCCGCGACCGACAATGTAGGCAACAAATTGAGTTCTTGCATAACCATGCGAACACCCAACTTTTCTGCTTCTTTTCGGGTAGCGGGGGCGTAAGGTTGATCCTGATAAATCATCTGCCCGGTAGTTGCGCTAGTTAGTCCGCCAATAATTTTTGATAATGTACTTTTCCCGGCACCGTTTTCTCCCGTCAGGGCCAATACTTTTCCTGGATATAATGCTAGCGTCACATCTACCAGGACAGGTTCACTATAGGTTTTACCTACTCCCTGTATTGTGAGGATCTCTTGCCCACTTTTCATATTCTGGCCTTATCCGGTAAGCCGCTCTGATACCCAAATAATTGCAATACCACAGCGGCACACTATTTACGGTTATTAACTTATTGTTTAACGATAAGTTTTATTGGCGTTTCAACGTTGCTGGAGAGCTCACTCTGTTTTTTGCCATTTTTTAACGCATCAAGTGCGGCATCAATTCCAAATACGGCTTGTTGCGAAGCAAATTGATCTGCGGTTGCTAAAACACGGCCATCATTTAACATAGGCTTAATCGCTTCGATATTGTCATAACCAACCACCAGAACCTGGCCTTTTTTCCCGGCAGAGCGAATTGCAGAAACTGCGCCTAATGCCATATTGTCGTTATCTGCCAACAGTGCTTTGATATCGGGGTATTCACTCAGCATTGCAGCGGCCACTGCATTAGCGTTGTTAATTTCCCATTGACCAGATTGAACGGAAACCACTTTCATTCCGCCTTGCGCCATTGCGTTCTGGAAGCCGAGGGTACGTTGCTGAGAGTTACTGGAGGTTGGGATACCTTCAATAATACCGACCTGATCGCCTGGTTTAAGGTGCTTCGCTAAATAATCACCAATTTCTTTTGCGCCTTTTTGGTTATCCGGGCCAACAAAAGGAATGTTGAGATTTTTGTCTTTGAGTACACCGTCATCAAATTTATTATCAATGTTGATGACAATGATACCTGCATCAATCGCTTTTTTAATGACAGGCACAAGGGCTTTAGAGTCTGATGGCGCAATGATGATAGCATCGGCTTTAGAGACGATCATTTGCTCTACGATCTGGATTTGATTTGCCGTATCCGTTTCGTTTTTGATGCCGTTAGAAATCAAGTCAAACTTGTCGGCGTTTTTTTTCTGATAATCTTTTGCTCCTGTTTCCATTGTCAGGAAAAACTCATTTGCCAGTGATTTCATGACCAGCGCGACTTTAGGTTTATGTGTCTGCGTATCGGCGGCAAAAGCAGGTACGGTGAAGGTGGCGGAAAGCGCTAAGCCGACAGTTGCACCGATCACACGATAAAACATTTTATTTTTCATGAAATTATCCTATAGGTGTAGGGGGCTGAATAATGCTCTAGACAGTTACTGCATACGATGATAAACGAGCGAATTACTGGGCATGTTTGATGCACCTTTACGTTCAACTTTCAACGATGCAAACGCAGAAGCATATTGCGCTGCATTGATGAGTCCTTTACCGTTTGCAATACATGCAGCCAGTGCCCCGGTAAAGGCATCGCCTGCTCCACTGGTATCGACAACGGCTGATTTATAGGCAGGAATATGAGTATAAGTTTTGCCATCAAAGATCAGACAACCGTCGCTACCTAACGTGATAATGACGCATTTTGCGCCCTGGATATGAATGCTTTTGGCGGCATTTTTTGCTGAATAAATATCAACTATGTTGATACCTGACAACGCTTCAGCTTCAATTTTATTCGGTGTGATAATATCGATTAAATGCAATATTTCTTTGATCTCGGAAACATAGGGTGCGGGATTCAGAACAACCAGAGATTTTCCGAGTTTTGCCTGCATGACGGCAAAGCGAGTGATAGGAAAATTATTTTCCAGTTGGGTTAAAAAAACTTTGCAATTACGAATGGTATCAATATCCAATAAAATATCTTCCTGAGTGAATGTTTCATTGGCCCCAAGATCGATACTGATCATATTGTCTCCAGTGGCACCTGAAACCCAAACCATTGCAATTCCAGTGGAGGACATTTCATTTTCAAAAAAAGAGAAAGATGAAATTTCAGTGTTCGTTAAGTATCTTTTTGCTTTTTTCGAAAACTCATCTGTACCTAATTTAACAGTAAGATGAACATTGTTATTGATTTTGGCTGCAGCAACCGCCTGGTTTGTACCTTTCCCTCCGGCATAAAAATGGGTTGCAGAGGCGCGTATGGTCTGGCCAATCTGAGGGAACGTTGAAGTTTCAGAGACAATATCTATATTAAATGAACCCAGTATGTAAATGCTTTCATCAATATAGTTATTTTGTTTGGTACGGGTAGAAATCGTTGTGATTTCCTTATGGCTTTTGAACCCGTTCAATATTGTGTTTGTGAAAGATTGTTCAAATAAAGATTCATCAGGTGTGTTGTTTAATTGCGCTCCGCCATGGAATAATGAAAAAAGAGTATTCTGACTTAACTCATTTAAGTCATTACGGATCGTGCGAGTCGTAACTGATAATTCCTTTGCTAATTCGCTAACATAAACCTTTTTATCGGTTACCAGCTTAACCCGAATGGCCTTTTGTCTTTCTTGTTTTTTCATTGGCGCTCACCCCAGGTTTTATATTATTAAATTAATGTTAACGTTTATCGCGTAAAGTTCAAAAAAAACACGATTAATCGGAATTTTTTTTTCCGATTTTGTGAATTTGTGAAATGAACCGGAAAGATGGAGGACGCTCTGGGGGGCTATTGTGGCTGTACGTAATCCAGCGTTTGGGAAAGTGTTACGCAAAAAGGGTCCATGTACAAACATGAACCCTATGTATATCGATGGTTTGTGTGAATACTGCCCCGGATGATGGGGGATTTGTTACATTAATGATGGTGTTTGTGGCCTCGCCCGCGACCACGATGGTCATCACGATCGTTCCAGCCTTCACGATAACCGCGCTCGTAAGCTTTGCGTTTATCCCAGCCACGATGGTAGCCATTGTCATGACGCCACCAACGATTTTTGCGCCACTCATAATTATGGTGCCAGTAATCCCGGTCGCGCCAGCGCCCGCCGTCCCAGTAGTTGCCGTAATTGTCGCGATCGCCAATTTGTAATTTAATCGACGGTAGCAGGGTGATTTCGCCAGCGTTTGCGGCCAGCGGTGCAAAAGCCATTAAGACTGCCGCCAGAATCAGTGACCTGAACATTCTTTCTCTCCTTCACGATCGAGCCGTAGCCGGCCTGTTAACGCAATATTACGGGGCAGTAAAGCCCCGTTTCATCGCCTTAACTCTTAAATCCTGAGAGAGAGCACTTTTTGTTAATAAATGTGTCTTTATTTCAACCGACCCAGAATGGCATCAATCTCTGCACATTCTGCCGGTGAGAAATGACGGTTTGCCAGCATGCCGACAGCGTCTTCAATTTGCGCCGGTTTGCTGGCACCAATCAGCACTGAGGTGACTTTGTCTTCCCGTAACACCCAGGCCAGCGCCATCTGGGAGAGCTTTTGTCCTCGCCGCTCAGCCAGTTCATTCAACAAACGAACTTTGTTTAATTTTTCCGCAGTAATTTGGTCTGGATTAAGAAAACGGCTGCCGCTTGCTGCACGAGAATCCGCAGGAATACCGTTCAGGTAGCGATCGGTTAATTGTCCACCTGCCAGCGGTGAGAAGGCGATACTGCCAACTCCTTTCTCCTGCAGCAGTGAGAGTAAACTTCCTTCAACCCAGCGTTCAAGCATGGAATATTTGGGCTGGTGGATAAGGCATGGAGTCCCTAAATCGTTGAGGATTTCAATGGCCTGTCTGGTAAGGTCGGCAGGATAGTTAGACAGCCCGACATACAGCGCTTTGCCCTGACGGACAATATGATCCAGTGCCTTCATGGTTTCTGTAAGCGGTGTTTCAGGATCGGGACGATGGTGATAGAAGATATCAACATATTCCAGACCCATGCGTTTCAGGCTTTGGTCGAGGCTGGCTATCAGATATTTACGCGAACCCCAGTCGCCGTAGGGACCATCCCACATGGTGTAGCCTGCTTTGGTGGAAATGATGAGTTCATCCCGCCACGGTAAAAAATCTTCCTGCAGAATGCGTCCGAAATTTCGCTCAGCCGAGCCCGGTGGCGGCCCGTAGTTATTGGCGAGATCAAAATGGGTGATCCCCAGATCGAAAGCGCGCTGTAACAGGCTCCGGCTGTTCTCGACTTGCGTGGTGTCACCAAAATTGTGCCACAGGCCAAGAGAGATAACCGGTAGTTTTAACCCGCTTTGACCGCAGCGGCGGTACTCCATTGTCTGATAGCGATTTTCATCAGCGCGATAAACCATGTAGCCCCCATTCCAGATAGTGAGAGTTTCAGTGTATACGTTTACACAAGTCAGGCCTCAATGAAATTTCACAGCAGAAACTGTAAATTCAGCTTTCCACCCCCTTCACGGCGAGTTTTCTGGACAGGTATCACAGTTCTTCGATACTCAACATGAGGTTACCGTCAGAAGGATAGCTGTCATGCAAACCCCGTATTCAGTTGCTGATTATCTGCTGGACAGGCTGGCAGGTTGTGGAATTGGCCACCTTTTTGGTGTGCCGGGTGATTATAATTTGCAGTTTCTGGACCATGTGATTGAACATCCCAGCGTGCGCTGGGTCGGGTGCGCGAACGAATTGAATGCGGCTTATGCTGCGGATGGATATGCCCGGGTGGCGGGGGCAGGAGCGCTTCTCACCACTTTTGGCGTTGGGGAATTAAGCGCAATCAATGGATTAGCCGGAAGCTATGCAGAATATGTTCCTGTACTGCATATTGTGGGGGCTCCGTGTAGCAGTGCTCAGCGGCGTGGGGAACTGATGCATCACACCCTTGGTGACGGTGATTTTCAGCATTTTTACCGTATGCACCAGGCGATTACCTCGGCCAGTGCGGTGCTGGATGCACAAAACGCCTGCTATGAAATTGACCGGGTTCTGCGGGCAATGTTGTCCGAGCGCAGACCAGGTTATCTGATGCTACCTGCTGATATTGCCAAACACCCCGCCACGCCCCCGCAAGATATCCTCATTATTCCCCTGAACGAACCGGAAAGCAGCGTGGCTGCCGCGTTTCGTTTTCAGGCCCGCGAACGGTTAATCGACAGTCCGCGGGTGGCGCTGCTGGCTGATTTTCTCGCGCTGCGTTTTGGTTTACAGCCGGTTTTACAGCGCTGGATGGCGGAAACGCCGATGGCCCACGCCACACTATTGATGGGCAAAGGGCTTTTTGATGAGCGTCATCCGGCGTTTGTTGGCACTTACAGCGCTGGGGCCAGCAATGATTATGTACGCCAGGCGATAGAGGATGCCGACACGATCATCTGTGTTGGCACTCAGTTTGTTGACACGTTGACTGCCGGTTTTACGCAACGGCTACCGCAGGAACGCACTATTGAGGTCCAGCCTCATGCTTCGCGCGTAGGAACAAGCTGGTTTAACGTCCCCATGGAACAGGCGGTCACCACGCTACGAGAATTATGCCTGGAATTGTCATTCTCTCTCCCACCTGAACGTCCTCCTGTTAATCGTATTCCGGTTGAAAGGGGGCCGCTGACACAGGAAAACTTCTGGCATACGGTGCAGCATTATCTGGCACCTGACGACATTATCCTCGTAGACCAGGGGACTGCCGCATTTGGTGCTGCGGCGCTCTCGTTACCTTCCGGGGCGGAGGTGCTGGTACAACCGTTGTGGGGCTCTATTGGCTATGCTTTACCTGCCGCATTCGGTGCACAAATGGCTTGCCCGGACCGCCGGGTGATCCTGATTATTGGTGATGGTGCGGCGCAACTGACAATTCAGGAACTGGGGTCAATGCTCAGAGAGGGTCAGTCACCCGTTGTTTTACTGCTCAATAACGACGGTTATACCGTAGAGCGTGCTATTCACGGGGCGAATCAGCGTTACAACGATATTGCCGGCTGGAGCTGGACGCAGGTGCCGCAGGCTCTGAGTCGGGAATGTCAGGCGGAATGCTGGCGCGTGGCGCAGGCTGTACAGTTGGAGGAAGTTCTGGCTCGGCTGGCATCACCGCAACGGCTTTCGTTGATTGAAGTGGTGTTGCCGAAAGCCGATCTGCCTGAACTGTTGCGCACGGTGACCCGTGCGCTGGAAGCCCGTAACGGCGGATAGCTATTTATCCGGGCGATTGGCGATCATCATCGGTTTACCTGCCAACAGCAACCAGGCGGGAAGCATAACGATACACAACAGCGGCAGCAGGGTGGTGTCTGGCACCACCACTGCGGCCATAAACAGACTCAGCCAGGCATCGCGTGTGACAACCAAGACCAGCCCCAGAATGGCACAGGAGACGGTGATTGCTGCCGGTACGGTTTCAACATGGGCGTGTAGCATAAGTCCCAGCGCCACACCCACGAATACCGCCGGGAAAATACGCCCACCGCGAAAACCGCTGGCGGCGGCAACCACCAGCGCGGCCAGTTTAATCACCGCGAGCATAAAATAGTCTGAGGCACCCAGAGTCTGGCTAAACGCCATTTGCTGCATCTCATCCAGCCCCTTAAACAAAGTAAGTGGCCCACCAATAACGCCTAATATGCCAAGAATAAATCCCCCAACACCGAGGATCAGCACCGGGTGTTTCAATTGATGCATCAACTGGTGCAAACGTGGCAAACACCAGACCGCCACCATACCTGCCGCAATAGCAATGGCGGCGACAATGGCACCGCTAAAAATATCGGTAAGATGCATCTGTGAGTAGTGTTCAATGGGCAACGAAAAATGAGGATGAAAGAACAGGCTGGTTGTCAGTGATCCCGCTGCTGCGGCCAGCAATGGTGCAAACAGACGATCCCACAAGGGTACATCGTTAGAGTTGTTCAATGTTTGCGAGAACACCAGCGCTGCGGCGACAGGGGTGCCAAACAGCGCGCCAATGGTGCCAGCAGAAGCGAGAATGGTCCAGTCCAGCTTATCAACACGGGGAAACAGCCGAACGCCAATGGCCACTGCCAGCGCGATATTCACGGTCATAATCGGATGCTCTGGCCCCAGACTGACCCCGCCCGCGAGGCCGAGGATCAGTGCGGCCAACAGGCCCGGCAGTGCTGAAGTTGATACTGGCATACCGATCAGTGGTTCACAGGCCGGATCCGGGCCTGCATGACCCTGGCTGTAGCGAATCACTAAGCCGACCATTATCCCGGTAAGCGTAAGCATGCCGATGATCCAAACCGGAGAGTCATTGGCAATGCCAATACTGACGGGCAGACGCTCCCATAAAAATTGCTGTAAAACAGAGGCCACTTTCATTACTGCGATCAACACCAGACTGGAGGCGATGCCAATAATCAGCGCGGGGGTTGATAATAACAGCATCGTTCTGGCACGCGGATGGAGCATTTTCTATTCCTTCAAACAGAGTCATAGAGGTAGTTTGCACAGCCTGCCTTGTGGCATTGCTGCAAATGGTGCTGAAACGATAAAGTAATTATGTGACCTGGATCGATTTTCCACGGGCATCAGCCTTTGGGGCGTTGTTGTTATGCCCCCATGAATTTACAGTGTGCTAAAGATTTATTCTGACTTTAGCGGAGCAGTAGAAGAATGACAAAATATGCTTTAGTAGGTGATGTCGGCGGCACTAACGCGCGTCTTGCTCTGTGTGACATTGCCAGTGGTGAGATTTCGCAGGCAAAGACCTATTCCGGGCTGGATTACCCAAGCCTTGAAGCCGTTGTGCGTGTTTACCTGGATGAGCATAGCGTTAGCGTTGAAGACGGGTGTATTGCCATTGCCTGCCCGATCACCGGTGACTGGGTGGCAATGACCAACCATACTTGGGCATTTTCTATTGCTGAAATGAAAAAGAACCTTGGCTTCAGTCATCTGGAAATCATCAACGATTTCACCGCTGTATCGATGGCGATCCCCATGTTGAAAAAAGAGCACTTGATTCAGTTTGGTGGTGCAGAGCCTGTCGAAGGGAAACCTATTGCGGTCTATGGTGCGGGTACTGGCTTAGGCGTTGCGCATCTGGTGCACGTGGATAAACGCTGGGTGAGCCTGCCGGGAGAAGGGGGGCATGTGGATTTCGCCCCTAATAGTGAAGAAGAAGGCATTATTCTGGAAGTGCTGCGCGCGGAGATTGGTCATGTCTCAGCGGAACGCGTGCTGTCCGGCCCTGGGCTGGTGAATTTGTACCGCGCTATTGTGAAGTCAGATGGGCGCCTGCCGGAAAACCTGCAGCCGAAAGATATCACTGAACGTGCATTGGCCGATTCCTGTATCGACTGTCGCCGCGCGCTGTCGCTATTTTGCGTCATTATGGGGCGATTTGGCGGCGATCTGGCACTAACGCTGGGCACCTTTGGCGGTGTCTATATTGCCGGTGGCATCGTGCCGCGTTTCCTCGAGTTCTTTAAAGCGTCTGGTTTTCGCGGCGGCTTTGAAGATAAAGGGCGGTTTAAATCCTATGTTCAGGACATTCCGGTGTATCTGATTGTACATGATAATCCAGGACTGCTTGGCTCAGGTGCGCATTTGCGCCAGACTTTAGGGCATGTTCTGTAACTACACTGCTATACCCTGCGAAACCGCGCTAATCACGCGGTTTTTTTTCGTCTGTTGCCAGCCATTCCGACGCTCGTCACATTTCCGAATTGCGGGATTATTTATCCAGTAGAAGCATTATTTATCTGGTAACGGTCGTTGCTTTCCTGCATCCATAATTTCACTCGTTAACTATTACAAGGAGTCTGTTATGAGTAAAAAACTGATTGCAGTCTGTGCATGCCCGATGGGGCTGGCTCACACCTTTATGGCAGCTCAGGCGCTGGAAGAAGCGGCGGTTGAAGCGGGATACGAAGTGAAAATTGAAACGCAGGGCGCAGATGGCATTCAAAACCGCCTTACGGCGCAGGACATTGCCGAAGCGACGTTAATTATCCACTCCGTTGCCGTCACCCCGGAAGATAACGAGCGGTTTGAAACACGCGATGTGTACGAAATTACTTTGCAGGACGCAATAAAAAACGCTGCTGGCATCATTAAAGAGATCGAAGAAATGGTTGCCGCAGAACAACAATAATTGTCGAAGGGAAACACGTATGGCCATTAAAAAACGCAGTGCAACCGTTGTGCCTGGCGCATCTGGTGCGGCAGCGGTAATAAAAAATCCTCAGGCCTCCCGCAATAGCTTTTGGGGCGAACTCCCGCAGCATGTAATGTCGGGTATTTCGCGTATGGTACCCACGTTAATCATGGGTGGGGTGATCCTCGCTTTCTCTCAACTGATTGCCTATAGCTGGCTAAAAATTCCTGCTGATACCGGCATCATGGATGCGCTGAATAGCGGGAAGTTCGACGATTTTAATCTTTCATTACTGAAGTTTGCCTGGCTGTCACAGTCTTTTGGCGGCGTGCTGTTTGGTTTTGCTATACCCATGTTTGCAGCGTTCGTTGCTAACTCTATCGGCGGTAAGCTGGCGTTTCCGGCAGGATTCATCGGCGGGCTGATGTCTACTCAGCCCACGCAGGTGCTGAATTTTGACCCAACCACTCTGCAATGGGCGACGGCCGCTCCGGTACCTTCGACCTTTATCGGAGCGCTGATTATCTCGATTGTTGCCGGATATCTGGTGAAGTGGATGAACCAGAAAATCCAGCTTCCTGATTTTCTGCTGGCATTCAAAACCACTTTTTTACTGCCGATTCTCTCCGCCATTTTCGTCATGCTGGCGATGTATTACGTGATAACCCCGTTCGGAGGTTGGATTAACGGTGGTATCCGTACTCTGCTGACGGCCGCGGGAGAGAAAGGTACGCTGATGTATGCGATGGGCATCTCCGCAGCGACTGCAATTGACCTCGGTGGCCCTATCAATAAGGCCGCAGGATTTGTTGCCTTTAGCTTTACCACCGATCACGTCCTGCCGGTGACTGCACGCTCTATTGCGATTGTCATTCCACCTATTGGTCTTGGGCTGGCAACGCTTATCGACCGCCGTTTAACCGGTAAACGACTGTTTAGTGCGCAGCTTTACCCGCAGGGGAAAACGGCGATGTTCCTTGCGTTTATGGGCATTAGCGAAGGCGCGATCCCCTTTGCGCTGGAAAGCCCTATTACGGCGATCCCTTCATATATGGTTGGAGCAATTGTCGGCTCGACGGCTGCTGTCTGGCTGGGCGCGGTACAGTGGTTCCCTGAATCCGCCATCTGGGCATGGCCTCTGGTTACTAATCTCGGCGTCTATATGGCGGGGATCTTATTAGGGGCGGTTATTACGGCGCTAATGGTCGTGTTCCTGCGCCACATGATGTATCGCAAAGGCAAACTGCTGATTGAAAGCCTCTGAATATAAGGATTGTCATCATGAGTTTACTTGCCTCATTGCGCGAATGGCTAACGGCGCAAAGGTTGGACGCCGTGCTGCTTTCATCGCGGCAGAATAAACAGCCGCATCTGGGTATCTCCAGCAGTTCTGGGTTTGTGCTTATCAGCCATAAAAAAGCACATATTCTGGTGGATTCCCGTTACTACACCGATATCGCGGCGCGTACATGTGGCTACCAGCTCCATTTACTGGATGGGGCGCAGACGCTGTATTCGCGGGTGAATCAAATCATTGATGACGAAAACCTGGATACGCTGGGCTTCGAAGGAGAGCAGGTTAGCTGGCAAACGGCGCACGTGTGGTCAGGTAAATTGCGCGCCCGACTGGTGAGCGTGGTACCGGATGTTCTTCGGCAGGTTAAAACGACACAGGAGATTGCCTGTATCCGCGAGGCCTGCCGGATTGCCGATCTCGGTGCTGAACACATTCGTCGTTTTATTCAGCCAGGCCTCAGTGAACGAGCCATTGCCGCTGAGCTGGAATGGTATATGCGCACACTTGGTGCGGAAAAGGCCTCTTTTGACACCATTGTCGCCAGCGGTTGGCGCGGCGCGTTGCCACATGGAAAAGCCAGCGACAAGCTTGTCGAAGCGGGCGAATTTATCACGCTGGATTTTGGCGCACAGTACCAGGGATATTGTTCGGATATGACGCGAACGTTTCGCGTCCCTGGTGCGGGACCGGCAGAAGAAAGCGCTCTGTTTCCCGTTTATCAAATTGTTCTGGCCGCACACCGTGCAGCGGTGGCGGCAATTCGCCCAGGAGTGCGCTGCCATGAGGTGGATGCCGCCGCTCGCCAGGTCATTACCGACGCGGGGTATGGTGATTACTTTGGCCATAACACCGGACACGCTATCGGTATTGAGGTCCATGAAAACCCTCGCTTCTCCCCGACAGATACGACTTCACTGGCGGTTGGCATGTTGCTTACCGTTGAGCCGGGTATCTACCTGCCGGGGCAAGGGGGAGTGCGTATTGAGGATGTTGTGCTGGTTACGCCAGACGGCGGTGAGGTGCTCTACAGCATGTCGAAAACATTGTTACATACGGGAGAGGCGTAATGGATTTATCGCTGCTGAAAGCGCTGAGTGAGGCGGATGCCATCGCGTCTTCAGAACAAGAGGTTCGTCAGATCTTACTTGATGAGGCTGATCGTCTGCATAAAGAGGTGCGCTTTGATGGCCTTGGCTCGGTACTGATTCGACTCAATGAATCGACAGGTCCGAAAGTGATGATTTGCGCGCATATGGATGAAGTGGGATTTGTTGTACGCAGTATCTCCAGCGAAGGGGCGATTGATGTTTTACCGGTGGGAAATGTGCGGATGGCGGCCAGGCAACTGCAACTGGTGCGGATTACCACCCGAGAGGAGAGCAAAATCCCTGGGCTGCTTGACGGAGAACGTAGTGGCAATGATGTTAGCGCGATGCGGGTGGATATTGGCGCGCGCTCATATGACGAGGTCATTCAGGCTGGCGTCCGTCCGGGCGATCGCGTCACTTTTGACACTACTTTCCAGGTTTTGCCACACCAGCGGGTAATGGGAAAAGCCTTTGATGATCGGCTCGGGTGTTATCTGCTGATAGCGCTGTTACGTGAATGGCATGGCGCTGAACTGCCTTGTGAAGTCTGGCTGGTGGCCAGCTCCAGTGAAGAGGTTGGGTTACGTGGAGGGCAAACGGCGGCGCGTGCGGTTGCACCGGACATAGCCATTGTGCTGGACACGGCCTGCTGGGCAAAAAACTTTGATTATGGTGCGGCGAATCATCGACAGCTCGGCAAAGGGCCGATGCTGGTGCTGAGCGATAAGTCACTTATTGCCCCACCAAAACTGACAGCATGGGTTGAAAACGTCGCTTATGAAACGGGTATACCGCTACAGCTAGATATGTTCAGTAACGGTGGCACCGACGGTGGGGCTGTTCATGTCAGCGGCACAGGGATCCCGACGGTTGTGCTGGGGCCAGCTACACGCCATGGGCACTGCGCTGCGTCGATTGCAGATTGCCGTGACATCAGCCAAACGCAACAACTGCTGTCGGCTCTTATTTCACATCTTACGCGCGAAACCGTTGTTCATCTGACGGATTTCAGGTGCTGATTTTGCGCTAACCAGGAGTTGTTATGCTCACGATTCAATTTTTTTGCCCGTTACCCAATGGCCTGCATGCACGTCCGGCATGGGAGCTAAAAGAGCACTGTAGCCAGTGGCAAAGTGAGGTGATATTTATCAATCATCGCCAGAATACCCGGGCAGATGCGAAAAGTTCGCTGGCACTGATTGGCACCGGAACGCTGTTTAACGACAGTTGCAGTTTAACCATCACCGGTAGCGATGAAGAACAGGCCAGGCGGGCGCTGGAAGAGTATCTCCAGCACCGGTTTATTGACAGTGACAGTGTCCAGCCCACGTTCTCAGAGCTGGCAGCTCATCCGTTGCCACGTTCGCTGATTCGCCTTAACCCGGATTTGCTGTATGGCAATGTGCTGGCTGGTGGCGTAGGGGCTGGTTCGTTAACACTTTGGCAGCGCGATAATCTGGAAGTCTATCGGGCAATAGCGGCGAGCGCGGAGGATAATACCCGGCTGGAGCATAGCCTGGTGACGCTGGCTGAACAGCTTAATCAGCAGCTGCGAGAGCGTGACGGTGAGAGTAAAACCATACTGAGCGCACACCTGTCCTTGATTCAGGATGATGGTTTTGCCGGCAATATCCGTCGCCTGATGCTTGAGCAGCATCTGGGATTAGGTGCGGCGATTATCGCCAATATGGAACAGGTGTGTGACAAGCTGTCAGCCTCCGGCAATGACTACCTGCGTGAACGGGTCAGCGATATCCGTGATATCAGCGAGCAGTTGCTGCACATCACCTGGCCCGAAAGACGTCCGCGTAATGCACTGATTTTGGAACAACCGACAATACTGATTGCCGAAGACCTGACCCCCAGTCAGTTTTTAAGCCTCAATTTGCAGCATCTGTCCGGCATGATCCTTGAGAAAACGGGCCGCACATCGCATACCCTGATTCTGGCTCGCGCGTCGGCGATCCCTGTGCTCAGCGGCCTGCCTCTGGAGGCGATTAGCCGCTATACGGGTCAGCATGCGGTACTGGATGCCCGCTGCGGTGTACTGGCGATTAACCCAAACGATGCTGTGCGTGGGTATTATGGGATTGCACAAAAGCTGGCGGATGAATGCCAGCGGAGGCAGGCGCTTGATGCCGCACAGCCTGCGTTCACCAAAGATAATCAGCGCATTGATGTCGCAGCGAATATCGGTACTGCGCTGGAAGCGCCAGGAGCGTTTGCTAATGGTGCGGAGGGTATTGGGCTGTTTCGTACTGAAATGCTGTTTATGGACAGAGACAGCGCGCCTGACGAGCAGGAGCAGTTTGAAGCCTACCAGCAGGTGTTACTGGCCGCTGGCGACAAACCGGTCATTTTTCGCACCATGGATATTGGTGGCGATAAAAATATCCGTTATCTCAATATTCCTCAGGAAGACAATCCGTTCCTTGGTTATCGCGCGGTGCGAATTTATCCCGAATTTGCCGGATTGTTCCGTACTCAACTACGCGCCATTTTTCGTGCAGCGGCCTTTGGTAACGCGCAACTGATGATTCCGATGGTGCACAGTCTTGACCAGATCCTGTGGGTGAAAAGTGAACTGCAAAAAGCGATAGCTGAGTTGAAACTTGAGGGATTACGCCATGCCCCGGCCATTCCGTTGGGGATTATGGTTGAAGTGCCGTCAGTGTGTTACATCATCGATCACTTCTGTGACGAAGTCGATTTCTTCAGCATCGGCTCAAACGACATGACCCAGTATCTGTACGCGGTCGATCGTAATAACCCGCGAGTTTCGCCGCTGTATAACCCGATTACGCCGTCGTTTCTGCGGATGCTGCAGCAAATCGTCAGCGTGGCGCACGATCGCGGCAAATGGGTGGGGATCTGTGGTGAGCTAGGCGGAGAAGGGCGCTATTTACCGCTGTTGCTGGGTTTAGGACTCGACGAATTGAGTATGAGTAGCCCGCGTATTCCGGCCGTGAAAAGCCAGCTACGTGAACTGGACAGCCAGGCGTGCCGGGAGCTCGCTTTGCGGGCCTGCGAATGTCGCAGCGCGCAGGAGATCGAAGCGTTGCTGAATCAGTTTGCACCGCAAAAAGATGTCCGTCCGTTGCTGGCGCTGGAGAACATTTTTGTAGGCGAACCACTGAGCAATAAAGAACAGGCGATTCAGTTCCTGTGCGGCAATCTCGGCGTAAATGGGCGAACGGAACACCCGTTTGAGCTTGAAGAGGATGTCTGGCAGCGGGAAGAGATTGTCACGACCGCCGTTGGTTTTGGCGTGGCTATTCCACATACAAAATCCCAGTGGATCCGTCACTCCAGCATCAGCATTGTCCGGCTTGCGCAGCCGGTCGACTGGCAGTCGGAGATGGGGGACGTTGAACTGGTGATCATGCTAACGCTGGGAGCCGATGAGGGTATTAACCACGTGAAGGTCTTTTCGCAGCTGGCGCGCAAGCTGGTAAATAAGCAGTTTCGCCAGTCACTGCTTGCAGCGCAAGATGCCGAAAGCATTCTGGCCTTGCTGGAGGCCGAATTGACGTTTTGAGTTTGTGATAAATGCCGGGTAGAGACGCAAACGACGTCGAATCCGGTCTACAGACGGGTACGTTTGCAGGCCGGATTCAGCAGGCAGTGGCACATGAAATAGCGTTTAACGACCCATTGATCACATTTCCGCCTTTCAGATACCCAAACGCAGTAAACCATTTCCATTCTACCGCCGATAGTGGCTTCTCTTGCTTGTTATAACCATATAATAACAATGGTCTATACGGCATATTAACCTTATAATAATCATCCCTTTTCATGTCTTAAGTTTAAGCTGGAGGACACATGGAGTTAAGCCGGAGGCAGTTCTTTCGAATCTGCGCGGGCGGTATGGCAGGAACCACTGTTGCATCCCTCGGATTTTTATCATCTTTTTCCGTTCACGCGGAAACCCGTCAATATAAACTCTTAAAAGCAAAAGAGACGCGGAATAACTGTACATACTGTTCAGTGGGCTGCGGCATGTTGATGTACAGCCTTGGCGATACGGCCAAAAATGTCAAAGAAAGCATCTACCATATTGAGGGCGATCCGGATCATCCTGTAAGTCGCGGCTCCTTGTGCCCGAAAGGTGCGGGCGTTCTGGATTATATTCATAGCGAAACGCGCCTGCAGTATCCTGAATATCGTGCACCGGGCTCTGATAAATGGCAGCGAATCAGCTGGGAAGATGCGATTAATCGAATTGCTCGATTAATGAAAGATGACCGTGACGCAAACTTTATTGAGAAAAACCCCCAGGGTGTGACCGTTAACCGCTGGACCACAACCGGTATGTTGTGCTCCTCGGCGGCAAGTAATGAAACCGGAATTCTCGACGGCAAATTTACCCGTAGCCTGGGAATGGTGGCTATCGATTGCCAGGCCCGGCTGTGCCACGGCCCAACCGTGTCTGCGTTGGCACCGACCTTTGGTCGTGGGGCGATGACCAATAACTGGGTCGATATTAAAAATGCCAACGTGGTGCTGATTATGGGGGGCAACGCGGCCGAAGCACATCCGGTTGGTTTTAAATGGGTGATAGAAGCACAAACTAAAAACGACGCTACGGTCGTGGTGGTTGACCCACGCTTTAACCGTAGCGCCGCTATTGCCGATCTTTATGCGCCGATCCGTGCAGGGTCCGACACTGCATTCCTGCTTGGCGTGATTCGTTATCTGCTGGAAAATGATCGCGTGCAACATGAGTATGTGCGGCACTACACCAACGCCAGTTTGCTCATCCGCGATGACTATCAGTTCAACGATGGCCTTTTTAGCGGCTATGATGCGAAAAAAAGGCAGTACGACAAATCCAGCTGGTTCTATCAACTGGATGAACAGGGCAATGCCCTGCGCGATGAAACGCTGACTCACCCACGCAGCGTGTGGAATTTGCTGAAAAATCACGTCGACCGCTACACACCTGAAATGGTTAACCGACTGTGCGGTACGTCGGTGGCAGATTTCAACCGAATCTGTGAAATCCTCGCCAGTACCAGCGTTCCGAATCGCACCGCGACAATCCTGTATGCGTTGGGCTGGACGCACCATTCCGCCGGAGCGCAAATTATCCGCGCAGCAGCGATGCTTCAGTTGTTGCTGGGCAATATCGGTATGGCGGGCGGCGGTGTCAACGCTTTGCGCGGCCACTCGAATATTCAGGGTTACACCGACCTCGGTTTGCTCTCGACTAACCTTCCTGGCTATATGCCGCTGCCTTCCGAAAAACAACCTGACTACCAGACCTATATCTCGCAGGTTACCCCGCCTGCGCTTGGCGTGAATGAAGTGAATTACTGGAAAAATACACCAAAATTCTTCGTCAGCATGATGAAAAGTTTCTGGGGCGATCGCGCTACTGCTGAGAATAACTGGGGCTATGACTGGCTACCGAAATGGGATCGTCTATATGACGTGATGACCCAGGCTGAGCTGATGCTGGAAGGCAAGATTAACGGCTACATCGTACAAGGTTTCAACCCGCTGGCAGCGTTTCCTGATAAAAACAAATCCTCCCGTGCGCTTGCGAAACTGAAATATATGGTGGTTATCGACCCACTGGCGACCGAATCGTCGAACTTCTGGCAGCATCACGGTGAGATGAATGACGTGAAGCCGGAAGATATCCAGACTGAAGTCTTCCGGTTGCCATCATCCTGCTTTGCGGAGGAGGACGGTTCTATTGCCAACTCCGGGCGCTGGCTACAGTGGCACTGGGCGGCAGCAGAGCCGCCTGGCGAAGCATTGCATGATGCAAAAATCCTCGGGCGCCTGTTTATGCGCTTGCGTGAACTTTATCAGCAAGAGGGCGGAGCCAATCCCGAACCGTTGCTGAACATGAGCTGGGACTATAAAGATCCGTACGACCCGCATCCGGAAGAAGTTGCCCGCGAGGGAAATGGGATGGCACTTCAGGATCTCTATGATGATAAAGGGCAACTCATCGCTAAAAAAGGCCAGCAGCTCAGCAGCTTTGCGCAGCTTCGCGATGATGGCTCTACCAGTAGTTTCTGCTGGGTGTACTGCGGAAGCTGGACGGAGCAGGGCAACCAGATGGCTAACCGTGATAACAGCGATCCATATGGTTTGGGCTGTACCCCTGGCTGGGCATGGTCGTGGCCAGCGAACCGCCGTATTCTTTACAACCGTGCGTCTGCCGATCCCGCTGGAAAACCGTGGGATGCAAAGCGTACGTTGCTGCACTGGGATGGCAAAAAGTGGGCAGGTATGGACGTTGCCGATTACAGTCAGGCCGAACCGGGCAGCAATGTCGGGCCGTTTATTATGAATCAGGAAGGCGTCGCGCGTCTGTTTTCTATAGACAAAATGAACGATGGGCCGTTCCCGGAACATTACGAACCCATTGAGTCACCTATTGGCACCAATCCGCTGCATCCTGAGGTTATCTCCAGCCCGGTTGCGCGTATCTACCGTGGCGATATTGACAATATGGGTAAAGCTGACGCCTTCCCGTATGTCGCCACGACTTATTCCATTACTGAACTTTTCCGCCACTGGACCAAGCATGCATTGCTGAATGCTATCGCCCAACCTGACCAGTTCATCGAAATTGGTGAAACGCTGGCGAGCAAAAAAGGCATTGCAGCGGGTGATACTGTGAAAGTGATGTCAAAACGAGGCTTTATCAAAGCGAAGGCGGTGGTAACTAAACGCCTGCAAACGCTGACGATAGATGGTAAGCAGGTCGATACCGTTGGTATCCCTTGCCACTGGGGATTTGAAGGTGCAACGCGCAAAGGTTTCCTCGCCAACACGTTAACGCCATCTGTTGGCGATGCCAACTCGCAAACGCCGGAATATAAAGCGTTTCTGGTCAACATCGAGAGGGCATAAGGGAAAGAACTCATGGCTATGCAATCACAAGATATTATCAAACGCTCGGCGACCAATAGCATCACGCCGCCGCCGCACGCACGCGATTACCGTGCAGAAGTAGCAAAATTAATTGATGTCACCACCTGCATTGGCTGCAAAGGCTGTCAGGTAGCCTGCTCAGAATGGAACGATATCCGCGATGAAGTGGGCTATTGCAACGGCGTCTATGACAATCCAACTGATCTCAGCGCCAAGTCATGGACGGTGATGCGCTTTAGCGAAACCACTCATAACGACAAGCTGGAATGGTTGATTCGCAAAGATGGTTGTATGCATTGCGAGGATCCAGGATGCCTGAAAGCATGTCCGTCTGCCGGAGCTATCATTCAGTATGCTAACGGAATTGTCGACTTTCAGTCTGAGCACTGTATTGGTTGCGGCTACTGCATTGCCGGCTGCCCGTTTAACATTCCGCGACTCAATCCAGAGGATAATCGCGTCTACAAATGCACACTGTGTGTCGACAGGGTTAGTGTCGGTCAGGAGCCAGCCTGCGTGAAAACCTGTCCAACCGGCGCTATCCAGTTTGGTACCAAAAAAGAGATGCTCAATGTGGCAGAAACCCGCGTGATGCAGCTTAAAAAACGTGGTTATGCCCAGGCGGGGGTATACAACCCACAATCCGTGGGCGGCACTCATGTGATGTACGTTCTGCACCATGCAGACCATCCTTCGCTCTACCACAATCTGCCGGATGACCCGAAAATTGCCGCGCCGGTGAACCTTTGGAAAGGTATTCTCAAACCACTCTCCGCTGCTGGATTTATCGCCACTTTTGCTGGACTGATTTACCACTACATAGGTGTCGGACCGAACAAAGAGGCTGATGATGAGGAGGATAGTGGTCATGAGTAAAAGCAAAATGATACTTCGTACTAAATTTATCGACCGTGCCTGCCACTGGACGGTAGTAATTAGCTTCTTCCTGGTATCACTCTCTGGTGTTGCGCTGTTTTTCCCGACGTTGCAATGGCTCACCGAAACCTTTGGTACGCCGCAAATGGGCAGGATCCTGCATCCATTCTTTGGAGTGGTGATTTTTATCGTGCTGATGTTTATGTTCGTTCGCTTTGTACATCACAACATCCCCGATAAACAGGATCTTCCCTGGATTAAAGGTATTGTTGAAGTGCTGAAGGGGAATGAACATAAAGTCGCTGATGTCGGCAAATATAATGCCGGTCAGAAAATGATGTTCTGGAGCATAATGAGTCTGATCTTTGTGCTGTTGGCCACTGGGGTTATTATCTGGCGGCCCTACTTTGCCCACTATTTCCCGATTAACGTTGTTCGCTGGAGCTTACTTATTCACGCTACTGCAGCTATCGTTCTGATCCACGCTATTCTAATCCACATGTATATGGCATTTTGGGTGAAAGGATCTATAGAAGGCATGATCGAAGGAAAAGTCAGCCGACGTTGGGCGAAGAAGCACCATCCACGCTGGTATCGTGAGATAGAGCGTTCAGAGAACCAAAGTGAAGGTACAAAATAGAGCCAGTCACTATTTTTAGTGGTTTTTCATCAGTATCGTTTATGAACAAACCGTAAACAGCCAAAATTACATTGGCTGTTTACGGTATTGGTTAACAACACTGCAAGCATTGCAGTGTCTGATTCTCATCATATCCATTAATAGATGGATTAATCATGTCAATAGATACTTGATTATTGACCAAGTAAGATACAGATAGAATGCGATCTGTATTGATTGTAATGACCATCGAAAATAACGCCACTGGTAACGCTCTCTGGCGTCGGCTGCCGCGATTGCAGCTACAGAACTTTGTTTTTTTCTTCGTCTTAATAGAAAAGTGCGGAACCAAAGTATCAGAAGGAGTACAAGAAATATTTTTGTAAGCAATGTGCTGTATGTATTGAGATAATTTTCCAAAACACAATTGATATTATTCATTCTTATCTTCCATTTCCTCAACTGGTCGTAGTGGTTATAACAAGCAATGACTTACAAAGCTACTCTAAAGAAAAATTACTGACGACATCCTCAACTGATTATTTTTATGAAAGCATGACATGCTGATGTTAGCTATGCATCTAATTCTTCTTTTTGCCATCATTATTGATGGCATCTTCCAATAAATTCCTGAAATTCGTCAAAATAAAGTTGAATGATTGTGCTTACATAACCTGGGTAAAAAGATATGGATCAAAAGCTAAACGATCTCGAAAAAAGTCCTTTAAGTATAAAAAAAGTACTGCCACTATGGGTATGGATGTTGTGATGTTTTCGTAAACCAATGCTAAAAATGGAGGTTGATATGGCAAACCTTAGATTGGATACAATTGGAGTCATCAGCATTGAAAATGGCACAGTGGAGTTGGTACTGGAACATAAGTATATTCCTGCCCTCGTTGGCCTTGATGGGTTTAGTCACATACAGGTCCTATGGTGGCTATCCTCCTGTGACAATCCTATGGACCGAAGTAAAATGACAGAGCATCAGCCCTATAAAAATGGTCCTGATGTATTAGGAACATTTGCAACACGGTCTCCTTATCGTCCAAACCCT
Organism: Citrobacter sp. Cm046; assembly: GCF_030333065.1. NCBI lineage: Bacteria > Pseudomonadati > Pseudomonadota > Gammaproteobacteria > Enterobacterales > Enterobacteriaceae > Citrobacter > Citrobacter sp. Cm046. Next base: position 332,561 of record NZ_JAOWGP010000043.1, on the reverse strand, counting down.
GTCGCACTCGATTGTTCACAAGTGACATATATAGATCATGATAAAGGAGTCATTGGTTTAGCATGGCTGGATGCTTTTAATGGTTCTCCGATACTGGATATCAAACCTTATATACCGGGTATTGATAGAGTCGAAATTCCAAACGTCCCAGAGTGGTGTCGTCACTGGCCACACTCATATGAAGAATCAGGTGATTATGACTGGGAAAATGTATTTACATCTGACAAGCCATGCTGAAATCTCACCCAATACCCGACTTTAAACTGCAGTTGAGAATCTTTAGCTAAGAATAGGTAGTGAGGGGTAATGTTAAAATTCATTAAAAAACAAAAAAATGCCATCGTTGTTTTGCATGAGATATATGGTGTTAACGATCATATAAAAAAGGTATGTAATGAGTATCATAACAAAGGATTTGATGTTTATTGCCCCTCTCTACTGGAAAATAAAGCACCTTTTTTATACTCACAACAAGATGAAGCTTACAGATACTTTATAAACCATTCTGGGTTTAATCCTTCAGGAGTCGTTTCTTTGCTCGGTGCGATTCGCCCATGCTACAGGAAAATCATAGTAATAGGCTTCAGCGTGGGGGCCACAATTGCCTGGTTATCTGTTGACAGTAAATTGTGTGATGGCGTTGTTTGTTACTATGGCTCTCGCATCAGGGACTATGCTGATATTATTCCACCTTGTCCTTGTTTGGTTATTTTTGCTGAGTTTGAACAGTCTTTTGATCCGGTTTTAGTACAACGTCAACTGAGCGACAAAGCATCCGTTACATGCCATATACTCAACAGCCACCATGGCTTTAGTGATCCTTACGGGGAAAACTTTGACTGCAGGAACGCGGAAATTGCCAGAGATCTGGTTGCTGATTTTATTAGCAGAATTGTACAGTGAACTTCTTTCAACATTTAATTCGTACCCGAACTACTGAAAACGCGCGCTGTATTCTCCTGGAGTTATGCCAAACTGACGCCGGAACAGGCGGCAAAAATAGTCACTGTCATGATATCCGCACCTCTGTGCCACTTCGCTAATCGGCAGATGATACTTCTGTAAGATGATGCGTGCCTTCGCCATTCTGACCCAGCGGAGATACTCGACAAATCCCATCGTGCCGTGCTGGGTAAACAGCTTGGATAAGTGATTCGGAGTGATGTTGAAAAATTGTGCCACGCTTTCCCGGGTCAACTGTTGAGTATAGTTGTCCTGTACCCAGTTACACATGCTGTGATAGAGAAATTCTGAGCGCGGTCGCTGTGTGTCCGGGTGGGTATTGACCACGCTTCGGCACAGATGCAGCAAGCTGAGCACCAGGGGCTGAATGATATCCTGTGCCTGAGGAGAGCGGCTCAAATGGGTTAATGCAGTAAGCATTGCATCACCTTCACCACGCTGTGGATGTGGCAACTCAATGCGGCGAATCGGACGCAAATGTGAGGCGGTGCGGTTGTCGTAAAAAGACAACCCCAGCCACGCCGGAGAAAACACCAGACTCAACAACATAACCGGTTTATCGCTTCCGGGTAAATTGGCCGCTCTGGCAGGGATAAACAACATGTCGCCTTCCGGCAGACTGTGCTGTTTTTTTTCCAGTTGATTGCTGTACTCCCCACGTAGCACGATATCGAGGCGCGGGAGGTCAATGCACAAACTGCTGGTCGGTAAATTGGCTGGCTGAGTGGCAAACCACACGCGACCCAACCGCTGTGGGTTTAACACCAGGCCGCTGAACAGATCGGCAAAAAACTGTTGGTCTGCGGGCAAGCCTGGTTCTTTCATCACTCTATCTCTGTAGGATAAGCGCTATAAATGCATTAACTGTCTGAACTCTTTCACTTTACTCCGACTGACCGGGATTTCAAATTCCAGATCTTTTAACCGCAGAATGTAGGTGTTATTGAACCACGGTTCGATCTCGCGAATTTTGTTGAGGTTTACGCAGAAGGAACGGTGACAGCGGAAAAAATGTGAAGCGGGCAGTTTGCTGCAAAATTCGGTGATGTTCATCGGCATGACATACGATTCGCGCCGTGTATAGACAAAGGTCATCTTTTCATGGGCTTCAGCGTAATAAATGTCGTTGATTGGAGTCACGATGATCCGCTCATCTTTGATCAGGTTGATCGTGTCATTTTCACGTGTTACGGGACTGGTGAGCGTCGTACCTGCTTGCTGTTGCTGCCAGGCCGCCTCCAGCTTTTGTAGCATGCCAACGATCCGCGATTCCTGGTATGGTTTCAGAATGTAGTCAAACGCTTCAAGCTCAAACGCTTCAACGGCATGCTCTTTCCAGGCGGTAATAAACACAATAAAGGGTTTATGCGCGAACTGGCTGATATTTTGCGCAAGTAGTACGCCATCCAGCGAGGGAATATTGATATCCAGAAAAATAGCGTCGACGCGGTTATGCTGCAGATATTTCAGCACGTCCAGACCATCGTCAAACGTCCCGACAATCTCCATCTGGCTGTGCTCTTTTATCAGCCAGCTAAGTTCCTGTTGGGCCAGGAATTCATCTTCAACAATGATGACTTTCACAACTTCACTCCTGGTTAAAGCAATAAGGTAGCCGGTGCTGCGGCGGGCGAGTGTTGATTGGGCACATAGAATGCTATTTCTGTGCCTGGTTCCAGGCGGCGGATATGTAATCCTTCGCCGTAGAGCAGCTTCACGCGGTGATGTACATTCAACAGACCAATTTTATTGCCCGGCATTTCGTTGGATTCGACCCGTTCAATAACTTTCGGATCAATACCATGGCCTGTATCCCTGACGGCGATCCGGACCCGATTACCGCACTCCGCGACGCTGATAGTAACCACGCCTTTCCCCTTGCAGGGTTGAATGCCATGGACGATGGCGTTTTCTACCAACGGCTGAATCAGCAGGCTGGGGATATAGCAGCTGACCTCTTCATCAATATCATAAATAACAGTCAGCTTGTCGCCAAAACGGGCCTGTTCGATGGCGATGTAATCTTTGATTTGATACAGCTCTTTTTTGATATCAATCTGCTCATCGTCTTTTAATTCAATATTATAGCGAAGATAACGTGACAAATTAAAAATGAGCTGGCGTGCGGTGTCCGGATTTAACCGCACGGATGAGGAAATAGCGTTTAGCGCATTAAACAGGAAATGGGGATTGATTTTACTTTGCAACGCCCGTAGCTCTGCCTTATTTGCCATTTCGCGCAGTTGCTCTGCACGGGATACTTCGAGTTGAGTGGAGATGATTTGCGACAGACCGATTGCCATCTCCTGCAACGAGGAGGTGATCTGGTGAGCGTGACAGTAGTAGATCTTCAGCGTGCCGGTCACAACACCTTTTTCCCATAAAGGGATCACCAGCATGGAGTGTATTTCTGGTGTACGATGTGCTTCATCATTGTTTTTTATGATGATTTTTCCGTAATTTATCGCCTGTTGAGTGGTGGGGCTGACGAAATCATCATTGTCGCGATAGTTTAGTTCCCCAACACCAACGTAGGCCAGAACGTGCTGGGTATTGGTAATTGCGACCGCATCTGCATGAATGTCATGGCGAATAATTTCGCACACCTGACGTAACGATTCGCTGTTCACATGACGAAAGAGTGGCAGGGTTTTGTTAGCGATATCCAGTGCCAGCTTGGCCTGCTTTGCGGCGCTGGCCTCTTTCTCTCCTTCAACGCTTTGTACCAGCATGACAATAAAGCCAATGCAGACGCTGCCAAGGATCATTGGGATACCGATTTTTGAGACAATATCCAGCCCCAGTTCGGTGGTGGGGGCCCATGCGACGACCAGGATCATAGTCAGCGTTTCGCACAGCATCCCGCCTAAAATACCTGCGCGCCAGTGCTGCGCTTTGGGGATCTTACGGTTGATCCAGCCAGCAATACAGCCCGCCAGAATACTGGTAATAAAGCACGGAAGGGCGGTTACGCCGCCAATATCGATCAGGTAGCGATGAATACCCGCGATAACACCTGTAATGATGCCGACCCACGGACCGAACAGAATCCCCCCTGACATTACAGCGATAATACGTACGTTAACCAGAGAACCTTCTACCGGTACGCCGGACCAGGTACTGAACAGAGCAAACATGGAGAAAATCGCGGTAACGGCGAGTAGCTCTTTCGGGGAGTGTGCAGACTTGTGCAACAGTTCGCGGAACAGGCGGATACGAATCAGGAAAAACAGACAAAACAGCATCAGCGCTGCCCGATCAAAGACCGCCAGCAGCATATTGAATATTTCGTGCACGGGTGACTCTTGCGAAAGGATTAAACCTCTATGATAGGTAACCTGAGGCTGGATGACCAGCATACCCGTAAGACCCGTCTAATGAGGAAAAACCATAGTATTAAAAGGGGATTGTAAAGAAGAGGTGAGTTTACAATACATATCGAGGATTGGTTGATTTACGAGGTAAAATTTATAACATCAAAATGTTAATGGATGGTGATTTTGTCAATCAGTCAAAACTGTCCATTTCCCTTTTTATTTTTTCAGTTCCTCTTTTACGTCAGTAAAAAATATTTTTGTTTGCCTCTCGACAGATGGAATTTATTCAGGCTATTTTCTAAACGTGCCACCATCGTGGCAGCGTCGCTCGGACGGTCCGGGCGCTAACGTTAATCCTGAGGATATTATGGCTGACTCCCGCCCTGAACGTCGCTTTACGCGTATTGATCGCCTTCCCCCTTACGTTTTCAACATCACTGCTGAACTGAAGATGGCTGCGCGTCGGCGTGGCGAAGATATTATCGATTTCAGCATGGGGAATCCGGATGGGGCTACGCCTCCTCACATTGTCGAAAAATTGTGCACCGTGGCTCAGCGCCCGGATACGCACGGTTATTCAACTTCTCGCGGTATTCCACGGCTGCGTCGGGCGATTTCCCGCTGGTATCAGGAACGCTATGACGTTGATATCGATCCTGAGTCCGAAGCCATTGTGACCATTGGCTCCAAAGAAGGGCTGGCGCATCTTATGCTGGCGACACTGGATCACGGTGATACAGTTCTGGTACCAAACCCAAGTTACCCAATCCATATTTATGGTGCTGTGATTGCCGGAGCACAGGTGCGTTCTGTGCCGTTGGTGGAAGGGGTCGACTTCTTTAATGAGCTGGAGCGTGCGATCCGCGAAAGCTACCCGAAACCGAAGATGATGATTCTGGGTTTCCCGTCCAACCCGACTGCGCAATGCGTGGAGCTGGAGTTCTTCGAAAAAGTGGTTGCACTGGCTAAACGTTACGACGTGCTGGTGGTTCACGACCTGGCCTATGCTGATATTGTTTATGATGGCTGGAAAGCGCCGTCTATCATGCAGGTTCCGGGGGCGCGTGACGTAGCGGTTGAGTTTTTCACTTTGTCGAAAAGCTATAACATGGCGGGCTGGCGCATTGGTTTTATGGTTGGCAACAAAACGCTGGTTAACGCGCTGGCACGCATTAAGAGCTATCACGATTACGGCACGTTCACGCCATTACAGGTTGCGGCGATTGCTGCGCTGGAAGGCGACCAGCAGTGTGTGCGGGATATCGCTGAGCAGTATAAGCGGCGCCGTGACGTACTGGTCAAAGGGCTGCACGAAGCTGGCTGGATGGTAGAAATGCCAAAAGCGTCGATGTACGTCTGGGCGAAAATCCCGGAGCAATATGCCGCTATGGGGTCACTGGAATTTGCCAAGAAACTACTGAACGAAGCAAAAGTATGTGTTTCGCCGGGGATTGGCTTTGGCGACTATGGCGATACTCACGTGCGTTTTGCATTGATTGAAAACCGAGATCGTATTCGCCAGGCGATCAGAGGAATTAAAGCGATGTTCCGTGCGGATGGCTTACTGCCTGCCGGTACGAAATCAGCAACTGAAAACGCTGACTAAAGATCGTTCAGATACAAAAGCAAACAGGAGCCTGATGGCTCCTGTTTTTTTGCTGCATCTTTTTATTTAGATCATCAGGGCAAAAGTACCGGCCCAAACGATGACCATAAATGAAATGCCCATAAAGAAATATTTCACTTTTCATCTCTCCGCGTACCAAAAGTACGCCTAAATGAACATACACTTACCTGACAGAGAGCTGATGCCACTGTGAGCAAACCAGAGAATACCCCTCGTTTTCTACGCTGCATCACCTCAGAATTCTGAGCTTTAATGCTCCAGACGGCGCTAATGTACGCCTAAAAATGAGGTGAGACAAGAGGCATTTTTTTATTTAATTTTAGTAACTTACGAGTGTCGTGATTCGGCGACAGTTTGATTTCTATCTGTAATGAATTGCTATTGGGCGACGCAATGTTTACTCAGATAATTCTCATATCCCCATGATATAAATGCGGATATTTTTTGCGAAAATTTCGATAAGAAAGGTTAGATATGACCAGACTAATGATGTTAGCACTCATTATTACGCCACTGACGTCGATGGCAGCGGCTCCGCTGGCACTGAATTTCAGCTGTGCAAGTATTGGTGGCGTGAATAGTGACGGTACAGGTAATGTTTGGATTAACGGCGAAAAAGCGATCGTTAAAACATTCAATGAAAATTACTGGGAGGCAAAAAGCGGTAAAAATACCGTCTCCATTTCCCGTAAAGATGACGGGAACCCGGATGTTTCCTGGACTGGTCCTAATCGTAAACACGGGGTCTGTCTGCCGGAAGATAATAAGAGTTATGCTCCGGTAAAAAAATCATCTAATGCTGGCCCGACCTTTTCATGTTCTGCAGTCGACAAGGGAAGCATGGAAGAGATTATTTGCCACAGCCCGTCACTTTCCGCGATGGATGTGAAGTTGAATGCTGTATACCAGCAGGCGCTGGTTAAATCGAAGAATGATCCGATGTTGAAAGCGGAGCAGCGCGGTTGGATAAAAGGACGCAACGAGTGCTGGAAAGAGCAGGATAAGCCTGCCTGTCTTTCCCGCGAATATAGCCAGCGGGTGTCTGAATTACAGAACAAATGGGGTGTCAGGTAATTCCGTCGCAGAAAAAAAGAAAGGCCGAACGGCCTTTCTTTTTAGATATATAACGAAGCTTCGCCCATGGGCCTTGTTTTGAAACGACGGTGGATCCAGAGATACTGCTCGGGTGCTCGCATGATCTCTTTTTCGATAATCTTGTTCATATAAGCCGCCGCCAGGTTCTCATCAGCCGGGTAGCCTTCCATCTCTGGCGTAATAAACAGACGGTAACCGGAGTTATCCGTTTTTCTCACCATCGTGACAGTCAGCATTGCGGCACCGGACAACCGTGACAGTACATAGGTACCATTGGTCGTTGCTACATCTTTCACCGCGAAGAATGGGGCGAATGAACTTCCTTTGCGACCATAATCCTGATCGGGAGCAAACCATACGGCCTCTCCTTTTTTCAGTGCACCGACAATGCCTCGCAGATTATTTCTGCCGATCATGGCTTTGTTTGAGCGCATACGTCCACGAGTTTGTATCCACTCCATTAACTTATTGTTGTGTGGGCGATAGGTTGCCATCATCGGTTGGCAAAGTCCCATTACGCGACCACCCAGCTCCAGCGACATAAAGTGTACGCCTACTACCATCACGCCACGGTTTTGAGTTTGAGCACGTTTCAGGTTATCCAGCCCTTCAACGTCAAACCATTTACGTACCCGGCTGTCAGGCCAAAACCAGGCCATACCTGTTTCAAGCAAAGCCATCCCGAGTGAGCGAAAGTTTTCTTCAACCAGTTTATCTCTCTCTTGCTGGGATAAATTCGGGAAACAGAGTTCGAGATTTTTACGTGCAATAGATTCACGACGTTTTAAAAACGGGCGTGCAAGCGTACCGGTGCGAGTGCCCAGAAAGCACAAAACCGGGTAGGGGAGTTGCACCAGTAACCAGAGCACACCGACACCAAACCATGTGAGCCAGTAACGCGGATGCAAAAACGCGCGTGAAAATTTACATTGGGGGAACATAAGCACCTGCTGTTGATACGAAAATGTTGTATCGCGAAGATTCTTTATCTACAGCGGTACATTCTAATACTGATAATTAGGCCATCATGAGCGACGATGGTTCCTGTAAAGAGTGTAAAACTGAGTCAGGACAAAACCACGGGGAGCATGAATGATCGGACGTATAATGTACCACCTGGAGATTAATGTCAGCCAGAGATAAATAATCAAGAAGAGTAAATGTTTTCAGGTGGACAAGAAGAACAATGAAGCCAGATATAATGCGTTGTTTTTATAGTGGTTAAATAAAATACGGCGAAATACCCTTTGAGTTGATGCTAACGCTGTTCTTGTCACATCACCCTTGCTTAAATTGCGTACGCATAGGAATTGTCTTAGTATATAAATACAAGGAGCGTAAGGACTTACGTGAAGTTTTGCGGCAGACAGGAGGTATCGCTATGTTCTATTTCTGGACTTTTCTCTCATTGAGCATTTTGGGCGTCGGCTGCTACATCTGGCAGGTTATGGGGGCGGTCGCGTCAATTAGTTCTTTTTTCGGTATGGCTATCCTTACGACAATTATTTACTTCTTTACTATGTGGTTGACCAATGGTGATGAAATGGTCACGGGATTATTTCTTTTTCTTGCCCCTGCGTGTGGTCTGATCATTCGCTTTATGGTGGGAGACGGTAAGCACTAGTCTGATGTGTTATTACTGAAATAAAATTGAAGAGTACGTCGACGTTTTTTTATCTTTCATGCGATGATTCTTAAGTGCCAGCATTGCTGGCACTTTTTTTGCCGATCTAAAGTGGATTAGCGGGCATCAGCAAGCTGTAATGAAGCTTCTTCTTGCTGGGCATTTTTTCGCTGTTGCTCCAGCTCTAGCGCACCGCGGTGAGACAGATAGCAGAACAGGATGCAGCACACTATCCCGCCCATCAGCAGATAAAAACCACCATGCCAGCCCATTTTGTCAACCATCACACCAAACAGGCTGGTTCCCAGTGAAGCGCCAAAAATGTAGCTCATAAATCCGCGTAATCCTACGGCAGAGCCAACGGCGAAGCTGGGGACGATTTCCATGGTTTGCACGGATGCCAGGAACTGTGGAACATAAATCAGGCAACCAACAATTGCGGCAAAAATGGTTACCATCAGCAGGGATTCGCTTTTCCAGTAGCCGATCAGACAGACGAATATCAGCGCCATACAAATCATTGCCAACGGCATACGACGACCTTTAAACAGTTTATCGGTGAGCCAGCCTGCCAGTAGCGTGGAAGGAATTGCTGCCCATTCGAAAAACAGAAAAGCAACGCTCATTTGTTCTTTCGAAAAATGTTTTTCGGTTAACAGATAAATAGGCAGCCAACTGATCATGCCAAAGCGCACCATGTAGACAAACACGTCAACCAGTGAAACATACCAGGCATTCTTATTACGCAGAACATAGGTACAGAAAATCTGGAAGGCGCTCATATTTTCCGGAGCCTGGGTAACGTGCCGGGTATTGAGCACCACTTTTTCTTCCGGCATCATTTGTTCCAGCGTTGGCAAACCTTCTTCGCGCGGTGAACCTTTTCCCAGCATCAGAACAATAAAGGCAAACAGTACAGCAATGCAGGCAGGGACGATATAACTGGCGCTTTGCCAGTGTTCGCTGCCCAGAATGGCAAAGGCTGCGCCAACAATAGGCGCGACAATACCACCGCCAACGTTATGAGAGATATTCCAGAATGCGCCAACGCGTCCACGTTCTTTACGCGGGAACCAGTTTGCGATGGTAATAAACGATGGGCCAACACCCATCCCCTGGAATAATCCGTTGAAGACAACCAGCGCGGCAAAAATCCAGAATCCGGTGCTGAATCCCAACCCTACATTCACAATCGCGCACAGTATCAGGCCGCATGCCATGAAGACCTTAGGACTGGCCTTATCAGCCAGGCTACTCATAATGCCTTTACTGATCCCGTAAGCAATAAGCATGCAACTGCTGAGTAAACCAATCTGCGTTGCGCTGAGATCCAGATGCTCTTTCAGATATGGAGTGGAAAGCGTGAAGTTATTACGTACAATATAGTACGCAAGATAACCGAGAAATACGCTAAGTAGAGCTTGCATTCGGTATCGACTATATGTCTCGTGGATTTTTTCCGTCGGGACTTTATTTGCCGATGGCCCTGTCTTGAATATTGAAAACATATCATCACCTAAATTTATATTGATGTGAATATCAGGGAGGTTCGGCAAGAAGAGTGAAATAGATGATGAAGAAACTCAAGTTGATGAAATGTGTCAATATTGACTCATTTTGTTGGGAATGCGACTGGATTTGACCCATTTAAATTAGGGGGTCTTTGTTTTTGTTATTTTTAGTTGGTTTTTATTATCAGCGTGTGCGGGTATTAACAAAATTGACAGGTGTTTTAAGGTATTCTTTGCTCATGTTTTAGCTTACTGATTGGTTATTTTGATAACAATCTTATCCTCCCTTCGCGGTGCTATCAAACGGGTAACTTTTGTCTCAATATTATTTTTCGAATATGTTGGTATTTATGAACGGGATCACAAACAGGTTTTTCTGTCGGGGATGGATTTTTGCCATCTCGCTCTTTTTTATACCGTTGTCGGCGGCCAGCCTTGCGCAGGGGAAAGAGCTGGTAATGGCGACAACGTTCTCGCCAGGGGCCACGGCCTGGATTATCCAGCGCTGGCAAACGGAGCCTGGGTCGGTGATGATTCGTACGCTCAACCGGACCAGTTCCTCTCTTGAGCAACTGCTTGATACCGCGAATGCGGAAAATGTCGATCTTATTTTGACTTCATCTCCCATGCTTTTGCAGCATCTTCAGGAACATCAAAAGCTTGCACCTTTTGATAATGCGCTACCGGAAAGCCAGCGGCTGGTACCAGAGTCGATCCGCTCAACGTCCGTGGCGGTGGCAATATCGGGCTTTGGTCTGCTGATTAACCGTTCTGCGCTGGCTGCGCGACACCTGCCGCCCCCGACTGACTGGGGGGACTTAACGCACCCCAGATATCAGGGGGCATTGCTGATGAGTAGCCCGTCGCGCTCCGATACCAATCACCTGATGATAGAATCACTGCTTCAGCAAAAAGGGTGGGAGCAGGGGTGGGCGACGTTGCTGGCAAGTGCCGGAAATCTGGTGACAATTTCGTCACGGAGTTTTGGTGTCGCAGACAAAATTAAGAGCGGACTGGGCGTCGCTGGGCCGGTCATTGATAACTACGCTAATTTGCTGCTTAACGATCCGCATCTGGCCTTTACCTATTTCCCACATTCTGCGGTTTCGCCTACTTACGTGGCCGTGCTGAAGAACAGTCAGCACGCGAATGAAGCACGCCGCTTCATTCGCTATCTATTGAGTCCGGAAGGACAAAGGATCCTCGCGGATGCCAATACGGGGAAATATCCGGTAACGCAGCTGGCTGCTGATAACCCGCGCGCGAGTCAGCAGGCGTTCCTGTTGAATCAGTCACCGTTAAATTATCGTCTTATCCTGAAACGACAACAGCTGGTACAGCGGATGTTTGATACCGCTATTAGTTTCCGTCTCGCGCAACTGAAGGATGCCTGGCGGGCGTTATACAGTGCGGAAGCGCGCCTGAAACACCCGCTACCTGAAATTAGAGCGTTGTTGACCAGTGTTCCGATCGATCCGCAGAGTAGCGAAGATGAAGCATGGCTTGCCCGGTTTGATAATAAAAGCTTTGCGGAACAGCAGATGATGGAGTGGCAACTCTGGTTTCTTAAAAATCAGCGTCAGGCCATATCGAAACTGGAAGAATTAAAATGAAAACCGGCTCGATACTACAACGCCTTCGCCAGCTCAGCATCAGCAGCAGTCTGCGAGGCGCTTTCCTGACAGGAGCGCTGCTGACGTTAAGCGTGAGCTGTGTCAGTTTGTATTCCTGGCACGAGCAGAGTTCGCAGATCCGTTATTCTCTTAATGACTATTTTCCGCGTGTCCATTCCGCTTTTTTGATTGAAGGGAATCTCAATCTGGTGGTTGATCAGCTTAATGAGTTCCTGCTGGCACCCAACACAACGGTAAGACTACAACTGCGCAACCAGATAATTCAGCATCTGGATAAGATTGAGGCGTTGAGCCTGGGGTTACAGTCAGAGGAGCAACAGCAACTGGTCGTTATTTTGCAGGACAGCCGTGCTTTGATGGCGGAGCTGGACAGGGTGCTCTACAACATGTTCCTGGTTCGCGAAAAAGTTAGCGAACTTTCCGCGCGCATTGACTGGCTGCATGATGATTTTACGACGGAGCTGAATTCCTTGGTGCAGGATTTTACCTGGCAGCAAGGAACACTGCTGGATCAGATTGAAGCGAAGAACGGTGATGAGGCTCAATATCTGAAACGCGCCAGGGAAGTGCAAAATGAACAGCAGCAGGTTTACACACTGGCGAGAATTGAGAATCAAATCGTTGATGATTTGCGCGACAGGCTGAATGAGCTGAAGTCAGGTAGCGATGATGGAATGCTGGTGGAGACTCACATTCGCTATCTGGAGAATCTGAAGAAAACGGCAGATGAAAATATTCGAACCCTTGATGACTGGCCCAGTACGATAACGTTGCGGCAAACTATCGATGAATTGCTGGAGATCGGGATGATGAAAAATAAAATGCCCGATACCATGCGCGACTATGTCGCCGCGCAGAAAGCACTCGTGGATGCCAGTCACGCCAGAGAAGCTACGCTCGGACGCTTCAGAACGCTGCTTGAAGCACAACTGGGTAGCAGCCATCAGCAAATGCAGATGTTTAACCAGCGGCTGGAGCAGATTGTTCGCGTCAGCGGTGGAATTATTCTGCTGGCGACTCTTCTGGCGCTGCTGCTGGCCTGGGGATTAAACCACTATTTTATCCGCTCGCGACTGGTGAAGCGTTTTACTGCGCTCAATCAGGCTGTGGTGCAAATAGGTCTGGGTAGAACCGATGCGACCATCCCGGTTTATGGGCGTGATGAGTTAGGACGCATCGCGCGTTTACTGCGTCACACGCTGGGTCAGCTAGGTACGCAAAAAAGGCAGCTTGAGCAGGAAGTCGCGGAGCGTAAGGAGATTGAGTCCGATTTACGCGCGACGCAGGACGAGCTTATTCAGACGGCAAAACTGGCGGTGGTCGGCCAGACTATGACCACGCTGGCGCATGAGATTAACCAACCGCTGAACGCGCTGTCGATGTATCTGTTTACCGCGGGAAGGGCTATCGAACAAGGTCAGTTAGCCCAGGCAAGGAGCACCTTAACCAAAGCAGAAGGGCTGATTACCCGTATTGATGCCATTATCCGCTCACTGCGGCAGTTTGCGCGGCGGGCTGAACCGGGAGCTCCGCTACATCCGGTCGATTTGCGCCAAAATCTCAGTGCAGCCTGGGAGCTGTTAGCTATGCGGCATAAGCCACAGCAGGGCACGCTTACACTGCCTGAAGAAACCATATGGGTACTGGGTGATGAAGTGAGAATTCAGCAAGTGCTGGTTAACGTGCTGGCAAATGCGCTGGATGCCTGCCCGATAGCCGCCGAAATTGAGGTGTCCTGGCAAGTGCAGGGCCACACGCTGAGCGTAATTATCAGTGATAATGGTCCCGGCTGGCCTGTGGCGTTGCTGCCGTCTCTTTTGAAGCCGTTCACCACCAGTAAGGATGTTGGACTCGGGATTGGCTTATCGATTTGTGTATCGTTGATGACGCAGATGAAAGGCGAGTTGCGCCTGGCGTCGACGTTGAGGCGCAATGCCTGCGTAGTACTGCAATTCAACCTGACGGATATAAAAGATGTTGAGTGATGAATATTCTGTTCTGCTAATTGATGATGATGCCGATGTACTTGACGCTTACACGCTGTTGCTTGAACAGGCGGGTTACCGCGTACAAGCCTGTAATAATCCCTTTGACGCAAGAAATTGGGTACCGGCTGACTGGCCTGGGGTCGTATTAAGTGATGTGTGTATGCCGGGGTGTTCCGGGATCGATCTGATGACCTTATTTCATCAGGATGATAATCAACTGCCAATTCTGTTGATCACCGGACATGGAGATGTGCCGATGGCGGTGGATGCAGTGAAAAAAGGCGCATGGGATTTCCTGCAAAAACCGATCGATCCCGGCAAACTGCTGGTGCAGGTCGAGGAGGCCTTGCGGCACCGGCAATCGGTGATTGCCCGTCGTCACTATTGCCAGCAAAAGCTACAGGTTGAACTGGTCGGGTACAGTGACTGGGCAAATCAGTATCGGCAGCGTTTACAACAACTGGCAGAAACAGATATTGCCGTTTGGTTTTATGGTGAGCCTGGTACGGGTCGCATGACGGGTGCACGGTATTTGCATCAACTGGGGCGTAACGCCCAGGGACCATTTATTCGGGAAGAGCTGACATCCGGGAAAGCGGATCAACTTAATGAACTCATCGCCAGGGCGCAGGGAGGGACGCTGGTATTGAGCCATCTTGAGTGTCTGACGCGCGAACAACAACACCATCTGGTTCACCTGCAAAGTCAGGATCAGCGTCCTTTTCGCTTAATTGGCATTGGGGCGACATCGCTGGTAGAACTGGCAGCAACAAACCAAATTGTCGCGGAGCTCTATTATTGTTTTGCCATGACGCAAATTGGTTGCCAGCCACTGTCATTGCGCCCGGACGATATCGAGCCATTGTTTCGCCACTACCTGCATAAAGCCTGCCTGCGGCTGAACCATCCTGTTCCACAGGTAGACACCGAACTATTGAAAACTATGCGGCGTCGAGCATGGCTAAGTAATGTCCGGGAACTGGCGAATGCCGCGGAGCTTTTTGCCGTTGGATTGCTCCCACTGGCAGAAACCGCCAATCCGCAGATGCACATGTCTGAACCGACACCCCTGGACCGTCGGATCGAAGAGTACGAACGGCAAATAATAACCGAAGCGTTAAATATTCATCAGGGGCGAATTAATGAAGTGGCAGAGTATCTGCAAATACCGCGTAAGAAACTGTATTTGCGGATGAGGAAATATGGACTTAGCAAAGAACACTATAAGTTTTAACGTATTGTTGGTTTGACCTGCCGGTCTCTGGTTCTATCTTCTGGCATATTTTGGTGATCGTTTTAATGATCACCAAAATATGCCAGATTTGCGAATTAATATCTGAGTATTCGGTTTACCACATCAAATCATCAGGCACGACAAAATCAGCGTACGGATCGTCCTCGTCTTTCGCTTCCTGGCTCAATTCGCAATTTAATACAATGTAGCTTGCATCGCGCTGCGCAATCTTATCAGCCACAACTGCTGGTATAATCGCGTATTCGCTATCGCGGTCACTTTCAGCAACCAGACGTGCAATTGCAAGACGTCCTTTGATCAACTGGGTTTGGGTAACCTTATCAACATATATTTTTTTAATAAGATTATTATCGGTAAAGTTATAGCCAATATCGCCATGAGAAATGGTAATTCTGTTCATCTCAATTAGCTGCTTAATCTGCGCTTTATATTCTTTAGATAAGGCAGCTTGTTTTTGCTGTTCACTAAGCTGTTTATCACGCTCAATTTGCGCTTTTTTATTTTCTTCTACCGCTTCTCTGGCTTCGCGAGCCTGAACACGCGATTTTTTAGCCGTTCTTTGCACTTTCGCCATTTTTTTGCTGGTGACTAAGCCAGCTTTCAGCATCTGCTCTTGTAGGGTGAGTTTTGTCATGTTCGTTTCTGAATCCAATAAAATCGTTGTCAGGATTATAACCTCAACGTTCGACGGGATGCCAGATGCGGTAGCTTCGCCAGTCCGCTTCTGAAGCGGAGGCCAGAGCCAGGTAACCTGCGGATCTTCTCACCTCAATCCCATTTGCCGGAGTACGCTGTCAGGTATGAGGGCGAGTAGGCGTAATTATGTGATTGAGATGACTGGAAACTGAGTGATAAATAAGGCGTGGGATTTGTGAAGGATGCCATACAGTACCCTCTCCCGGTGGGAGAGGGCTAAGGCGGCGGAAACTACACCACCATTTCCATTTCCATCTTCACCGGATGGAAACGGCGTTTAAAGTAAATCAGACCGTGTCCTTGCTGGCCCAGGGTAATGTTCCTGATTTCCACCAGATAGACCAGATGGCTGCCGATGGTCTGCACCTGGCTAATCTCACCCTCGAGGCTCGCCAGCGAGCCTTTCAGAACCGGCTGGCCCAGTGTGCCTTTCTGCCAGCATGAAAGGTTGAAACGGTCTTCCATCGCCATACCGGTCATCCCGGCGAAGTGGCGGGCCATCACTTCCTGTTCGTGGTTCAGCACGTTGATACACAGCTTACCGTTGCCCTGAAACACCGGGTTCATCGCGCTATTGCCGTTGATACAGACCATTAGTGATGGTGGCGTATCGGTCACCGAACAGACCGCTGTGGCAGTGATACCGCAACGGCCCGCCTCGCCTTCGGTGGTGATGACGTTAACGGCGGCCGACAGACTAGCCATGGCATCGCGAAAACGCAGACGTTGTTCATCTAATTGCATTGTGGCCTCCCGCTGCTGGTTACTTCAGCAGTTTATCCAGCATGTTGATATCGGTATTGTTGTGCAGGTGTGGTACTGTCCAGCCGTTCTGGTCGTATTCAGACAGGCAGCGGTCCACCATCGCCATCATTTTGTCCATGTTGCCGGAGCTTTGGGCCTGACGCAGGCACTGCAGACGAATTTCATCCTGGCTGCCGGAGTAGTTGATTTCATACAGCTCATGCCGACCGCCAAATTCGCTGCCAATAGCGTCCCACATCAGTTTGAGGATCTTAATGCGCTCGACGTGATCCATGCCGTTCGAACCGCGCACGTATTTTGCCAGGTATTCGTTTATCTGTGGGTTGTTGAGATCACGTACGCTGGACGGCAGGTAGATCAGACCGCTGGTTACGCTGCGTTCAATAATGTTTTTGATTTTGGCGTAGGCCATCGGCGCCATCACCCGATAGGTTTGCAGCGCAGCATGATCCGGCAGATACGCGCCATTGACCCACGGCGTTGCTTCGGCGCACATCGAATCGCTCAGCGCCCAGAACATATTGCGCCAGGCTACCACTTCGCCAAGCTCGGCTTGTACGCCACGGAACTCCAGGGTACCGGTGCACTCCAGCGAGCGCTTCAGCAGGGCGGTGATAAAATCAAGTTTCACCGCCAGGCGTACGCAGGCCTGTAACGGATACATACGCGCGAAGCCACCTTCCATCGTCCAGCGACGGCAGCGGTCAAAATCGCGATAAATAAGTACGTTTTCCCATGGGATAAGCACGTTATCCATCACCAGGATCGCATCGTTTTCGTCGAAGCGGCTGGAGAGGGGATAATCGTATGGCGATCCGGTTGCTCCGGCCACCAGCTCATAGGAGGCGCGGGAGATAAGCTTGACCCCTTCAGCATCCATTGGCGCGACGAACATCAGCGCGAAGTCCGGGTTTTCGCCCATCACCTGTGCAGATCCGAAGCCAATCATGTTGTAGTGAGTCAGCGCTGAGTTGGTGGCCACGACTTTCGCGCCGCTGACGATGATTCCGGCGTCGGTCTCTTTCTCCAGCTTGATGTAGACGTCTTTCACTTCGTCGGCTGGCTTATGGCGGTCGATAGGCGGGTTGACGATGGCATGGTTAAAGTACAGGCCGGTTTCCTGAATACGGGTGTACCAGTTGCGGGCGTTCTGTTCAAACTGCCCATAAAATCCTGGGTTCGCGCCTAGCGCACAGCCAAATGCGGCTTTGTAGTCCGGGGTGCGGCCCATCCAGCCGTAGCTCAGACGTGACCATTCGGCGATGGCGTCGCGCTGCTGGCGCAGATCGTCGGCGCTTTTCGCGACGCGGAAGAACTTGTGGGTGTAGCCGCCGCTGCCTGTATCGGTACCCCAGCACAGGGTGTCCTGTAACTCGGGTTTATGCAGCGCATCGTACATCTGGGCAACGGAAGCGGCGGCGTTGCGGAAAGCTGGATGTGTGGTCACATCTTTAACGCGTTCGCCGTAGATATAGATTTCGCGACCGTCCTGCAAGCTCTTCAAATACTCTTCACCGGTTAACGGGCGTTTAACGTCTGCACGGAAATTTTCAGGTTTCATAGGGGACCTCTTCAGTATTAATCGGGGTGTTAAATTTATGTTTTATTTTTGTTGCTCAATTAAGGCGGTTAACGAGGTTTTCGTGAAGAGACTTTTAAGTCAACAGTGGGTACTTTTCAGGTGAGATAGCGTTCTGTGATCCGGGTGTCGTTTAGTTTGTTAGGGCGAGGGGAATCACGACACCGGTATTTTTTTTGTTCTGAACGCGCTTGGTGAACAGCCGACAAGACGGTTGAAAAAACGGGCGAAATAAGCCGGGTCTTTAAAACCCAACTGCCAGGCTATCTCGTTTACCGCGCTATCGGAAAACAGCAGCAGCCGCTTGGCCTCGCGCAGCTGCCTGTCGAAAATCAGTCGCTTGGGCGGGCGATTAGCGAAGCGTCGGCAGATATCGGTCAGCCTTGATTCGGTAAGATGCAGCTCACAGGCGTAGGCTGGAACCGTCCAGTGCTGGTGATAGTGGATATCGATAAGCTGGTTAAAACGCTGGAATAGTTTTAGCTCGCCGCGCATCCCGCTGGCGGCATGATCGTCAAGTTTCGCATTACGTAATAGCAGGGTGAACACCGCCTGCGCCAGCAGCGTCAGAGTGTGTTCACGTCCCGGCAGTTGCGAGGTTGATTCGCGTTCAATCAACCGCCAGTAGTGCGCCAGTGCCGCCAGCTCGTCGGGCTTATCGGCCAGCGACAGGCAGATACCCGGCAGGCCGAAAGCTTCCCGCGTGCCGGGGTAAAGTACTTCCAGAAGCGGCCAGACCAGATCCTCCCGCATTGTCAGCACGTGACCGTCGCTATCAGGCTCGGTGATAAAGGCGTGCGGCACCGAGGGCGGCGTCAGGACAAACAGCGGTGCCTGAACCGAGTAGCGATGATCGTCGAGCTGCAGTTCAATCTGCCCGGTATCGAGGAAGTGCATCTGAAAATACTGGTCATGACGGTGCGCTTGCATATCGCGGCCGAAGAACTCGGCCATGCGGGCAAACGACTGATAATGCACATCTTCCGTCCCCAGACTCTCATCGTACTCTTTGTTGATATCGATATTGGCGACAGGGCTCTGGCACATAGTGGCTCCTTACGGCGTCGCGCGAGGACGCGATTCTTTCATCGGAATAAGCCAGATAATCACCGAGCCAATGACCAGCAGGGCGGCAACGAACCACAAGCCGCTGCTGAAACTGCCGGTAACATCCTTCAGCCAGCCGATCATCAACGGGCTGATTGCCGATCCGATATTGCCGGTAGCGTTGATTACCGCGATACCGATAGCTCTGGCGCGCAGGCTGATCGACTGATCCGGAGTGGTCCAAAAAATGGCCATTGCGCTAAACGATCCGGTAGAAGCCATCACGATCCCCAGCAATTGGATCAGGTTGTGATCGGTGGCAGAAGCTAACAGCCAGCCCGCAGCGGCAAACAGAAACGGCAGGGCGGTATGATGCTTACGTTCTCGATGTTTATCGGAGTGGCGGCTCCAGTAGATCATCCCGAGGATAGTACAAATCTGCGGGATCGCCGCCAGCAGGCCGATGGTGATATTGCTGCTGCTTTCGTTAAAGCTTTTCAGGATCTGAGGTGTCCAGATACTGATGGCGCTGAGCGTATTGGTCAGACAGAAGTAGGCTAACGTATACATCAACACGATTGGCGTAAACACCTCCCGCCACAGGCTGCGCTGCTGCATGGCGTGATGACTGATCGCCCCTTCCGGTTGTACCAACGTGAGTCGATCGTTATCCATCATCTCCTGCAGGCACTTTTTGTCCTCTGCCGTCAGCCATTTTGCCTTCGACGGTGAATCATCAAGCCAGAACCAGACCATAATACCGAGCAGCACTGACGGGAAGCCTTCCAACAGGAACAGCCACTGCCAGCCGCGCAGATCAAGCATACCGTCCATCGACAGAATATAACCGGAGACGATTGACCCCAGCGCGGTGGTGACCGGCATGGCAATCATAAACAGCGCGTTGGCGCGAGCGCGGAAGAAGGCCGGGAACCAGAATGTCAGGTACAGCAGAATACCGGGAAGGAAACCGGCCTCGGTTATCCCCACCAGCATACGCAGGAGATAGAGACTGTTCGGGCCGGTAGCAAACATGGTGGCGGTGGAGGCGATGCCCCACAGTACCATAATAGTGGCAATCCAGCGGCGAGCGCCGACGATGCTAAGCATCACGTTGCTGGGGATGCCGAAAATCACGTAGGTGACATAAAACAGGGTGGTAGCAAGGCCAAACATGGTGGCGTTAAGGCCCAAATCCTGCCCCATGGTTAATCCGGCAAATCCAATATTGATGCGATCTAAAAATGAAAAGATAAACAGCACGAACAAAAATACGATCAGGCGGCGAAACAATTTGTTAATAACCGACTGCTGTTGCGCAGTCAGCTGCTTGTGCTGATTTGCCGGATCAAACTTTTCCGGGATGGCAGATGATGTGTCGCTCATTATCATTTTCCTCTAATGGGAATTTTGTAGGGTACTGCGGGTTGCCGGGGGGCGCTGTGCCACCTGGCATTAGTAGACGCCTGATGAACCTGGCGCGTTTATTTCCAATCCGAATCGCATGGCGAGGGCTTCTGCGCCACGTGCCAGCAGGGTGGTATCGACACCGATGGCTACAAACAGTGCGCCAAGCTCCAGATAGCGCTTTGCCAGCTGTTCATTGGCCATCAGGATCCCTGGTGCTTTACCCGCAGCGCGAATTTGTGCGATAGCGTGTTCAATGGCTGCCTGTACTTCCGGATGCTGCGGATTGCCGCTGAAACCCATATCGGCGCTAAGATCTGCCGGGCCGATAAACACGCCATCGACATCGTCAACGTCGAGAATCTGCGGCAGGTTTTTCAGCGCTTCACGGGTTTCGATTTGCACCAGTACGCACATCGCGTCGTTGGCCTGATGGATGTAATCCGGGATGCGGTTCCAGCGCGAAGCGCGGGCGAGCGCGCTGCCGACGCCGCGAATGCCAGCGGGCGGATAGCGGGTGGCTTTCACCGCCAGCCGGGCTTCGTCGGCGTTCTGTACCATCGGTATCAGCAGGGTTTGCGCACCGATATCCAAGAGTTGTTTAATCTGTACCGGGTCGTTCCACGATGGTCGCACCACCGGTTGGCTGGGGTAGGGAGCGATCGCCTGAAGCTGGCTCAATACCGTTTGCACGTTATTCGGTGCATGTTCGCCATCGATCAACAGCCAATCGAATCCGGCCCCGGCCAGTAGTTCAGCGCTGTAGCTGCTGGTTAGCCCCAGCCACAGGCCAATCTGCGGACGGCCCGCTTTTAAGGCTTCTTTAAAAGCGTTATTCATTATGTTCCCCTTAAACAAAGCGGCAGCTAATCGCGCCCATGTTGCCGTAGTCGACGTGGAAGGTATCGCCCTTGCGCGCGGGTACCGGACGAGTGAAGGAGCCGCCGAGAATAACCTGCCCGGCTTCCAACTGGACGTCGTACGGTGCCAGCTTATTCGCCAGCCAGGCCACGCCGTTGGCCGGGTGATTCAACACTCCAGCAGCGACGCCGGTCTCTTCGATCACGCCGTTGCGATAGAGCAGGGCGGAGATCCAACGCAGATCCAGCTCGTCGGGTTTAATGGGGCGACCACCGAGGATCACCCCGGCGTTGGCAGCGTTATCGGAAATCGTGTCAAAGACTTTGCGTGGACGCTGGGTTTCCGGGTCGATGTTGTGGCAGCGGGCGTCGATCAGCTCCAGCGCAGGGATCACATAGTCGGTAGCGTTGTAGACGTCGAACAGGGTGCAGTTTGGCCCGCGCAATGGTTTTGCCAGCACGAAGGCCAGTTCGACTTCGATGCGTGGGACGATAAAGCGGTCAGTAGGAATATCGCTGCCGTCGTGGAAAAACATATCATCCAGCAGTGCGCCGTAGTCCGGTTCGCTAATCTGTGAGCTGGCTTGCATCGCTTTTGAAGTCAGGCCGATTTTATGTCCTTTCAGCACGCGACCTTCGGCGATTTTCATGTTTACCCATTCGCGCTGCACAGCGTAGGCGTCTTCAATGGTGATCGTCGGGTGATCCAGCGAGATAGCACGGATCTGTTCGCGCTGTTTTTCCGCCTGGTTTAGCCGTTGGGCGATTAGAGTATGGGTATGTTTATCAAGCATAATTGCTTCCTGTTACGTCATTCGGTGCTGCTGCGCCGGATAAGACACACCTGCGTCTTATCCGGCTTACGGTTTGATATTGCTTCGTATTTTTTGCCTTTTGCAGGCCCGGTAAGCGCAGCCCCACCGGGCGAAAAGGCGTACTATTTAAACAATGCGTGTACGTTATTTTGTTTGTAATTCAGTGTCGGGTGCAGCTCGCTGATTTCAAACGACAGCGCCAGGTAGCGGCTCTCCATCAGCGTGGCGAAATGGGCCTTAATCAGCGTAAACAACATATCGCCCACGTCCTGACGACTTTCCAGGCTGCGTCCGGAGCCGATTTTTAGCGTCATGTGTACAAAGGCGTAATCATGCAGACCGTCTGCCATTTGCCAGGTATCCAGCCAGATGGCGCGGCTGCGAATGCCGCCGATGGGAAAGATGCCGGTCGCCGCCAGCGCTTCGTTCACTTTGCCGAACAGTCCCGGTAAGTTGGCCTGTTCGCGGATGTTATCGGTACATTCGGCGATAAAATGCGGCATTCTGAATCCTCCTTATGCCTGTTCGGGCAGTGGGAATACGGCGTTGACCTGGCCGGTACCGGAGCTGGCGAATAACTCGGTAATAAACTCTACTTTGCCGTCATAGCTGTCCCAGCCCAGCAGACCGAGCAGCATCACCGTGTCGTGCATATTGCCTTCGCCGTAGCAGTAGTCGGCGTACTCCGGCAGCATGTCGCAGAACTCTTTGAATTTGCCCTCGCGCCACAGCTTGATTACGCGCTCGTCCATCTGGTGGTCGAACTCACGGGTATAGCTGTTCATCCCTTCTTCGGCGCGCTGGTCATCGATAAAGCGGTGTGACAGTGAGCCGCTGGCCAGAACTGCCACGGTGCCGTCATATTTCTCAATCGCTTTCAGAATGGCTTCGCCCAGTTTGCGGCTGTCGGCGAAATCGTGGACGGTGCAGAACGCGGAGATCGACACTACTTTGAAATGTTTATCACTGTTCATGTAGCGCATCGGAACCAGCGTGCCGTACTCCAGCTTAAGGCTTGGGATGTTGTGCGCTTTGGCACGCACGCCGAGCTTGACCGCTTCGTCGGCGATAAGGTGGCCCAACGCCGGGTTGCCGTCGTAATCGTAAGTCATGTCGCGGATAAAATGCGGCAGTTCGTTACTGGTGTAGACGCCCTGAAAATGGTCAGCACAGTTAATGTGGTAGGCGCTGTTGACCAGCCAGTGGGTATCAAAAACGATGATTGTATCGACGCCCAGCTCACGACACCGCTTGCCGATTTCTTTGTGCCCATCGATAGCTCCCTGACGGCAGCCGTGGTTTTTACCCGGCAGTTCAGAGAGATACATTGACGGCACGTGAGTGATTTTTGCTGCTAATGCTAACTTTCCCATATCAGACTCCCCATTTTGGGATCGGATGGTCGCCCATCGAGATGCAGACGTTTTTCATTTCAGCGAACACTTCAAAGCTATATTCGCCGCCTTCGCGGCCGGTGCCGGAAGCCTTCACGCCGCCAAACGGCTGACGCAGGTCGCGGACGTTCTGGGTGTTGACGAACACCATTCCGGCTTCGATGCCGCGTGCCAGACGCAGCACTTTGCTGACGTCCTGGGTCCAGATATAAGAGGCGAGGCCGTACTCCACATCGTTGGCCAGGCGCAGACCGTCCGCCTCGTCTTTAAACGGCAGCAGACAGGCTACCGGGCCAAAAATCTCTTCCTGTGCCACGCGCATGCGGTTGTCGACGTCCGCCAGCACAGTTGGTCGCAGGAAGTTGCCGTTTTTCAGATGTGCAGGCAGGTCAGTGGGTTTATCCGGGCCTCCTGCCAGCAGGGTCGCCCCTTCTTCAATACCAAGGCGGATATAGCCGGAGACTTTCTCCCAGTGCTGCTGGCTAATCAGTGCGCCCACCTGGGTGTTCGGATCGTTCGGGTCGCCGACGCGCAGACGTTTTGCGCGTTCGGCAAAGCGTTTAACGAACTCGGAGTAGATGCTCTGCTGAATGAAGATACGCGAGCCAGCGGTGCAGCGTTCACCGTTGATCGAGAAGATAGTGAACAGTGCGGCGTCGAGTGCACGCTCAATATCAGCATCTTCAAAAATCAGCACCGGCGATTTCCCACCCAATTCCATGGAATATTTTTTCAGCCCGGCATTTTTCATGATATTGCGACCGGTGGCGGTTCCGCCCGTAAACGACACCGCGCGTACGTCGTGGTGGCGAACCAGCGCATCGCCCGCCGTCGCACCATAGCCCTGAACCACGTTCAGTACGCCCGCCGGAATACCGGCTTCCAGCGCCAACTCGCCCAGGCGGTCAGCGGTCAGCGGTGATAACTCAGACATCTTCAGCACTGCGGTATTGCCCAGCGCCAGGCACGGCGCGACCTTCCAGGTGGCGGTCATAAACGGCACGTTCCAGGGTGACACCAGCGCGCAGACGCCGACCGGTTGCACGAGCGTGTAGTTCAGCATCTTGTCGTCGACCGGATAGGTCTTGCCGTTCATCTGCTGGCATACTTCGGCGAAGAACTCGAAGTTATGCGACGCCCGCGGGATCAGTACGTTTTTGGTCTGGTGGATAGGCAAACCTGTATCGGCGGTTTCCATGGCAGCGATCTCCGGCACGTTCTGGTCGATCAGATCGCCCAGACGACGCATCAGACGCGCACGCTCTTTCATCGGCAGGTTGGCCCATTTCGGAAATGCCTCTTTTGCCGCCGCAACTGCCTGATTCACCTCGTCTGCACCGCCGGAGGCCACTTCCGCCAGCACCTCGCCGGTCGCCGGGTTAGTGGTGTGGAAATACTCGGTGGCCACGACATTTTTGCCGTTGATCCAGTGGTTAATCTTTTTCATGACAGCTTCTCCTCATATGTCTGCTGGCTGATGATGTGGTTGACCAGGTGGCCGACGCCCTCCACTTCGACGATCACTTCATCACCTGGTACCACGTCCGACAGCCCTTTCGGGGTGCCGGTAGCGATCATGTCGCCAGGTTGCAGGGTCATAAACTCGCTCAGGTAAGCGATCAGAAATGGAATGCTGAAGATCAGATCGGCGGTGGTGCCTTGCTGGCGCAGTTCACCGTTGACCCAGGTGCGCAGTGCCAGATTATGTGGGTCTGGAATATCCGCTTTATCGACGATCCAGGGACCTATCGGCGTCAGGGTATCGCGGCTTTTTACCCGTAAATTGGGGCGATAGTAGTTTTCCAGATAGTCGCGGATGGCGTAGTCATTGCAGACGGTGTATCCGGCGACGTACTCCATGGCGTCGGCTTCACTGACTTTACGCGCGGTTTTGCCGATCACCACGACCAGTTCAGCCTCGTAGTGCATGTACTCGACGTTGTCCGGGCGCACCGACTCCTGCTGGTGGCCGATAAAGGTGTTTGGCGCTTTGATAAACACCAATGGTTCGGTTGGTGGCTTAAACTCCAACTCGCTGGCGTGATCGGCGTAGTTCAGACCCAGCGCGAACAGCGTGCCGTCGGCGGGGGGGAGCCAGCGGAATTCGCCCTCATTTAGCAGCTTGCCGTTCTCTAACTGTACCTGGCCGCGTTCATCAACCTGAACATCGTGATGTTGTCCCTGCCACTCAATACGTGCTTGTTTCATGCCAGCTCTCCTTCAGCAACCACCGGGTTTTCCAGCGTCGGGAAGCCTTCGGCGAGAATGCGTACGCGATCGCCGGGTCTCAGCGTTACGCGGTTGTGCGGGGTCCCGATCAGAATAGCGTCGCCGGGTTTAAGGGTGGCGAATTCGCTCAGGGCGCTCAGTAGCTCGGCAGAGGAGCGCTGGAGGTCTGCGGTGTTCCAGCTATCTGCTTCGCGACCGTTGATTTCAGTGATGATGGTCAGTTCATCGACGTTACTCGGCGTAGCGAGAGCGCCAATCGGACAGAAACCATCGCGGCATTTGGCTTTAATTGCCGGGCGATAGAAGCTCTCTTCCGGCAGGCTGACGTCATTAGCCAGCGCGTATCCTGCAATATAAGCAGCAGCTTCTTCTGCGGCTACTTTGTGGGCGGTTTTGCCGACAATCAGCGCCACGGTCGCACCGCTCTGTACTGTTTCATCCTTCGGGTAGGGGATGGTCTCGCCGTTACCGATAACGGTGTTGCGCGGTTTGATAAACCAGACCGGGGTCTTCGGCAGCGTTTTGTAGGGAGCCTGCTGAAACGCATTGCGCCAGGCATCAAGCTGGCTGCGATGGTTAAGGGCTACGGCGAAGATGGTACCTTTCATTTACCACTCCTCTGGTATGGATTCAGGAATCAAAGAAAATTCATTAATATGTTAACGATTATCTTTTATGCTTTGTGGAAAGGTTTGGCAAACAGAAGTGAATGTTTTGTGAGCGGATTAACAATAAATTTACACAAATAAAATTTATTCCATATAAATCAATGGATAAATTATTTTGTGTGCTGTGTTGTACTTTTCAGGGACAGAAGCTGGTTGCGATCTGGTGCAATTAACGCTATTTATTAACTTATTAACAAACAGGTATGAGGTTCAGAGGTAAGTGATGCATGATTCATTAACTATCGCGCTGCTGCAGGCGCGGGAAGCGGCGATGACACATTTTCGCCCCATCGTTAAACGCCATAATCTTACCGAGCAGCAGTGGCGTATCGTGCGTATCCTTGCCGAAAACCCGTCGATGGATTTTCACGATCTGGCCTTTCGCGCTTGTATTTTACGCCCGAGCCTGACCGGTATTCTGACCCGCATGGAACGCGACGGTCTGGTGTTGCGCTTAAAGCCGGTAAACGATCAGCGCAAGCTGTACATTTCGCTCACGCCTGCGGGTTCGACGCTGTATGAAAGTGCGAGGTCCGAGGTGGAAGAGGCCTATCGCCTGATCGAAGCTGAATTTACTGTCGAAAAAATGCGACAACTTACCGCGCTACTGCAAGAGTTTATTACGCTGGGTAATGGGACTGGGGGAGATAGTGAAGAGGAGTCTCTGGTGTCCCCTGCAGGAATCGAACCTGCAACTAGCCCTTAGGAGGGGCTCGTTATATCCATTTAACTAAGGGGACGAAGCGGCACGAGTATAGCGTTTTTTACTTCCAACGGTAAGCCTCAGGCCGCCCGACTGCTCAAACAGTCGCCATTAAGACTGTTTTTTCTGGTTTTTCTGCTGTTGCTCTCGCTGTTTGGCCTGCAATCGGGCCTCTTCCTTTCGCTTATTGCTCATGTCATTGCGAATCTGTGCGTGGCTCATTAGTGCGAAGATAAATGTCCCGCCACAGATATTTCCGGCAAGCGTCGGTAAGGCGAAGGGCCAGACGAAGTCTCCCCAGTGCAGCGTACCGTTAAAGACCAGATAAAGGATTTCAACTGAGCCAACGACGATGTGCGTGGTATCACCCAGTGCAATAAGCCAGGTCATCAGGATAATGACCACAATCTTTGCCGCTCCTGCTGCGGGGAACATCCAGACCATCGTTGCAATTAGCCAGCCGGAAATAATTGCGTTAGCAAACATCTCTCCGGGGCTGTTTTTCATCACATCCATACCAATTTTGACGAAGGCATCGCGGGTGGTTTCATCAAAAATTGGCATATATTCAAACGCCCACGCCGCAATCCCTGTGCCGAGAATATTACCTAGTAGCACTACGCCCCACAGGCGCATCAACAGGCCAAAATTACCGATGGTGGGATTTTGCATTACCGGTAATACGGCAGTAACGGTATTCTCGGTAAAGAGCTGCTGGCGAGCCATAATTACGATGATAAACCCGAAGGTATAGCCCAGGTTCTCCAGTAAAAATCCACCGGGAACGCCCTCAAGCTGTACGTGAAAAATACCCTTTGCCAGTAATGAGGCGCCCATCGACAACCCGGCCGCAATGGCTGACCACAGCAGCGCCATCGCGTCACGTTCCATCTCTTTTTCTCCGTCCTGGCGGATATGCTCGTGAATTGCCATTGCGCGGGAGGGAAGTCGATCCTCATCGAGTTCGATTTTCTTACCACTCATTTTTTCTTCGCTTTCAACTTCGAGTTCGTCACTGTGTCGATCGATTTTTTCTTTTTCGATGTCATTCATACCAGGATCCTGAAAAAGCACGTATAGCTAAAGCGTAGCGGTTTTATCCTGTTATTCGCGGGAGAAAATCTGAAATCGCAAAAATGGTAACGTTTGTTTTTATCGGGTTCGATAGAATAGAAGGCCCGGTGTCTGTGTTACCAGGCTATGATCAAATCAGTAAGACAGGGTATATAGACATCGTTTGACGTGCTGTTACAATCGCTCACATCTATACAGGCGGATACGTTATCGTTCCGTCACGGATGGCAATCAGCGATAGCCATAATATACAGGGAGACACTTATGAAGCTTCGCCTGTCGGCGCTTGCGCTGGGAACCACACTTTTGGTGGGGTGTGCGAGCTCCGGTACAGAACAGCAAGGGCGCTCGGATCCGTTTGAAGGGTTCAACCGCACCATGTACAACTTCAACTTTAATGTGTTGGATCCGTATGTTGTTAGACCGGTGGCAGTCGCCTGGCGTGATTATGTTCCTCAGCCGGCACGAAATGGTTTAAGCAACTTTACTGGCAACCTTGAAGAACCAGCCGTAATGGTCAACTATTTCCTGCAAGGCGACCCCTATCAGGGAATGGTGCATTTTACCCGTTTCTTCCTGAATACCTTGTTAGGTATGGGTGGGTTTATTGATGTTGCGGGTATGGCGAATCCAAAACTGCAGCGCGTTGAACCACATCGTTTCGGTAGTACATTAGGCCACTATGACGTCGGTTACGGACCGTATATGCAGCTTCCGTTCTACGGAAGTTTCACAGTTCGTGATGATGGTGGTGATATGGTCGATACCCTGTATCCGGTACTGTCATGGCTGACCTGGCCGCTGTCGGTGGGTAAATGGACAATCGAAGGGATTGAAACCCGCGCGCAACTGCTCGATTCCGACGGCCTGCTGCGCCAGTCTTCTGATCCTTACATCATGGTGCGTGAAGCTTACTTCCAGCGTCATGACTTTATCGCTAACGGTGGGAAACTCAAACCAGAAGAAAACCCGAACGCGAAAGACATTCAGGATGACTTAAAAGACATTGATTCCGAGTAGGAATGAGACAAATAAAAAGGTGAGCTAAAAAGCTCACCTTTTTTACGTCTGAAGAGAATCAGAATGCGTAGTTGAAGTTGGTACCAAACAGCCAGGCTTTACCTTCAGAGTCGAAAGTATATGGGCCTTCTTTGACGGTCACTTTCTGTCCGTGCATATAAGAAACGCCGACGTCGATAGAGGCATCGTCATTGAATGCATAAGTCGTTCCCGCACTCAGCCACAGGCGATCCTGGTCTGGAATGGAGATGGAACGCTTGCTCGCAGGAACCGGGCTATCGTCATAGGCAATACCGGTACGGAAGGTCCAGCTTTTATCCATATAGTATGTGGTACCCAGCGCGATGCGGTAAGAATCTTTAAAGCCTTCTTCTTTATAGAACAGGGTCTGTCCATTTGAACCTGTCGCTTTCAGTTCCTGGAACTGACTCCAGCTGGTATAAGCCATGCTGTAGTGGATAGCCCACTGTGGTGCAACACGGTTGTAGCCAGACAGTTCCCACATTTCCGGCAGGTTAAGTGTCAGAGAGCCTGGGACGGTAGCATTGGTTGTTCCCCATGGGAACGCGGTGCCTGCACCAGGTAAAGCATTTGCCTGGGTGCGGATGCCGCTTTTGTAATCGCCATCGAAATCAATTTTGACTTCAGAGCGATACGTTAAACCGTAGCGGTTATTTTTATCCAGCTCATACAAGATGCCGGCGTTCCAGCCATAACCCCATTCGTCCCCTTTCAGGCTGGCAATTTTGTTGCTGACCTTCGGCAATGCGGCGGTCTGCTCACCGGAATAACGTTCAATTTTTGCGTCGGCATACACGGCATTAAAGCCGACACCGAAACTCCAGCTATCATTCAGACGGTAGGCACCACTCAGGTTAAGGTTGACCGTTTTCAGGTCGGTCTTCCCACCGTATTCACCAACGATATAGCTGTCGTTAAATTCAGTTGCCAGGCCGTAGTTTGATGTAACAGAAGCCCCCCAACCAAACTGTTCGTTAATAGGCATCACAAAGTGAGCATTGGGGACCCAAGCCGTAGGGGCGATATTATCCGCGTCGGTACTACGACCGGTGTACGGTGATTTACCTGAAATATTAACGTCAGGATCGATATACACCGCACCCGCTGAGAAAGTGGGGCGATCGAACATCATAATCAGTGCCGGGTTACGACTGGCGTTGCCTGCATCATCTGCGATAGCGCCTTCACCCGAATATGCCCGGCCAAGGCCAGAGGAAGAAAATTCGTTTAACTGAAAGCCTGCAGACCAGGCCTGTGTGGAGATAATTGCCACTGCGACTGCGAGAGCAGACTTTGTAAACAGGGTTTTCTGGCTCATGACCATAACCTCATCGATTTATTTTTATACAAACAATGTTACATGCCGTAACAGGAGCGCGAAGTGTAGGGTCTGAGGTACTACTTAGAAATCAGACCAGTGGCGTGAGTATAGGTCTGACCAGATAGAATGTTGCAAGTATGTTTATAAAATTTTTCAATTATGATCTTAAAAACGCGATCCAGCTGGCAAAAATGCGGAGATGCGCACTCACCTGTTTGGGCGATTTTTGTTTTAGATCATTTTTAAGTGTGATTTCGGTCACTTATCTCATTTCGCACAATTAACGACTGGAGAGGTGAATAATGGGAGCGTAAAATATCCCCATCGTTTATCTGGCACCTCAGGTGCGAATACAGAGGAAATCTACAATGAGTAAATGCAGTGCTGATGAAACCCCGGTTTGCTGCTGTATGGATGTTGGCACCATCATGGACAACTCCGATTGCACCGCGTCATACAGCCGTGTTTTCGCGAATCGCGCTCAGGCAGAAGAAACGCTGGCCGCTCTGACCGAGAAGGCCCGTGGTGTAGAATCTGAACCTTGCCAAATCACCTCTACTTTTACTGAAGAGGCTGAAGGTGTACGTCTGGATATCGATTTTGTCTTCGCCTGTGAGGCCGAAACCCTGATCTTCCAGCTGGGTCTGCGTTAATCCCTTCTTCAAATGCCCTTGTCACCTCCAGACAAGGGCATTTTCGTAACAACCAGTGATTATTCACTGTGTCATAGCTCCCACTTTCTTTTCTCTCCGCTTGGCTAAATGTAAAAAATTGGTTAAGACTGTGATCAGGTCAGACCACTTATTTTTATTTTTTACAGGGGAGTGTTATGAGTCAGGCTTTACCGCTGGTTACCCGTCAGGGCGATCGCATCGCCATTGTAAGCGGGCTGCGCACGCCATTTGCCCGTCAGGCGACTGCGTTTCATGGCATTCCCGCCGTTGATTTGGGGAAAATGGTCGTAGGTGAGCTGCTGGCACGTAGCGAAATACCTGCAGATGTCATTGAGCAACTGGTTTTTGGTCAGGTAGTACAAATGCCTGAAGCGCCCAATATTGCCAGGGAAATCGTGCTGGGCACCGGAATGAATGTTCATACGGATGCTTATAGCGTAAGCAGAGCTTGTGCTACCAGTTTCCAGGCGGTGGCGAATGTCGCGGAAAGTCTGATGGCGGGCACGATTCGTGCGGGAATTGCCGGCGGCGCGGACTCCTCGTCAGTCTTGCCTGTTGGTGTGAGTAAAAAGCTGGCGCGGGTGCTGGTGGATGTCAATAAAGCCCGAACCACCGGTCAGCGCCTTAAACTCTTTTCCCGACTGCGTTTGCGTGATCTGATGCCGGTTCCACCAGCTGTCGCTGAATATTCCACTGGCTTACGCATGGGGGACACGGCTGAACAAATGGCAAAAACCTATGGCATTACGCGTGAGCAACAGGATGCATTGGCGCATCGTTCCCATCAGCGAGCTGCTCAGGCCTGGGCGGAAGGTAAGCTGGCGGAGGAAGTGATGACCGCCTATGTCCCACCGTTTAAAGATCCCATTTCAGAAGATAACAACGTTCGTGGTAACTCTACACTGGCGGATTACGCGAAATTGCGCCCCGCGTTTGACAGAAAACATGGCAGCGTAACGGCAGCAAACAGTACGCCGCTGACTGACGGTGCGGCCGCCGTGATTTTGATGACGGAATCCAGGGCAAAAGAGCTGGGTCTGGTGCCACTGGGCTATTTGCGCAGTTTTGCCTTCACTGCCATCGATGTCTGGCAGGACATGCTGCTTGGTCCGGCATGGTCAACGCCACTGGCTCTGGAGCGGGCGGGTCTGACAATGGCCGACCTGACGCTTATCGACATGCACGAAGCTTTTGCCGCTCAAACACTGGCGAATATCCAGCTTCTGGGTAGTGAACGTTTTGCCCGGGAAGTACTGGGTCGATCGCATGCGACAGGTGAAGTGGATGACAGCAAATTTAATGTACTGGGCGGCTCTATTGCTTACGGGCACCCCTTTGCCGCCACCGGTGCACGGATGATCACCCAAACCCTCCATGAGTTACGACGTCGTGGCGGTGGATTTGGTTTAGTGACCGCGTGTGCGGCAGGTGGTCTGGGTGCAGCAATGGTTCTGGAGGCAGAATAATGGAAATGACATCGGCTTTTACGCTACATGTACGTCTGGATAACGTGGCGGTTGTCTCCATTGATGTGCCCGGAGAAAAAATGAATACCCTGAAAGCTGAGTTTGCTACTCAGGTTAGGGCCATCCTGAAACAAATTCGCGAAAACAAAGATCTGCGCGGTGTCGTGTTCATTTCAGCGAAACCCGATAATTTTATCGCCGGGGCGGATATCAACATGATTGGTAACTGCCGCAGCGCGCAGGAAGCTGAAACACTGGCCCGTCAGGGGCAGCAGATTATGGCGGAAATTAATGCGTTGCCGATCCCGGTTATCGCCGCCATTCACGGTGCGTGTCTTGGGGGCGGACTCGAGATGGCTCTGGCGTGCCACAGTCGCATCTGTACTGATGACGCAAAAACTGTACTGGGGCTGCCAGAAGTTCAACTGGGTTTGCTGCCGGGTTCTGGCGGTACGCAGCGATTACCACGTCTGATTGGCGTAAGCACCGCGCTGGACATGATCCTGACGGGTAAACAGTTACGTGCAAAACAGGCGCTGAAAGTTGGATTAGTGGATGAAGTCGTGCCGCAGACTATTCTGCTTGAAGCGGCCGTTGAACGGGCTAAAAAGGACAGTCTGGCGCACCGAAACTTGCCTGTGCGCGAACGAATTTTAGCTGGGCCGTTGGGTCGGACGCTGCTGTTTCGTATGGTAAGTAAAAAAACGGCGCAAAAAACGTCAGGCAACTACCCCGCGACGGATCGAATCCTCGAGGTAATAGAAATTGGCCTGGCTCAGGGGAGCAGTAGCGGGTACGACGCTGAAGCCCGTGCGTTTGGTGAGCTGGCGATGACGTCGCAGTCACAGGCATTGCGTAATATCTTTTTTGCTAACACTGAAGTGAAAAAAGATCCTGGTAGCGATGCCCGGCCCGGCCCGTTGAACAGTGTTGGGATCCTGGGAGGCGGTCTGATGGGCGGTGGTATTGCGTACGTGACAGCCTGTAAGGGCGGTTTGCCAGTGCGCATTAAAGATATCAATACTAAAGGAATCAATCACGCCCTGAAGTACAGCTGGGATCAACTTGATACAAAAGTTCGCCGCCGGCATATCAAAGCGGGTGAACGTGACAAACAGTTGGCGCTGATTTCGGGTTCAACCGATTTTCACGGTTTTGCTCATCGCGATGTTGTTATTGAGGCCGTGTTTGAAGATCTGTTGTTAAAACAACAGATGGTGGAAGAAGTTGAGAAGAATTGTGCCCCTCATACCATTTTTGCCTCTAACACTTCATCTTTACCGATTGGCGACATTGCTGCAAATGCTGCCAGGCCGGAGCAGGTTATTGGCTTGCACTTCTTCAGCCCGGTGGAAAAAATGCCGCTGGTGGAGGTCATTCCGCATGCCACGACCTCTGAGCAGACGATTGCCACGACCGTTAAATTAGCGAAAAAACAGGGCAAAACGCCGATAGTGGTTCAAGACAAGGCCGGGTTTTACGTTAACCGTATTTTAGCGCCTTATATCAACGAAGCGATTCGTATGCTGACCGAAGGTGAGCGTGTCGATAATATTGACGCCGCGCTGGTGAAATTTGGTTTCCCGGTAGGACCAATCCAACTTTTGGATGAGGTCGGAATAGATACAGGCACTAAAATTATACCAGTGCTGGAAGCTGCTTACGGTGAACGTTTTAGCGCACCTGCAAATGTTGTCGCTTCAATTTTGAATGACGATCGCAAAGGTAGAAAAAATGGTAGAGGTTTCTATCTTTATGGTGCGAAAGGGCGTAAAAGCAAAAAACAGGTTGACCCTGCGATTTATGCGCTTATTGGTGCGCAGGGGCAGAGTCGACATACCGCCTCGCAAATTGCAGAGCGATGCGTCATGTTAATGCTCAACGAGGCAGCGCGCTGTTTCGGTGAGGGGATTATTCGCAGTGCGCGTGATGGTGACATCGGCGCTGTATTTGGTATTGGATTCCCGCCATTCCTCGGCGGCCCGTTCCGATATATGGACTCTCTCGGGGCGGGTGAAGTGGTTGCGACTCTGCAACGGTTGGCTACGCAATATGGCTCCCGGTTTACACCGTGTGAGCAGTTATTGCAGATGGCGGAACGTGGTGAAGGTTTCTGGAAGTATGGGGAAACTGACCTGAATACTTGAGGTCAAAGGTAGGATGAATCCGCACTGAATGTATGGGTCGTGCTCAAAATGTAAACAAAGATTGACTATACTTACGCCGTTGAGGTAAAAAACAGCGTTTCATTCAGTGAATGGATAAGGCACAATGCCGGCCACCACATAGTTGCGACGGCCAATAGGGGCTTTGCGTCAACGTGTTGGTGATTCTGGTTAACAAAAGCGGTGCAATATGCAAGTTTTTATCATGCGTCACGGCGACGCGGCCCTCGATGCCGCCAGTGATTCGGTTCGTCCCTTAACCTCCTGTGGTTGTGACGAATCTCGCCTGATGGCGAACTGGCTGAAAGGTCAAAAAGTGGATATCGAACGTGTTCTGGTGAGCCCGTTTCTACGAGCCGAACAGACGCTGGATGTGGTAGGGGAGTGTATGAACCTGCCAGCTAGTGTGGATGTTTTGCCGGAGCTGACTCCCTGTGGCGATGTCGGTCTGGTCAGCGCCTATTTGCAGGCACTGGCCAACGAAGGTATCGCAACGGCGCTGGTGATCTCTCACTTGCCTTTAGTGGGATACCTCGTGTCTGAGCTTTGCCCTGGTGAAACACCGCCGATGTTTACCACATCTGCGATTGCCAGCGTAACGCTTGATGAGAGCGGTAAAGGCATTTTCAACTGGCAAATGAGCCCGTGTAATTTGAAAATGGCAAAAGCGATTTAATCGAAGTCGTGTCAGGTGTCGTAAGCCGCATAAGGCGAAGTCGCCATCTGGAAAAATAAAAAGAGCCGCAGATGCGGCTCTTTCTGTTTCTGTTGGTCAGGGAAGTTCTGGCGGCAACCACTCTTCCACTTCAATCAGTACCAGTAGTGCGGCATCACCGCCATACTCTTTTGGCGCCTGATGGAAGGCCATTACATGCGGGTGTTGCGCCAGCCATAGTGGCGTTTGCTGCTTAAGAATGTGCTTGCCGTGACCGTGCATTACGCAGGCGCAAAACACATGTTCACGACGACAGGCGGCAATAAGCGCGCCTAACTCCTGCTTAGCCTGCTGCTGCGTCAGTCCGTGTAAATCTAAAAACAGCTCCGGGGAGTAATCGCCACGGCGCATTTTCTTAAGCTCAAAATGGCTGACATCGGCACGCAGGTACCTCACCGGACCGTCCGTATTCAGCAGCGGTTGAAACTCATCAGAGAAATAGTGGCTGGCATCAGCCTGTTCCTGCAGCAGTCTCTTGACCGGAACTTCGGTAATTTTTTTACGTTGTGGCCGATGGATTATAGTGTCCTGCTTTATTTGGCGAGTGCCGGTCATCAGCTGGCGAAACAGCGCCTGATCCTCCTCGCTAAGCGATGTTTTCTTTTTCATTCGAGAGTCTCATCTTTTATTTTTCGTTAGTTTAACCCGACTCGGCAGGCATCCGATCGCTTAAAACGCAATTTTAACGCTCAGGCTCTGTGTGAATGCTGATTTATCGCCGTCTTCGTGGCAAACTAGCCGCCGAATTTAATGCGAGCATGCCCTGGAGGAATACGTGGATAAAATTTTCGTTGATGAAGCAGTGAGTGAACTGCATACCATTCAGGACATGTTGCGCTGGGCGGTCAGCCGTTTTAGCGCGGCGAATATCTGGTATGGCCATGGCACGGATAATCCATGGGATGAGGCGGTACAGCTGGTGCTACCGTCTCTTTACCTGCCGCTGGATATTCCTGAAGATATGCGTACTGCGCGTCTGACTTCCAGCGAGCGCCACCGTATTGTTGAGCGTGTTATTCGTCGCGTCAACGAACGTATCCCGGTTGCTTACCTGACCAACAAAGCCTGGTTCTGTGGACATGAATTCTATGTCGATGAACGCGTGTTGGTTCCTCGCTCACCGATTGGCGAGCTTATCAACAATCGCTTTGCCGGTCTTATCAACGAACAGCCGCGGCATATTCTGGATATGTGTACCGGCAGTGGTTGTATTGCTATCGCCTGTGCGTATGCCTTCCCGGAAGCTGAAGTGGATGCTGTGGACATTTCCACTGATGCGCTGGCAGTCACTGAACACAATATTGAAGAGCATGGCTTGATCCATCACGTCACGCCGATCCGTTCCGATCTGTTCCGCGACCTGTTGAAAGTCCAGTATGACCTGATTGTGACCAACCCACCGTATGTCGACGCAGAAGATATGTCCGATCTGCCTAACGAATATCGTCACGAGCCGGAGCTGGGTCTGGCATCCGGTAGTGATGGGCTGAAACTTACCCGTCGCATTCTGGGTAACGCCCCAGACTACCTGTCGGATAACGGTATTCTGATTTGTGAAGTCGGAAACAGCATGGTACATCTGATGGAACAATACCCGGATGTACCGTTTACCTGGCTGGAATTCGACAACGGTGGTGACGGCGTATTTATGCTGACTAAAGAGCAGCTGATTGCCGCTCGCGAACACTTCAGCATCTATAAAGATTAATACACGCGCACAAACACAACATTCATAACGGAGCCGTGATGGCAGGAAACACAATTGGACAACTCTTTCGCGTAACGACCTTCGGCGAATCACACGGGCTGGCGCTCGGTTGTATTGTTGATGGTGTTCCGCCTGGTATTTCTCTGACCGAAGCCGATCTGCAGCACGATCTCGACAGACGCCGTCCAGGAACTTCGCGTTACACGACCCAGCGCCGTGAGCCGGATCAGGTGAAAATCCTCTCTGGCGTGTTCGAAGGCGTAACCACCGGGACCAGCATCGGTTTGTTGATTGAAAATACCGATCAGCGTTCGCAGGACTACGGCGCGATTAAAGATGTTTTCCGTCCGGGTCATGCTGACTATACCTACGAGCAGAAATACGGTTTGCGTGATTACCGTGGCGGCGGGCGTTCATCCGCTCGCGAAACGGCGATGCGCGTGGCGGCCGGGGCTATAGCCAAAAAATACCTGGCGGAAAAATTTGGTGTCGAAATTCGCGGCTGTCTGACTCAGATGGGCGATATTCCCCTGGAGATTAAAGACTGGTCTCAGGTGGAACTTAACCCGTTCTTTTGCCCGGATCCGGATAAAATTGAAGCGCTGGATGAACTGATGCGCGCGCTTAAAAAAGAGGGTGATTCCATTGGGGCAAAAGTGACCGTTGTCGCCAGTGGCGTGCCAGCGGGCCTCGGTGAACCTGTTTTTGACCGACTGGATGCAGACATCGCTCATGCGCTGATGAGCATTAACGCGGTAAAAGGCGTGGAGATTGGCGATGGTTTTGACGTTGTCGCACTGCGTGGTAGTCAGAACCGTGATGAAATCACCAAAGAAGGTTTCCAGAGCAACCATGCTGGTGGCATCCTGGGTGGGATCAGCAGCGGGCAACAAATTGTTGCACATATGGCGCTGAAACCGACTTCCAGTATTACCGTTCCTGGGCGCACTATTAACCGATTTGGCGAAGAAGTCGAAATGGTAACCAAAGGACGTCACGATCCGTGCGTTGGGATCCGCGCAGTGCCGATCGCAGAAGCGATGTTGGCGATTGTACTGATGGATCACCTGCTGCGTCAGCGGGCGCAAAATGCGGATGTGAAGACTGACATTCCACGCTGGTAAGACATGAAAAAAACGGCACTTGCGGCACTGGCTCTGTTCGCCAGCTCCGCCTGTCTGGCGGCGACGCCCTGGCAGAAAATTACCCACCCGGTTGCGGGTAGCGCACAGTCGATCGGTGCTTTCTCGAATGGTTGCATTGTCGGGGCAGATACACTGCCCGTGCAATCAGAACATTATCAGGTGATGCGCACCGATCAACGGCGCTATTTCGGTCATCCTGATCTGGTGAGGTTTATTCAGCGTCTGAGTACCCAGGCCAATAATCTGGAGCTGGGCACGGTGTTAATTGGTGATATGGGAATGCCTGCTGGCGGACGTTTCAATGGTGGGCACGCCAGTCACCAGACAGGACTGGATGTCGATATTTTCCTGCAACTGCCAAAAACGCGCTGGACGCAGTCGCAACTGCTGCGACCACAGGCGCTGGATCTGGTCTCTCAGGATGGTAAACGTGTTGTATCGTCACTGTGGAAGCCGGAGATTTTCAGCCTGATCAGGCTGGCTGCAAAAGATAATGATGTAACGCGTATTTTCGTGAATCCGGCGATTAAACAGCAACTTTGTCTGGATGCGGGAACTGACCGGGACTGGTTGCGTAAAGTGCGACCGTGGTTCCAGCATCGTGCTCATATGCATGTGCGGTTACGTTGCCCTGCCGACAGTCTTGAGTGCGAAGACCAACCTTTACCTCCACCAGGTGATGGCTGTGGCGCGGAGCTGCAAAGCTGGTTCGAACCTCCTAAACCTGGAACAACAAAGCCTGAGAAGAAGACACCGCCTCCGTTGCCGCCTTCCTGCCAGGCGCTATTGGACGAGCATGTACTCTAATGGATATTTTCGCCGATCTGTTTATGGTGTCTCCGCTGCTGTTGGGCGTACTTTTTTTTGTGGCAATTCTGGCTGGATTTATTGACTCGCTGGCGGGGGGCGGTGGCTTACTCACTATCCCTGCGTTAATGGCGGCAGGCATGCCGCCGGCACAAGCGCTGGCAACTAATAAGCTTCAGGCCTGTGGGGGATCGATCTCCGCATCTCTCTATTTTATTCGTCGTGGCGTGGTCAATCTGGCGGAGCAGAAGCTCAATATCGCCATGACCTTTATCGGTTCAATGAGCGGCGCGTTGCTGGTTCAGCATATGCAGTCGGACATCTTGCGCCAAATCCTGCCGGTTCTGGTGCTCTGTATTGGCCTCTACTTTCTCATGATGCCTAAACTGGGCGAAGAAGACCGGCAGCGTCGGCTTTATGGCTTGCCGTTTGCACTGGTTGCCGGGGGCTGTGTCGGTTTTTATGATGGCTTCTTTGGGCCGGCAGCCGGGTCGTTTTACGCACTGTCCTTCGTCATGCTGTGTGGCTACAACCTGGCGAAGTCAACGGCGCATGCCAAAGTACTCAATGCCACCTCTAATCTCGGTGGGCTGTTACTGTTCGCCCTTGGTGGCAAAGTGATTTGGGCGACCGGTTTTGTGATGCTTATCGGCCAGTTTCTTGGTGCGCGGATGGGATCTCGACTGGTGCTTAGTAAGGGACAGAAACTCATTCGACCAATGATCGTCATTGTCTCTGCAGTGATGAGTGCCAAGCTAATTTACGATAATCATGGACAGGAGATTCTCCACTGGCTGGGGATGAACTAATGAACAATACCCATCACTACCAACAGTTAATTGATATTTTTAACGGCTGCTTTGCCGATGAATTTAATACCTGTCTGATTAAAGGCGACGATGAACCCATCTATCTTCCAGCTGATGCGGAATTACCGTATCACCGTATTGTTTTCGCCCATGGTTTTTACGCCAGCGCGCTACACGAAATTTCACACTGGTGTATTGCTGGAAAAGCGCGTCGTGAGCTGGTTGATTTTGGTTACTGGTACTGCCCGGACGGGCGGGATGCGAAAACACAGTGTCAGTTTGAAGATGTAGAAGTGAAGCCACAGGCATTTGACTGGTTGTTTTGCATGGCGGCGGGGTATCCGTTTAACGTCAGTTGCGACAACCTGGAAGGGGACTTTGAGCCGGATCGCGTGGTATTCCAGCGTCGTGTTCATGCCCAGGTGATGGAGTATCTGGAAAAGGGGATCCCCGAACGTCCGGCGCGCTTCATTAAAGCGTTACAAAATTATTATCACACGCCTGAACTTAAGGCGGAACAATTCCCGTGGCCCGAAGCGCTCAACTGAAGCCGATGCCACGTTTACAATGAGGAAAGAAGATGATCGCGGAGTTTGAATCACGCATTCTGGCATTAATCGACGATATGGTAGAGCACGCCAGCGATGATGAGCTTTTTGCCAGTGGGTATTTGCGTGGGCACCTGACGCTGGCCGTTGCTGAACTGGACGGTGGCGAGGACCATTCCGCTGAGGCATTGTACGCCAATGTCACCAGCAGCCTGGAAAAAGCTATCGGTGCTGGCGAACTCTCGCCTCGTGACCAGGCGCTAGTGAAAGAGATGTGGGATGCTCTGTTCCAGAAGGCCACAGTAAAATAATTTACGGTGGATTGTGCCGGATGCTGACGCAGGAGTGTCTTATCCGGCACAATCATTACCTCATGACTTTATTGCTTTTCCCTTCAATAATTTTCTCACCCATAAACGATTCGGATTTAACGCAGCCAGAGTTCCTGCATCCATCGGGATAGGTTCATGACTCATTTGCGCCGCAAGGATTTCTGCGCACAGCGGGGCGGTACATAGTCCTCGCGAACCCAGTGCGCCCAGCATAAATAAGTCAGGGTAAACTGGCGCACTCGCAGCAGTCTCTTTGTCTTCTGCAAGATGTGCGTACTGACTGAGCGTGACGTGATAGTCCGGTACATTGCCGACCATCGGTAAGTGATCGCGTGTGGCGCAGCGAACGCCACAGCGGGCGGCATTGTCACTGATATCCACCTCTTGCACCCATCCGGCATTTGGCAAACAGTTGATTAAACGCTGGCGATTTTGTTGCTGATCGTCCTCGCGATAAACCGTCTCTTCACAACCGCGATGATAGCTCGCCCCGATACAATGATGCTGATTCACCGGATTTTGCGGTGTGAGATAGCCGTCGTAGCACAGCACCTGACGCAGAGCAGAGAGTGAAGGTGTGGTAGGAATATGGCTCACCTGACCGCCAACGGAATAAACCGGTAACGGCTGCGTCTGATTAAAGCGGTTAATGCGGTGGCCATTTGCCAGCACCACCGCTTCGTGCGTAGCGGTTTCGCCAGTAGCGAACTGCAACTGCCAGCTATCCGCCTGATGCGACAGTGAAACCAGATCGTGCTGGTAGTGCGTGCGTAATCCCAGCGTTGTGGCATAGTCCAGCACAGCAGCAGTTAACTGCGCAGGACACAGCCATCCTCCGGCAGGATACTGAATGCCATCACATTCGGTATCCACGCCCACCGTTTGCAGGATCTGTTTTGCATCAACCGCGACCGCGAGTGCGTCGGGTAAGTCAAGTGACAGTATTTGGGTGATTTTCTGTTGGCTTTTCTCATCCCAGGCTAACTGAGTCACCCCGCACCAGTCGTGTGCGAAATCTACGGGTAGCGCGTCATACAGACGTCGTGCGAAGGTAAAGGCAGCAGGGAAAAAAAGATTAATAGCCGCATCATGTTTATTGAGCAAAGGATAGAGCGCCCCCTGACGATTGCCAGAAGCGCCTTGTGCTGGTTTGTCGTCAGCACAATAAAGCGTCACTTGCCAGCCGCGACGCAACAGAGCTAGCGACAGCAAGGCGCTGGCAATACCTCCGCCAATAATAGCCGTTTCACGTTTTTTCGTACCTGTGCGTGCAAACCACGGCGCTGGGGAAGGGGGGGCAATATTTTGCTCCATAACCCCACATAACATTTCGCGTTTGCGACCGAAACCTTTGCATTTACGCATGCTGAAACCAGCTTCCTGCAACCCACGACGTACAAAACCAGCGGAGGTAAAGGTCGCCAGCGTGCCGCCAGGGCGAGCCAGTCTGGCCATTGCG
Organism: Citrobacter sp. Cm046; assembly: GCF_030333065.1. Taxonomy (NCBI): domain Bacteria; kingdom Pseudomonadati; phylum Pseudomonadota; class Gammaproteobacteria; order Enterobacterales; family Enterobacteriaceae; genus Citrobacter; species Citrobacter sp. Cm046. Next base: position 290,120 of record NZ_JAOWGP010000043.1, on the reverse strand, counting down.
TTAAACAGCGTTGGCGTCCACATATCAGGGTTTTTTGCCGGCGCGAACCCATCCAGAAACCAGGCATCGACCTGCTGATTCAATGATTCATCCAGTGTATTGATGAGTTCGTTAATATCGCCAAACCAGAGATCCAACGTAATTCTCCCCTCATCAAGAAGCAGCCGATGGCAACCCGCCAGTGGTAGTGGCCACTGCTCCTGTAACGCTGTTGCCCATGGTGCGAGTTCAGGCCAGTGTTGATGGGCTAAGGCCAGATCTTCACGCGTCAGAGGAAATTTTTCAAAACTGATGAAATGTAACCTTTCCAGGATAGCGTCAGGATGTGCGTCGCGAAAAGTGGCGAATGCCTGCCATAGCGTCAGGAAGTTAAGTCCGGTACCAAAACCACTTTCTGCTACTACAAATAATTGCCGTGAATGAGTGGGAAATCGTTCTGCGAGATGATTACCGCCGAGAAAAACATAACGAGTTTCTTCCAGCCCGTTATCGTTAGAAAAATAGACATCGTCAAAATCTCGGGAAACAGGTGTACCCTCAGCGTTGAATTCGAGGTCGGCAGGTTGTATAGCGTATTGTTTCACGTAAGTTACTCGTCTGGCAGGCTGTGTCCCGATCTTAACGATGAGAGCCTGACTGCGCAAATTTCCACATTAAATGGCTGATCGGACTTGTTCGGCGTACAAGTGTACGCTATTGTGCCACTCGAAACTTTAAAATAGTGCGAACTACAGAGGTATTGAATGAAACGTGCAGTGATTACTGGCTTGGGCATCGTTTCCAGCATCGGTAATAACCAGCAGGAAGTCCTGGCATCTCTGCGTGAAGGACGTTCAGGGATCACTTTCTCTCAGGAGCTGAAGGACTCCGGCATGCGTAGCCACGTTTGGGGCAACGTAAAACTGGATACCACTGGCCTCATTGACCGCAAAGTTGTGCGCTTTATGAGCGACGCATCCATCTATGCATTCCTTTCTATGGAGCAGGCAGTTGCTGATGCTGGCCTCTCTGCAGAAGTTTACCAGAACAACCCGCGCGTTGGCCTGATTGCAGGTTCTGGCGGCGGCTCCCCGCGTTTTCAGGTCTTCGGCGCTGACGCAATGCGTAGCCCGCGTGGTCTGAAAGCCGTTGGTCCGTATGTGGTGACTAAAGCGATGGCATCCGGCGTTTCTGCTTGCCTCGCAACACCGTTCAAAATCCACGGCGTAAACTACTCCATCAGCTCTGCCTGTGCGACGTCTGCACATTGTATCGGCAACGCTGTTGAACAAATTCAATTGGGCAAGCAGGACATCGTTTTTGCTGGCGGCGGCGAAGAGCTGTGCTGGGAAATGGCGTGCGAATTCGACGCAATGGGCGCGCTGTCTACCAAATACAACGACTCTCCGGACAAAGCGTCCCGTACTTATGATGCAAGCCGCGATGGTTTCGTTATCGCAGGCGGTGGCGGTATGGTTGTTGTCGAAGAGCTGGAACACGCTCTGGCTCGTGGCGCACACATCTACGCGGAAATCGTCGGTTACGGCGCAACTTCTGATGGCGCAGACATGGTTGCTCCGTCAGGTGAAGGCGCAGTGCGCTGCATGCAGATGGCGATGCACGGCGTTGATACACCAATCGACTACCTGAACTCACACGGTACTTCTACACCGGTAGGCGACGTGAAAGAGCTGGGTGCAATCCGTGAAGTGTTCGGCGATCACAGCCCGGCAATCTCTGCAACCAAAGCAATGACCGGTCACTCTCTGGGTGCTGCGGGTGTGCAGGAAGCTATTTACTCTCTGCTGATGCTGGAACATGGCTTTATCGCGCCAAGCATCAACATTGAAGAGCTGGACGAACAAGCTGCTGGTCTGAACATCGTGACCAAGCCGACTGAGCAAGAACTGACTACCGTTATGTCCAACAGCTTCGGCTTTGGCGGGACTAACGCCACGCTGGTGATGCGTAAGCTGAAAGCGTAAGTTTGGTACTAATACCAGTCATTGCCTGATGGCGTTTCGCTGATCGGGTTAAAAGGGAGCCAACAGGCTCCCTTTTTTATGGCATTGACAATGGGGGCAATTTACAGGCAGACTCCCCGCTCAACATTATCCTCATGATAATGCGTAAGCGTTTAACGTTATCCAACGCACCTTAATCCTGATAGTCAGGTAGAGGGGGCGTGGCATTTCCTCGCCTTACTCTGCATTCTGGAGTAACGCATGACAGCAGTAACCCAACAAGAAAAAACATCTTCGGCGAATGTTTCGCTATTTCGTATCGCTTTTGCAGTTTTCCTGACCTATATGACGGTCGGCCTGCCTTTGCCTGTCATCCCGCTGTTTGTCCACCATGAGTTGGGCTATGGCAACACCATGGTTGGCATTGCTGTGGGCGTTCAGTTTCTGGCGACGGTATTAACGCGTGGTTACGCGGGACGGTTAGCCGATCAGTATGGTGCCAAACGTTCTGCGCTACAGGGGATGTTTGCCTGTGCGCTGGCGGGCGCGGCGTGGCTATTGGCTGCGCTATTACCAGTCTCTGTTCCCGTTAAGTTCGCGTTGTTAATTGTGGGACGTCTGATCCTCGGTTTTGGTGAAAGCCAGTTACTTACCGGAACCCTGACCTGGGGGCTGGGGCTGGTTGGGCCAACGCGTTCTGGTAAGGTGATGTCGTGGAACGGGATGGCGATTTACGGCGCACTGGCCGCCGGTGCACCGTTGGGGCTGCTGATCCACAGCCACTTTGGTTTCGCCGCGCTGGCGGGAACCACGATGGCATTACCGCTGCTGGCATGGGCATTCAATGGTACCGTCCGTAAAGTGCCTGCTCACGCTGGAGAACGGCCTTCTTTGTGGAGCGTTGTGGGGCTTATCTGGAAACCTGGTGTGGGTCTGGCGCTACAGGGCGTTGGTTTTGCGGTGATTGGCACCTTTATCTCCCTCTATTTTGTCAGCAACGGCTGGACCATGGCAGGATTCACCCTGACCGCGTTTGGTGGTGCTTTTGTGCTGATGCGTATTCTGTTTGGCTGGATGCCGGACAGGTTTGGCGGGGTTAAGGTCGCGGTTGTCTCTTTGCTAGTTGAAACAGCGGGTCTGGTACTGCTGTGGCTGGCACCAACGGCCTGGTTTGCTTTGTTGGGGGCGGCATTAACCGGGGCAGGGTGTTCGCTCATTTTCCCGGCACTGGGTGTGGAGGTCGTGAAGCGTGTTCCTGCACAGGTTCGTGGTACGGCGCTGGGTGGTTACGCCGCATTCCAGGATATCTCCTACGGCGTAAGCGGTCCTTTAGCTGGGGTTCTGGCCACCGCTTATGGCTATCCCTCGGTATTTCTTGCCGGGGCGATTTCCGCGGTGGTCGGAATTGTCGTTACGCTGCTTACCTTGCGAAAAGGTTAAGTGACGAGCCAGAAAATGGCTAATGCAATCATCAACGCCACAAACATCAGCCCCGGTCGCGCCGACAGTGATTTAATGTTTTCAATCACCGGTGTGAACGGGCTGTAAATCGGCTGAAGATGTCGAGGATCGTTTAATTCTTTGTCCCGCTCTACGCGCCGCAAGAAGATCTGATTGAGCAAATCCTGTACCTGCACAGTGGTCAAAATTGTTTGCGGTTGGATCTGCCAGGTCTGCTGCGCGTAGTCTTTTATCGCCGCGAACTCATTCGGTTCCAGCGGTTGTTTCAACGCTGCCTGAAGCGTTTGCAACGTTGGTGCATTTTGCAGGCTTAGCGTCTGACGCGCTTGCAGCCAGGTCACCAGATGGGTGAACTGCTTCGCGGGGATCAGTTCTCCGCTTTTTACGCCGGACAGTTCCAGCATGGATTGCCAGATTAGCTTGCCGGATTCTCCGGTGGCCGCAGCCAGTTTTGTCACCAGTTGATTCAACGTGTTGTGCTCTGCCGGGAGCAAAGGGCGATCGGTTGCCGGGCGCTGTTGTGGCTGCGGGATCGAAAGTTGCCCCTGCTGTAACAGTGTCAGCACATTTTTTAACTGTTCTGGTGTGAGTTGACTGAGCGCTGTTTGTCCGTACTGCTGGCGAATAAAATCACTCACAGCCTGGCGATTATTCCCCTGACTCAGCAATTCTGTGAGCTGTGACAGTACCTGACGGTTAGCATGATTCTGCTGAGCAATGCCAAGCCGTTGGTTCAGGTTTTGCTCAGCGGCAGGAAAGTGACGCGACTGCAACGGTGTATCACTTTTGACCCCCAGATCGTGCTTCATTCCAGCCCATACCTCGGCACTTTGCTGCTGAGTGAGTGAAATTAAACGCGTGATAAGTCGTTCCAGCACAGTACGTTGCTGCGTGGATAACGGTTGCTCACCCGCAACGGCAGGGGCATTTGGGCCTTCACCGGGAGGGCGCGCGGGAGTACCAGAAATGGGCTGCATCATCTCTATTCCTTAAATCTGAGCTAACCAGGTCTCGCAGTATGCCTGGCGGCGAGATTATGGCACACTTGCCCGGTTAACTCTCGTTCTCAAACAGGTGCGAAAGACGTGAAAATCCTCGTTGATGAAAATATGCCCTATGCCCGCGAACTGTTCAGTCGTTTGGGGGAGGTCAAAGCGGTTCCCGGTCGCCCGATTCCCGTCTCAGAACTCGAAGATGCGGATGCCTTAATGGTGCGCTCGGTGACGAAAGTAAACGAATCACTGCTCAGCGGAAAACCCGTAAAATTTGTCGGGACGGCAACTGCAGGTACTGATCATGTGGATGAAGCCTGGCTTGCGCAGTCGGGGATCGGCTTTTCCGCAGCGCCTGGGTGCAATGCCATTGCAGTGGTTGAATATGTCTTTTCTGCGCTGTTGATGCTGGCGGAACGCGACAGTTTTGCATTACGCGATAGGACCGTAGGTATCGTGGGTGTCGGTAATGTGGGGGCGCGTTTGCAAGCGCGACTGGAAGCATTGGGAATTCGTACTTTGCTTTGCGATCCACCGCGTGCTGACCGGGGGGATGAGGGCGACTTTCGTTCGCTGGAGGAACTGGTTGAGCAAGCTGATGTACTGACTTTCCATACGCCGCTGTTTAAAGACGGTCCGTACAAGACGCTGCATCTGGCTGATGAGGCGCTCATAAGCCGACTCAAGCCGGGAACCATCCTGATTAATGCCTGCCGTGGGCCGGTCATTGATAATGGCGCATTACTGAATCGTCTGAATGCCGGGCAGTCGTTGAGCGTTGTGCTGGACGTCTGGGAAGGTGAGCCGGATCTGAATGTGGCGTTGCTGGAGAAAGCCGACATCGGCACGGCGCACATTGCCGGTTATACCCTTGAAGGAAAAGCGCGTGGGACCACGCAGGTCTTTGAGGCCTACAGCAAGTTTATTGGCCGCGAACAGCACGTAGCGCTGAACACCCTGTTACCCGCGCCGGAATTTGGTCGTATCACATTGCATGGTCCGTTAGATCAGCCAACGCTGAAAAGGCTGGTGCATTTAGTGTATGATGTGCGCCGCGATGATGCGCCGCTGCGTAAAGTCGCTGGAATTCCGGGTGAGTTTGATAAACTGCGTAAGAATTACCTTGAGCGCCGTGAATGGTCGTCTTTATACGTAATATGTGATGACGCTGCTGCAGCTACCTTGTTGTGTAAGCTGGGTTTTAACGCTGTTCATCACCCGGCACATTAATGTCTTCTTAATGCTCCCTGTCGAATAATACGACAGGGACGCTTATGTATTTCTGGAGTAAATCACCATGTCTGAAGGCTGGAATATTGCCATTCTGGGCGCAACGGGCGCCGTCGGCGAAGCCCTGCTCGATACACTGGCTGAACGCCAGTTCCCGGTCGGTGAGATTTATGCGCTGGCACGTAACGAAAGCGCCGGTGAGCACCTGCGTTTTAATGGTAAATCGATCGTTGTTCAGGATGTTGCTGATTTTGACTGGACACAAGCGCAACTGGCATTTTTTGTCGCTGGAGTGGAGGCAACAGCCGCGTGGGTGGAAGAAGCAACCAACTCAGGTTGCCTGGTTATTGACAGTAGCGGGCTGTTTGCTCTTGAGCCGGATGTCCCGCTGGTCGTACCGGATGTTAACCCGTTCGTACTGGCGGATTATCGCAACCGCAATGTGATTGCCGTCCCGGATAGTCTGACCAGCCAGTTGCTGACTGCGCTGAAACCACTGATTGATGACGGCGGGCTTTCTCGTATAACGGTCACCAATATTATTTCAGCTTCTGCACGCGGTAAAAAGGCGGTGGATGCGCTGGCAGGGCAGAGTGCGAAGCTGCTCAACGGGATCCCTGTCGATGACGATGATTTCTTCGGGCGTCAACTGGCGTTCAATATGTTGCCATTACTGCCGGATCGTGAAGGCAGCGTGCGTGAAGAACGTCGGATCGTCGATGAAGTGCGGAAAATTATGCAGGACGATGGTCTGCTGGTCTCCGCAAGCATAGTGCAGTCGCCAGTGTTTTACGGCCATGCACAAATGGTGAACTTTGAAGCCCTGCGGCCGCTGGCGGCAGAAGAGGCTCGTGATGCGTTTACCCGCGGCGAAGACATCGTTCTGTCGGAAGAGACGGATTATCCTACTCAGGTTGGTGATGCTTCTGGTACTCCCCATCTTTCGGTCGGCTGCGTACATAACGATTATGGTATGCCGGAGCAGATTCAGTTCTGGTCTGTAGCCGATAATGTGCGCTTTGGTGGCGCGTTAATGTCGGTAAAAATTGCTGAAAAACTGGTGCAGGAGTATCTGTACTAATGTCTGACCTGCAACAACTGCCAACACATAAAATTGCGCTGGGTATAGAGTATGATGGCAGCAAATATTATGGCTGGCAGCGCCAGAACGAAGTGCGTAGCGTTCAGGAAAAACTGGAAAAAGCGCTCTCACAAGTCGCCAATGAACGCATTAATGTATTTTGTGCGGGGCGAACGGATGCAGGCGTTCATGGAACGGGGCAGGTGGTGCATTTTGAAACCACCGCGCAACGTAAAGATGCGGCATGGACACTGGGTGTAAATGCGAATTTACCTGGTGACATTGCCGTGCGCTGGGTGAAGGCTGTGCCGGATGATTTTCATGCACGATTTAGCGCCACGGCTCGCCGTTATCGCTACATCATCTACAATCATCGGTTACGCCCGGCGGTTCTGGGGAACGGTGTGACGCATTACTATGAACCGCTGGATGCTGAACGTATGCATCGTGCGGCTCAGTGTCTGATTGGTGAGAATGATTTCACTTCGTTTCGGGCAGTGCAGTGCCAGTCGCGCACACCGTGGCGCAACGTGATGCACATCAACGTCACGCGTCACGGCCCATATGTGGTGGTCGATATCAAAGCAAATGCCTTTGTACATCATATGGTCAGGAATATTGTCGGTAGCCTGATGGAAGTAGGTGCCCACAACCAGCCGGAGAGCTGGATAGCAGAGTTGTTAGCGGCGAAGGACAGAACGCTGGCAGCGGCAACGGCGAAGGCGGAAGGACTGTATCTGGTTGCGGTAGATTATCCAGATCGGTTTGACCTGCCTAAACCGCCAATGGGCCCGCTGTTCCTGGCGGACTAATTCGAGTCGTAAAAGGCATAAATATGGACCTGATTTACTTTCTGATCGATTTTATCCTGCACATAGATGTGCATTTGGCTGAACTGGTAGCGGAATACGGTGTTTGGGTTTACGCCATTCTGTTTCTGATTCTGTTTTGTGAAACAGGACTGGTAGTGACGCCGTTCCTGCCGGGCGATTCTCTGCTGTTTGTCGCCGGAGCGCTCTCTGCGTTGCCAACCAATGATTTGAATGTTCATCTGATGGTGGCGTTAATGATTGTGGCGGCGATTGTTGGCGATGCGGTGAACTACACTATCGGTCGACTGTTCGGCGAAAAACTTTTTAGCAATCCGAATTCCAAAATTTTTCGCCGCAGCTACCTGGATAAAACCCATGCGTTTTATGCACGTCATGGTGGCAAAACGATTATTTTGGCGCGTTTTGTCCCTATCGTGCGTACATTTGCGCCGTTTGTGGCAGGTATGGGGCATATGTCCTACCGCCATTTTGCAATGTATAACGTCGCAGGCGCGCTGCTGTGGGTATTGCTGTTTACCTATGCAGGCTATCTGTTTGGCGATCTGCCGGTGGTACAGGAGAACCTGAAATTATTGATTGTGGCGATTATCGTCCTCTCCGTATTGCCCGGCGTTATTGAAGTGATTCGTCACAAGCGTGCTGCGTCACGTGCTGCAAAATAGAAAGTAACTCAGCGGTTCGACCACTTTTTTATCCAAAGTTTCGGGCTGTTATGTTTTAATGTGCAACATTCATGGTCTGTTGGGGGCAAAAATGGCATTATGCGCCCCTTATAACAAAGCTGACTAAGGTTCAGGCAGAAAGGTCACCAATGAGCTGGATTGAACGAATTAAAAGCAACATTACTCCCACCCGCAAGGCAAGCATTCCTGAAGGGGTGTGGACCAAGTGTGATAGCTGCGGTCAGGTTTTATACCGTGCTGAGCTGGAACGTAATCTTGAGGTCTGTCCGAAGTGTGACCATCATATGCGCATGTCGGCGCGCAATCGCCTGCATAGCCTGTTAGATGAAGGTTCTCTTGTGGAGCTGGGTAGCGAGCTTGAGCCGAAAGACGTGCTGAAGTTTCGTGATTCCAAGAAATACAAAGACAGACTGGCTTCTGCGCAGAAAGAAACCGGCGAGAAAGATGCGCTGGTGGTAATGAAAGGTACACTTCACGGTATGCCGGTCGTTGCTGCAGCATTCGAATTCGCTTTTATGGGCGGTTCCATGGGGTCTGTGGTTGGTGCCCGTTTTGTCCGTGCCGTTGAACAGGCGCTGGAAGACAACTGCCCGCTGATCTGCTTCTCCGCTTCCGGCGGTGCGCGTATGCAGGAAGCGCTGATGTCACTGATGCAGATGGCAAAAACCTCTGCTGCACTGGCGAAAATGCAGGAACGTGGTTTACCGTACATCTCTGTACTGACCGACCCAACCATGGGTGGGGTTTCAGCAAGCTTCGCGATGTTGGGCGATCTCAACGTTGCTGAACCGAAAGCACTGATCGGCTTTGCTGGTCCGCGTGTTATCGAGCAAACCGTACGTGAGAAATTGCCGCCGGGATTCCAGCGCAGTGAGTTCCTGATTGAAAAAGGCGCTATCGATATGATCGTTCGCCGCCCGGAAATGCGCCTGAAACTGGCGAGCATCCTGGCGAAGCTAATGAATCTTCCTGCGCCGAATCCGGATGAGCCACGTGAAGGCGTGGTGGTACCTCCGGTACCCGATCAGGAATCAGAGGCCTGATAGTTTACTCTATGGATTTCGAGTTGCAGGAAGGCGGCAAGAGAGTGAATCCCGATGAACTTACACTGGTAAGTGATTCGGGTGAGCGAGTGCAGCCAATATCCCTGCAACTTGAAAGGCGACGAGTATAAAAGGGCAGGGCCGGTCGGCGCTGCCTTTTTCTTTTCTCACCGTAGCGAATTACATAAATCATGGACAATAAACGTATCCCTCAAGCCACGTCGCCCCTGGCGTCGTGGCTTTCTTATCTGGAAAACCTGCACAGTAAAACCATCGATTTGGGCCTTGAGCGTGTCAGCCAGGTTGCGGCGCGGCTGGGTATTCTTAAACCGGCTCCATTCATCTTCACGGTGGCGGGAACCAACGGTAAGGGTACAACCTGCCGCACGCTGGAGTCCGTACTGACGGCAGCCGGATATAAAGTCGGTGTGTACAGCTCTCCCCATCTGGTGCGCTACACAGAACGTGTTCGTGTGCAGGGAAATGAGTTACCGGAAGCGGCCCACACAGCCTCATTTGCTGAGATTGAAGCCGCACGCGGTGACATTTCCCTGACCTATTTTGAATATGGCACGCTGTCGGCGCTGTGGCTGTTCAAACAGGCACAGCTTGATGTGGTGATTCTGGAGGTTGGCCTGGGTGGGCGTCTGGATGCCACGAATATTGTCGATGCTGATGTCGCGGTGGTTACCAGTATTGCGCTCGACCATACTGACTGGCTGGGACCTGATCGTGAAAGTATTGGTCGTGAGAAGGCCGGCATTTTCCGTGCCGAAAAACCGGCTATTGTTGGCGAACCTGAAATGCCTTACACCATTGCAGATGTCGCGCAAGAGACCGGAGCGAATTTGCAACGATATGGCGTGGACTGGCGCTATGCTGTAACGGACAATGACTGGTCCTTTACGGACTGTCACGGTACGCTGGCGCACCTGCCGTTACCACAGGTTCCACAACCAAATGCCGCAACTGCACTGGCTGCCCTGCGGACAAGTGGACTTAATGTGAGCGAGCAGGCGATTCGTGAAGGTATCGAGTTGGCTATTTTGCCGGGACGCTTCCAGATTGTGAGCGAGTCGCCACGTGTTATTTTTGATGTCGCCCATAATCCTCATGCGGCGGAATATCTGACCGGGTGTCTGAAAAAGTTAGTGAAAAACGGGCGCGTACTGGCGGTTATCGGTATGCTACATGATAAAGATATTGCAGGTACGCTGGCCTGGTTGAAAAGCGTGGTTGACGCCTGGTATTGTGCTCCCCTGGAAGGTCCGCGGGGCGCGACAGCAGAACAACTGCTGGAGCATTTGGGCAAAGGCGAAGCCTATGGCAGCGTTGCTCAGGCATGGCATGCTGCGCTGGCAGATGCAAAACCAGAAGATACCGTGTTGGTGTGTGGATCGTTTCACACTGTCGCACATGTCATGGAAGTGATAGACGTGGGGAGAAGCGGTGGCGAGTAAGTTTCAGAATCGATTAGTTGGCACAATTGTGCTGGTGGCGCTTGGGGTGATTGTGCTTCCCGGGTTGCTTGACGGGCAAAAAAAACATTATCAGGATGAGTTTGCGGCGATCCCTCTGGTGCCTAAACCTGGCGATCGCGATGAGCCAGACATGATGCCTGCGGCAACGCAGGCGCTGCCGACGCAACCGCCAGAAGGCGCGGCAGAAGAGGTGCGTGCAGGTGATGCTGCTGCGCCGTCACTGGATCCGTCACGCCTGACTGCGGCAAACAGTGCGGAGTTTGATCCCATACCTGCGCCTGTCGAACAGCCGAAACCAAAACCGAAGCCGCAACCACAGCCTGTTGCACCCGCACCTGCACCTGCACCTGCGCCAACGCCTAAACCGGCAGTTGCGGAGACTCCGACCCCAACCGGGAAAGCGTACGTCGTGCAACTCGGTGCGCTGAAAAACGCCGATAAGGTCAATGAGATCGTTGGTAAACTTCGGGGAGCTGGCTTCCGGGTATATACTTCCCCGTCAACGCCAGTACAGGGTAAAATAACCCGCATTCTTGTCGGGCCTGACGCCTCCAGAGATAAGCTGAAAAACTCGCTCGGCGAACTGCAAAAGATCTCCGGTTTGAGTGGGGTCGTGATGGGTTACACCCCGAACTAAACCGTGGTGCCAGCATCGCTATCCTGCACGGGATTGTGCCTGATGGCGGTGTGCTGGCAGGCTTACAGTGTTGCTGTGTTGTGAGCCGGATAAGGTGCTTGCACCGCCATCCGGCAGTGCCCGAAGAGGCAAAAAGTTCGATGGCGTTGATGATTTTTTCAGCGCCATTTTTATTTACGCGTGGAAAGGAAATCCCTACGCAAACGTTTTCTTTTTCTGTTAGAATGCGCCCCGAACAGGACGACAGGGCGTAAAATCGTGGGACACTTATGGTCTGGATTGATTACGCCATTATCGCGGTGATTGGTTTTTCCTGTCTGGTTAGCCTGATCCGTGGCTTTGTTCGTGAAGCATTATCGTTGGTGACTTGGGGTTGTGCTTTCTTTGTCGCCAGCCATTACTACACTTACCTGTCTGTCTGGTTTACGGGCTTTGAAGACGAACTGGTTCGAAATGGGATTGCTATCGCGATACTGTTTATCGCGACACTTATCGTCGGCGCTATCGTTAATTTTGTGATAGGCCAACTGGTGGAGAAAACAGGCCTGTCGGGTACCGACAGGGTGTTGGGGATCTGCTTTGGTGCTCTGCGAGGAGCGTTGATCGTCGCCGCCATTCTGTTTTTTCTCGATACGTTTACCGGTGTGTCGAAAAGTGAAGACTGGAGCAAGTCACAGTTGATCCCGCAGTTCAGTTTCATCATCAGATGGTTTTTTGACTATCTGCAAAGCTCGTCAAGTTTCTTGCCCAGACCCTAACGGTTCTGAGATGTGGCTTAACGAGGAAAAGACGTATGTGCGGTATTGTCGGTATCGCCGGTGTTATGCCGGTAAACCAGTCGATTTATGACGCGTTAACGGTGCTCCAGCATCGTGGTCAGGATGCCGCTGGCATCATCACCATTGATGCCAACAACTGCTTCCGTTTGCGAAAGGCAAACGGAATGGTGAGCGACATTTTTGAAGCTCGCCATATGCAGCGTTTGCAGGGCAATATGGGCATTGGCCATGTGCGTTACCCAACGGCTGGCAGCTCCAGCGCCTCCGAAGCTCAACCTTTTTACGTCAACTCACCATATGGCATTACGCTTGCCCACAATGGCAACCTGACCAATGCGCATGAGCTGCGTAAAAAGCTGTTTGAAGAAAAGCGTCGCCACATCAACACCACTTCAGATTCTGAAATTCTGCTGAATATTTTCGCCAGCGAGCTGGATAACTTCCGTCACTATCCGCTGGAAGCCGATAATATTTTTGCGGCTATCGCCGCAACTAACCGCCAGATCCGCGGCGCATATGCCTGCGTGGCGATGATTATCGGTCACGGGATGGTCGCTTTCCGCGATCCTAACGGTATTCGCCCACTGGTGCTTGGCAAACGCGATATTGGCGATGGTCGTACCGAATACATGGTTGCCTCCGAAAGCGTGGCGCTGGATACGCTTGGTTTTGAATTCCTGCGTGACGTTGCACCTGGCGAAGCGGTGTATATCACTGAAAAAGGCCAGTTGTTTACCCGTCAGTGTGCGGATAATCCGGTCAGTAATCCGTGTCTGTTCGAATACGTCTACTTTGCGCGTCCTGATTCTTTCATCGACAAAATTTCCGTCTACAGCGCCCGTGTGAATATGGGGACTAAGCTTGGCGAAAAAATTGCCCGCGAGTGGGAAGATCTGGATATTGACGTCGTCATCCCGATTCCGGAAACCTCTTGTGACATCGCGCTGGAAATAGCCCGTATTCTTGGCAAACCGTATCGCCAGGGTTTTGTGAAAAACCGCTATGTGGGGCGCACTTTTATCATGCCGGGTCAGCAGTTGCGCCGTAAATCTGTACGCCGTAAGCTGAATGCTAACCGTGCTGAATTCCGTGATAAGAACGTGTTGCTGGTGGATGATTCTATCGTGCGCGGCACCACCTCAGAACAGATTATCGAGATGGCGCGTGAAGCCGGGGCGAAGAAGGTGTACCTGGCCTCTGCCGCACCGGAAATCCGCTTTCCGAACGTCTACGGTATTGACATGCCAACGGCGACGGAGCTAATTGCTCACGGGCGCGAAGTGGACGAGATCCGCCAGATAATTGGTGCTGACGGTCTTATCTTCCAGGATCTGAACGATCTGATTGAAGCCGTGCGCGCTGAGAACCCGGATATTCAGCAGTTTGAATGCTCGGTGTTTAACGGTGTGTATGTCACTAAAGACGTCGACCAGAAGTACCTCGATTTTCTTGATTCCCTGCGTAATGACGACGCCAAAGCAGTACTGCGTCAGAACGAAGCTGAAAACCTCGAGATGCACAACGAAGGTTAATGCTCTACAGCAAGCAAGGGGGAGAAGTCCCCTTGCTTGCAACTCCCCGTAAAATCCTGCAAAGTCAGCCCTGAAACAAGAAAGGGCGGTTAAACATGAAACGACTCATCATAGGGATCAGCGGCGCTAGCGGCGCAATTTATGGCGTGCGCTTGTTGCAGGTGTTGCGTGACGTTGCTGATGTGGAAACCCATCTGGTGATGAGCCAGGCGGCGCGACAGACGCTGGCACTTGAAACGGACCTCTCTGTACGCGACGTGCAGGCATTAGCGAATGTAAATCATGATGCGCGTGATATCGCCGCCAGTATTTCATCCGGCTCGTACCAGACGGCTGGAATGGTTATCCTGCCATGTTCAATTAAAACGCTATCTGGCATTGTCCACAGCTACACCGATGGGCTGCTCACCCGTGCAGCTGATGTTGTGCTAAAAGAGCGCCGCCCTCTGGTGCTGTGCGTGCGTGAAACACCTCTGCATCTGGGACATCTGCGTCTCATGACGCAGGCGGCGGAAATTGGTGCTGTGATTATGCCGCCCGTACCGGCGTTTTACCATCGCCCTCAGACGCTTGATGACGTGATTAATCAAACGGTTAATCGTGTGTTAGACCAGTTTGATATCTCTCTCCCTCAGGACCTGTTTACCCGCTGGCAGGGGGCATAAGCTGCTCTGTCAGCGTGCAACTCTGTATTCGTTGCCCTGTTTCAGGGCAATTTTGTAACCGCGATCATATCCTCAACATTTAATTCGTTAAAACTCAACGAAACGCTGCGGTTCAACCGTCATACCTGCTATCTTCAAAATCAGGACAATATTGCAACGTTTTATTAACATATTTAACGTCGAATATCCTCATCGACGCGAAAATGGCATAAGACCTGCATGAAAAAGTCTGCAAACACACAACACAACGTAAAACATAATAAAATTACGCCACTTGAGGGTTATGTATGAAGAAGACGGTTCTTGCTTTGTCTTTGCTGGTAGGACTTTCCGCAACCGCGGCCAGCTACGCAGCACTTCCGCAGACAGTTCGTATTGGTACAGATACAACCTACGCCCCTTTTTCCTCTAAAGATGCGAAAGGGGATTTTGTCGGGTTTGATATCGATCTCGGAAATGAGATGTGTAAGCGTATGCAAATCAAATGTACCTGGGTTGCCAGTGACTTTGATGCGCTGATCCCATCGCTGAAAGCGAAAAAAATTGATGCCATCATCTCCTCGCTTTCTATCACCGAGAAACGCCAGCAAGAGATTGCTTTCTCAGACAAACTCTACGCAGCAGACTCACGTCTGATCGCGGCGAAAGGTTCTCCAATCCAGCCGACTCTGGATTCTCTGAAAGGTAAACACGTTGGGGTACTGCAAGGCTCCACCCAGGAAGCCTATGCCAATGACACCTGGCGCAGCAAAGGCGTGGATGTAGTGGCATACGCGAACCAGGACCTTATCTATTCTGACCTGACAGCAGGGCGCCTCGATGCGGCATTGCAGGATGAAGTTGCTGCCAGCGAAGGCTTCCTGAAACAGCCAGCAGGTAAAGACTATGTGTTTGCTGGTCCTTCGGTAAAAGATAAAAAGTATTTCGGAGACGGAACCGGAATTGGTTTACGCAAAGATGACGTGGAACTGAAAGCTGCTTTTGATAAAGCGTTGGGTGAGCTGCGTCAGGATGGCACCTACGACAAAATGGCGAAAAAGTATTTTAACTTTAATGTCTACGGCGACTGATACGCTGAAACGGGAATTGATTGCACCATAGAGGCTAACCATTACGGTGCATAATAAATCCAGTGCACTGTTTTGGTGCTTTTATCGCTGTCTTAATGAGCATGATTGCATACTTAAGCGCTTTTCATGCAAAAAAATATTGCCGGCAAGGTAGAATGCTTTGCCTTGTCGGCCTGATTAATGGCACGATAACTGCACCTGGTCCTGTAAAGATCCCCTATAAAAGACAGTCTGTTGAGGATAGTTATGAAAAAACTGGTGTTGTCTCTTTCTCTGGTCCTGGCTTTCTCCAGTGCTACCGCAGCATTTGCAGCCATTCCGCAAAAAGTCCGTATCGGTACCGATCCTACTTATGCCCCGTTTGAATCGAAAAATGCGCAGGGTGAACTGGTTGGTTTTGATATTGATTTGGCAAAAGAACTCTGCAAACGCATTAATACACAATGTACCTTCGTGGAAAACCCGTTGGATGCGCTGATCCCTTCGTTAAAAGCGAAGAAAATCGACGCTATCATGTCTTCGCTTTCCATTACTGAAAAACGTCAGCAGGAAATTGCTTTTACCGACAAACTTTATGCAGCGGATTCTCGTCTGGTAGTTGCTAAAGATTCTGATATCCAGCCGACAATCGAGTCGCTGAAAGGCAAGCGTGTCGGTGTTCTGCAGGGCACTACCCAGGAAACATTCGGTAACGAGCACTGGGCGCCAAAAGGCATTGAAATTGTCTCCTATCAGGGGCAGGACAATATCTATTCTGACCTGACTGCCGGACGAATCGACGCCGCGTTCCAGGATGAAGTCGCTGCCAGTGAAGGCTTCCTGAAGCAACCTGTAGGTAAAGATTACAAATTCGGTGGCCCGTCTGTGAAAGATGAGAAACTGTTCGGCGTGGGTACCGGAATGGGGCTGCGCAAAGACGATAACGAACTGCGCGAAGCACTGAATAAAGCATTTGCAGAAATGCGTGCTGACGGTACTTACGAGAAACTGGCGAAAAAGTACTTTGATTTTGATGTTTACGGCGGTTAATCACCGCAGGTGCTGATAAAGCCCGTAGATTGTTGATCGACTTATTGCCTGATGGCGACTGCGCCTTATCAGACCTACGACGAAAGCATGTAGGCCTGATAAGCGAAGCGACATCAGGCATAAAACGTGTCGAGACAACATATCAAAAGAGGCTCATTACTTCACCACACACAACAGGACAGGCAGCATGTTGTATGGCTTTTCAGGTGTTATTTTACAGGGCGCGATTGTTACGCTCGAGCTGGCTCTCAGCTCAGTAGTGCTGGCGGTCCTGATAGGTCTTGTCGGCGCGGGAGCGAAGCTTTCGCAAAGTCGGGCAATGGGGCTAATTTTCGAAGGGTACACGACGTTAATACGTGGAGTACCCGATCTTGTCTTAATGCTGCTCATATTCTACGGGTTGCAGATTGCGCTTAACACCATAACCGACGCAATTGGTATCAGCCAGATTGATATCGATCCGATGGTGGCGGGTATTATCACGCTCGGTTTTATCTACGGGGCCTATTTTACCGAAACCTTTCGCGGTGCGTTTATGGCTGTGCCCAGAGGCCATATTGAAGCGGCAACTGCATTCGGTTTTACCAGTTCACAGATATTCCGCCGCATTATGTTTCCGGCGATGATGCGCTATGCATTGCCGGGAATTGGTAATAACTGGCAGGTTATTCTTAAAGCCACGGCACTGGTTTCTCTGCTCGGACTTGAAGACGTGGTGAAAGCCACTCAGCTTGCGGGTAAGAGCACCTGGGAGCCGTTCTACTTTGCCGTGGTGTGCGGCGCTATCTATCTGGTGTTTACCACTGTTTCTAACGGTGTGCTGCTGTACCTTGAGCGCCGCTACTCCGTGGGTGTGAAGAGGGCTGACCTGTGATTGAGATTATTCAGGAGTACTGGAAATCCCTGCTATGGACCGACGGCTATCGTTTCACCGGCGTGGCGATAACGCTGTGGTTGCTGATCTCATCTGTGGTAATGGGTGGCATCCTGGCGCTGTTTTTGGCGATTGGTCGTGTTTCCAGCAATAAGTTTATCCAGTTTCCCATCTGGCTATTTACCTATATTTTTCGTGGAACACCGCTTTACGTTCAGTTGCTGGTGTTTTATTCCGGAATGTACACGCTGGAAATCGTTAAAGGGACAGACTTCCTCAACGCGTTTTTCCGCAGTGGCCTTAATTGTACCGTGCTGGCGCTAACGCTAAACACCTGTGCCTATACCACAGAGATTTTTGCCGGGGCAATCCGTTCGGTACCTCATGGCGAGATTGAAGCCGCGCGTGCCTATGGCTTCTCTTCATTTAAAATGTATCGCTGTATTATTTTGCCTTCAGCATTGCGTATTGCGCTGCCAGCATACAGCAATGAAGTCATTTTAATGTTGCACTCAACGGCGCTGGCATTTACGGCGACGGTGCCGGATTTGTTGAAAATCGCCCGCGATATCAACTCGGCAACTTACCAGCCGTTTACCGCATTCGGTATTGCCGCCGTACTGTATTTGATGATTTCGTATGTCCTGATCAGTCTGTTCCGTAAAGCGGAAAAACGCTGGTTGCAGCATGTCTCCTCTAAATGATTCGAGTAACACGATGTCTGAAAATAAATTAAACGTTATCGATTTACATAAGCACTACGGCGAACATGAAGTGCTGAAAGGGGTATCGCTGCAGGCCAACGCGGGTGATGTTATCAGTATTATTGGCTCGTCAGGTTCCGGTAAAAGTACGTTCCTGCGCTGCATTAACTTTCTCGAAAAACCGAGCGCCGGGTCGATTGTGGTCAGTGGTCAGAATATTGGCCTGGTACGCGACAAAGACGGTCAGCTCAAGGTGGCGGATAAAAACCAACTTCGTCTGTTACGTACGCGACTGACTATGGTCTTCCAGCACTTCAACCTGTGGAGCCATATGACGGTGCTGGAAAACGTCATGGAAGCGCCGATTCAGGTGTTAGGTTTAAGCAAACAGGAAGCTCGCGATCGCGCGGTGAAGTATCTGGCCAAAGTCGGTATTGATGAACGCGCCCAGGGTAAATATCCGGTACATCTGTCCGGTGGACAACAGCAGCGTGTATCTATTGCTCGCGCGCTGGCAATGGAGCCGGAAGTGCTGCTATTTGATGAGCCGACTTCAGCCCTTGATCCGGAGTTGGTCGGTGAAGTGCTGCGCATTATGCAGCAACTGGCCGAAGAGGGAAAAACCATGGTGGTCGTCACCCATGAAATGGGATTTGCCCGGCATGTCTCCACGCACGTTATTTTCCTGCATCAGGGGAAAATCGAAGAAGAAGGCGATCCGGAGCAGGTATTCGGCAACCCGCAGAGTCCACGTTTGCAGCAGTTCCTGAAAGGGTCATTGAAGTAGTACTGCTGTACCGTCCAAAATGCCCGGGGGCACCTCACTTCCGGGCTTATAAACCCCGTGCTGGACACTCCAGACGATAGACACAGTCGTCATACCGTATGCCATTCACTTCGTATGCTTGCTCGAGTACCTGGGTGAGTACAAAACCTGTCTTTTCCAAAATGCGTACTGACCTCGTATTCTCGGCTAACACATATGCGTTTATCGCGGTGACTCCTGCCTGCTGAAAGGCGTAATCGCACACAGCACGGACTGCCTCGCTGGCGATACCTTTTCCCTGTGCCTGTGGGACGACGGCGTAGCCGATATCTGCTTCCTGAGGATAAAGATGACTAATTTGTAAGCCAATATCGCCCAACGGCGTATTGTTATTATGTTCACGGATAACGAAGGAATGCTTAGCGGAAAGGCGTCTGGCAAACAGTAAGCGCGTTTCTTTTGCCGTGGAGATGTCAGCCATATAACGCATTATTTCCGGGCTTTCACGCAGCCTGAGGAAAAATGACCAGTCAGAGAGTTGATATGCAGAGAGGATAAGTCGGGGAGTCGTTATTATCGCCATAAAGTCGCTATTAAATGTCGCCATTGAGGTAGTCAGTTTTATAACCTTACCACCACAATAGCGACAGTGAACAGTCAGCAGAGATTATCGAAGGACATCCGCCAGCGCTTCTTCCAAATCATACCAGCGAAATGCAAAACCAGCGGCTTCCAGGCGCTTGGGTAACGCTCGCTGCCCGCCGAGGACCAGCACCGATGATTCCCCCATCAGTAACCGCATGGCCGTTGCAGGGACGCGCACGATAGCAGGTCGGTTCAGGGCATGACCCAGCGCGTGGGCGAACTGCTCGTTACGTACCGGGTATGGTGAAACCATATTGAAGGGGCCGTGCAGATCGTTATCCAGCAGCCAGATAATACCGTTCACCATATCGTCAATATGGATCCAGGCAAGATATTGGCGTCCGTTACCGATAGGACCGCCCAGGCCAAGACGAAATGGTGGAACCATTTTTGCCAGGATCCCGCCAGCAGGAGCCAGCACAACCCCTGTACGTAGCAAACACACGCGTGTTCTGTCGCTTTGCGTACTGCTGGCAATGTTTTCCCATTGAGCGCACAACTTATGGGTAAACTCGTTATGCGGTGGCTCTTCTTCTGTGACGACTACCTCGCCAAGGTCACCGTAATATCCTGCCGCGGAACCCGATATCAATACCGTTGGTGGTGTGTCGCTGGCCCTGATTAGATCGACCAGTTTCTGCGTAATACCCCAGCGGCTCTGGCACAGTCGCTCTTTTTGCTCAGCAGTCCAGCGCTTATCCGCGATAGGTTCACCGGCAAGGTTAATGACAGCTTCAATTCCATTGAGGTTGTGTTGGTCCTCAAGCCCTTTCCAAATAGTGACCCGTGAATCCAGGATCTGGCGGGCCTTATCGGGGGTACGTGTCACTACGGTTATCTGATGCCCCAATTCCAGCAGACGGGGGATCAGATGGCGTCCAATCAGGCCAGTACCGCCAGTAATCAGAATCTGCATGTCGCCTCCCGGGTAACGATTAGCGCTGCCAGCTCAGCGTCATGGAAACGGAGTCGGCATAACGCAATGCGTGAAGTTTATCGATCTCTACTTCAGCATAAGTGACCCAGTGATGTTCGCGTGCGATATCGAGCACATCTTGAGTTAATTTTTCTAATAATGAGAAGCGGTTACTTTCCACATGTTGAATTATGCTCTTGGTAATCGTGCGGTAATTCAACGCATCGTTGATATCTTCACTGGTACGGGCTTTGTCTGCCGGATAGTGGATGGCGATATTGATGACGATATCCTGCCGGTTGAGGATCTCCTCTTCTTTGATGCCAATAAAGGTGCGCAGACGAAGGTTTTTTATACGAATAATAGCGTCAGGTTGTGACATTGCAGGTTTCCTCCATGTATGAACCTCTGCATGATACACGAGAACCTAATCGCGTTACTTCTTCTCACTGAGCAGTTTGCTGCATCGCGCGTTCCGTGGCGGGACGCGTACGGATACGCTCGTACCAGTTATTGACTGCCGGATAAGTATCGAGATCGATACGTTGCCGCTGGTGGGCGTTAATCCAGGGCCAGCAAGCGATATCCGCAATACTATAATGATCGCCACCCAGCCAGGGTGAAGTTTCCAGACGCTTATTCATCACGTTATACAATCGGTGGGTCTCAACCTGATATCGTTCAATGGCGTAAGGGATCGTCTGCGGTGCGAAGTGATTAAAGTGGTGATTTTGGCCCAGCATAGGACCTAATCCGCTGACCTGCCAGAAAAGCCACTGTAGCGTGGTATGGCGTTCTCGCAATTCACCACTTAGCAGCTTTCCGCTCTTCTCCGCCAGGTAGAGCAAAATTTCACCAGATTCAAACAGACTGATCGGTCTTCCGCCATCTTCCGGGGCATGATCGACAATTGCAGGAATTTTATTATTTGGCGAAATAGCCAGAAAATCGGGATGAAACTGATTACCTTTGCTGATATCCACATGAATTAAACGGTACTTCAACTGCGCCTCTTCCAGAAACAGCGTGATTTTATGTCCGTTGGGCGTTGGTGTGTAGTAGAGGTCGATCATTTTCAGCGTCCGTTTTGTCACCTGGTCACTACAAGTATAGAACCTGCTGACGAGCGTGAGTTTTCATCAAGTGACAGAGTGAGAAAGACTCTATATTTTGAAAGTAAGCCAATACATCTCTGAGGATATTATGAGCAAACCTGCAATTACGCTGTGGTCAGATGCAAACTTTTTCTCCCCGTACGTGTTGTCCGTATATGTTGCTCTACAAGAGAAAGGGCTGCCTTTTACGCTGAAAACAGTAGATCTCAACCATGGCGAACACTTACAGCCTTCATGGCAAGGGTATGCCCTCACGCGCCGTGTACCGGTTCTCGAGATCGACGGTTTTGAACTGAGTGAATCATCGGCAATTGCCGAGTTTCTTGAAGATAGCTTCGCGCCGCCGCAATGGGAGCGGATTTACCCTCACGATATCCAGAAACGCGCTCGCGCCCGCCAGGTTCAGGCCTGGATCCGTAGCGATCTCATGCCGATTCGTGAAGAGCGTTCAACGGACGTGGTCTTTGCCGGTGTAAAAAAACCGCCGTTGAGTGAAGCGGGGAAGGCGAGTGCGGAAAAATTGTTTGCCACAGCGGGCAACTTACTGGCCCATGGGAAACAGAATTTATTTGGTGAATGGTGTATTGCAGATTGCGATTTAGCGCTCATGCTTAATCGTCTGGTCCTTAACGGAGATGATGTTCCTGAGCAGTTAGCGGAATATGCAGCGTTCCAGTGGCAGCGTGCATCGGTACAACGTTTTATCGCGCTTTCCGCGAAGCGTTCCTGCTGATCATCGGGGCGTAATCCAGTATCATTGAAAGGTAATTTTCAACGAGGAGTGAGTGATGAAACTGATGTTCGCATCGGACATTCATGGTTCGTTGCCAGCCACGGAGCGCGTACTTGAGAGGTTTACCCAAAGCGGTGCGCAATGGCTGGTGATATTGGGTGATGTTTTAAACCACGGGCCGCGTAATGCGTTGCCGGAAGGCTATGCGCCGGCGCAGGTTGCCGAGCGTTTGAATGAGCAGGCATCGCGTATTATTGCGGTGCGCGGCAACTGTGACAGCGAAGTGGATCAGATGCTCCTGCAATTTCCGATAACTGCGCCGTGGCAGCAAATTCTGACAGATAATCAGCGCCTCTTTTTGACGCACGGACATCTTTTTGGCCCGGAAAATCTTCCGCCCCTGAGTGCCGGAGATGTGCTGGTTTATGGGCATACTCATTTGCCGGTTGCAGAACAGCGTGGGGAGATTTATCACTTTAACCCTGGTTCGGTCAGCATCCCGAAAGGGGGTTTTACGGCAAGCTACGGGATTCTGGATGATAATGTTCTCAGAGTAATGGCACTCAATGATCAAAGTATCATTGCGCAGGTCGAGATTAATCCGTAATTTACCCCACAAACGTAAACGCGCCGTAAGAGCGCTAGAAAAAAGAAGGTTTCCTGATGGTGGAACAGCGTCGTTTGGCAAGTACGGAATGGGTGGATATTGTGAATGAAGACAACGAAGTCATCGCACAATCCAGCCGGGAACAGATGCGGGCGGAACGCTTACGTCATCGTGCAACGTATATCGTTGTGCATGATGGTATGGGTAAAATTTTGGTTCAGCGCCGCACCGAGACAAAAGACTTTTTGCCTGGCATGTTGGATGCCACAGCAGGTGGCGTCGTTCAGGCAGATGAGCAACTTCTCGAATCGGCCCGTCGCGAGGCAGAAGAAGAGTTAGGCATCGCGGGCGTACCGTTTGCCGACCACGGGCAGTTTTATTTTGAAGATAAAAATTGTCGGGTTTGGGGGGCATTGTTTAGTTGTGTATCTCATGGGCCGTTCGCGTTGCAGGAAGAAGAGGTTAGCGAGGTTTGCTGGCTGACACCGGAAGAAATTACGGCGCGCTGCGACGAATTCACGCCGGATTCACTGAAGGCGCTGGCGTTGTGGATGACCCGCAACGCCAAGAATGAGTCCGCGACTAAGTCGTCAGAGACCCAACAAGAAAAGCAGGAAGAGGCGGAGTAGAACCTCAACAGCTATCTCGCATGCATAAACTGGAGGCGATCTGTTTTTGATCGCTCCAGTTTCCATCCTGAATTCTCGCCAGCAATGCGCGCCCGGCCTCAAGACCAATCTTACGATGTGGTACAGCCATTGTTGTCAGTGGCGGTTGGCAGACTTTGCTCACATCGCTATTGCCGAACCCCACGACAGCAAGATCATCAGGAACTTTAATACGTCGCCGCTGACATTCGTACAATACGCCGCAGGCCAGTTCATCTGACACACAGACCAGCGCGTCCAGTTCCGGCCAGGCGAGAATAAATTCGGGAAGTTGTGACGTTCCGGTAGAAAAAACCGGGGGTAATGCGGCATTAATCACCCGATTTGGTGACATATGATGACGCAACATCGCTTTATACCAGCCTTGTAAATGTTGCTGAAAAATCCACTGCTCCTGATTGGCACATAACAGGCCAATGTTCTGGTAGCCACGCTGAATCAGCATCTCAGTCAGTTCAAACATAGCCGCGACGTTATCAATGCCGATATTCATATCGATGGGGTCGCTACGAATGGCACCGATTTCCATAACCGGAATAGACGCATTTTTCAGCCAGTGCCGCACGGTGTCGTTGTGTTCGACGCTAAGCAATATTGCGGCTGCAATATTTGAGGCAAGCAGTGTTTCCAGTAGTTTTTCTTCCTGCTCAAGACGATTGCGGGACTCTGCCAGCATTATCTGGTATCCGGCTGGCTGTAAAATTTCCTGCAACCCCGCGAACATTTCTGAACAACCTGCCTCAGCCAGATTAGGCACCACCATGGCAATTGTGCGTGATGAAGCTGATGCCAGCGCACTTGCCGCAAGATTAGGCATATACCCGAGCTCATGCACCGCCGCTTCAATTTTTTCTCTGAGTTTATCGGATACCTGTTCAGGGGTGCGTAATGCACGGGAGACGGTCATAGTGCCAACACCAGCAAGCTGAGCAACATCGGCGATGGTCACTTTTCCTGTACTACGCCGTTTTCGAGTTAGAGACATACAAATTCCTGCTTAATTACAACCAGTTGAGCTGTTTTTTTATTGTCATTCTTTGCTTCGCGTAAAGGGCAGTATACGCCTTAAATCATTTTTTTTGCTGTGATTTCACTCAGTAATCGTATTTTGATAGCGCTATCACATAACCGAACGATATCTTTTGATAGCGCTATCTTTGTGACTACGATCGCAGATATGGTTTCAGTGGTTGAATAAAGTTTGTCCATATTGAGCGAATGCTAAGGAGGAAAAGTGCTGAGTACCTGGTTAACGGATAGAACCATTATGCTGTGCGAAAGCGTAGAGGATTGGCCGCAGGCTCTGGAGCTTTGTGCCAGACCCTTGCTGAATGCGGGAGTCATTACGTCTGATTACCTCACTGCCATTGTCGCGCAGCACCATAAGTTAGGCCCTTATTATGTGCTGGCTCCGGGTCTTGCGATGCCCCATGCCAGGCCAGAAGAAGGAGCGAAAGACTTAGGTTTGTCGCTGCTGAAATTAAAGCAAGGTGTTTCATTTGGTGCAGGAGAGTTTGATCCAGTTGATATTATTATTATGCTGGCCGCTCCAGATAAACACAGCCATATTGCCATGATTTCTGCCCTTGCTGAGTTATTTTCAAGTGATAAAGAACTTGCGCAATTACATAGTGCTACAACACGGGAGGAAATTAAAAAAATTATTTCACGCTTCTGATTTAAGTCCAGATTGAATGTTATGAAACATTACGCGTGAGCGTGATGCGGGTGTACTCTACTAAAAAGGTGATAACAATGAAAATCATGGCTATTTGTGGCTCTGGCCTGGGCAGCAGTTTTATGGTTGAAATGAATATTAAAAAAGTCCTCAAAAAACTCAATATTGAGGCGGAAGTCGAACACTCCGATCTCTCCTCCGCCACGCCAGGGGCCGCCGACCTGTTCGTCATGGCTAAAGATATTGCTGCCAGCGCCAGCGTACCAGAAGCACAACTGGTAGTGATTAATAATATTATCGATATCAATGAACTCGAAGCGCAGCTATGCGCATGGTTCGATAAACAATAACTGTATATGTGCGTAATCACTCAGACTGCATTTCGGCAGTTTGACTGCCCATGTGCATAAAGCGAGGTGGATATGTTTATCCTTGAAACGCTAAATTTTGTTGTTGATATACTGAAAGTACCCTCTGTGCTGGTAGGATTAATTGCCTTAATTGGCCTGGTTGCGCAGAAAAAGGCTTTTTCTGATGTTGTTAAAGGTACTATTAAAACTATTCTTGGATTTATTGTGCTTGGTGGTGGGGCTACCGTATTGGTTGGTTCATTAAATCCATTGGGCGGGATGTTTGAGCACGCTTTTAATATCCAGGGTATTATTCCCAATAACGAAGCGATTGTCTCTATTGCACTAGAAAAATACGGTGCCTCGACGGCGCTTATTATGGCATTTGGGATGGTGGCCAATATTATTGTCGCCCGTTTTACTCGATTGAAATATATCTTTTTGACCGGGCATCACACCTTTTATATGGCCTGTATGATCGGCGTAATCCTGACTGTGGCAGGATTTGACGGGGCGGGGCTGGTCTTTACGGGGTCACTGATTCTCGGGCTGGTCATGGCCTTTTTCCCTGCACTGGCGCAGCGTTATATGCGCCGTATCACAGGCAACGATGAGATTGCTTTCGGTCACTTCGGCACGTTGGGATATGTGCTCTCAGGCTGGATTGGAAGCGTGTGCGGTAAAGGCTCTCGCTCAACAGAAGAGATGAATCTGCCGAAGAATTTAAGCTTTCTGCGTGACAGTTCTATCTCTATTTCCCTGACCATGATGATCATCTACCTGATTATGGCAATTAGCGCCGGGCGGGAATACGTTGAAAGTACCTTCAGTGGTGGGCAGAACTATTTGGTTTACGCCATCATCATGGCAATTACCTTTGCTGCAGGGGTGTTTATCATTCTGCAAGGGGTGCGCCTGATTCTGGCGGAGATCGTGCCGGCCTTTACCGGTTTTTCTGAAAAACTGGTGCCTAATGCCCGCCCTGCACTTGACTGTCCGGTAGTCTATCCCTACGCCCCTAACGCTGTATTAATTGGTTTTCTGTTCAGCTTTCTCGGTGGTCTGGTGGGGCTGTTCTTGCTTGGGCAGATGAAGCTGGTGTTAATTTTGCCGGGCGTGGTGCCACACTTTTTCACTGGGGCAACTGCGGGGGTATTTGGTAACGCCACCGGTGGGCGTCGTGGGGCAATGATTGGCGCTTTTGCTAATGGCCTGCTAATCACTTTCCTGCCCGTACTTCTTCTACCTGTACTGGGTGCAATCGGCTTTGCCAACACGACCTTTTCAGATGCTGACTTTGGTGTGGTAGGCATTGTCCTTGGCAACCTTGCTCGCTATTTGTCCCCTCTCGCTATCACTGGTCTGGTTGTCGCGCTCTTTGCGTTACTGGTTGCCTGGAACGTGTTCGCTAAAAACAGAACGGCAGCGGGTAATGCGCCGGAAAATAATGGAGCCAAATCATGAATGTGAATGAAGTTACACAACTGGCGAAAGAGATCCGCATCGCCACGCTGAAATCGCTGACGCATCTGGGGTTTGGCCATTTTGGCGGCAGTATGTCGGTCGTGGAAGCGTTGGCCGTCCTGTATGGTGCAGTGATGAAAATCGACCCCGCCGATCCGGACTGGCCGGAACGTGACTATTTCGTCTTATCCAAAGGTCATGCGGGGCCGGCACTGTACAGTACTCTTGCGATCAAGGGGTATTTCCCGATTGAAGAATTGAGCACGCTGAACCAAAACGGTACTCGTTTGCCCAGCCATCCGGACAGGCTTAAAACGCGTGGTGTAGACGCTACCACTGGCTCGTTAGGACAGGGCATATCTATCGCCGCTGGGATGGCGTTATCCCATAAGCTGGCAAAGCGTCCGAATCGGGTATTTTGCATTGTTGGCGATGGCGAACTGAACGAAGGTCAGTGCTGGGAGGCGTTTCAGTTTATTGCGCACCATAAGCTGAATAACCTGACGGTGTTTGTTGACTGGAATAAACAACAGTTAGATGGCGAACTGGATGACATCATTCGCCCGTTTAGCCTGGAGGACAAATTCACGGCCTTTGGTTTTGAGGCGATCACGGTGAAAGGGGATGATATTGCAGGCCTGCTGACTGCAGTGCAGTCGCGTCTGAATGAAGAGACTCGACCTCGGATTGTTATTCTCGACAGTATCAAAGGACAGGGTGTGCCATATCTGGAACATCTCAGCAATTCCCATCACCTGCGTCTGACGGAAGAAATGAGACAGGCGTTGAATGAAACCGTTCATCATCTGGAGGCCACGCATGATTAAGCTCGCGCCCGCAGGGCAAAAAGATAACGTAGAGATGCGTAAGGTATATGCCGGATTCGTGGCGAAAGAAGTGGCAGCAGGAAGCCCGATTATTGCTCTTGAAGCCGATCTGATGAGTTCGATGGCAATGGACAGTGTGGCGCGGGATTACCCACAGCACGTTATTAACTGCGGCATCATGGAAGCCAATGTGATTGGTACTGCCGCTGGACTGGCATTAACGGGGCGTAAACCGTTTGTGCACACTTTCACTGCATTTGCCAGCCGTCGTTGTTTCGATCAGCTGTTTATGTCACTGGACTATCAGCGTAATAACGTGAAGGTGATCGCTTCAGATGCCGGGGTTACCGCTTGTCACAACGGAGGTACGCACATGTCCTTTGAAGATATGGGGATTGTGCGCGGCCTGGCGCATTCGGTGGTACTGGAAGTGACGGATGCTGTGATGTTCGACGATATCTTACGCCAGCTTCTGGAGCTTGAGGGCTTCTACTGGGTACGCACAATCCGTAAGCAGGCGTCGAGTATCTACGCGCCAGGATCGACATTTACGATCGGCAAAGGGAATGTTCTGCGCGAAGGCGAAGATGTCACGCTAATAGCCAACGGGATTATGGTTGCAGAAGCGCTGGAAGCCGCACGACAACTGGAACACATAGGGGTAAATGCGGCAGTCATCGATATGTTTACTCTGAAGCCTATTGATAGGATGTTGGTGAAGAACTATGCCGAGAAAACGGGACGAATTGTGACCTGTGAAAACCACAGTATTCATAATGGACTGGGGTCAGCAGTGGCTGAAGTGCTGGTGGAAACGTGCCCGGTACCGATGCGTCGGGTTGGTGTCAAAGAACGTTATGGTCAGGTTGGGACACAGGATTTTTTACAGGAAGAATATGGACTCACCGCCGCGGCGATTGTTGAGGCAGCGAAATCATTAATGTGAAGGAACGCCCCTTGTCATAGGTGACAAGGGGCTTATTTTTAATGATATCCCATTATCTGCGCGCCTATCACCACCACGCTGGACATAATAAACAGCAGCCCCAGCAGCGTTGCTCCCACCTTCAACCAGTTGCGGAAGTCCACCCGGCAAACGCCCAATGTCGCCATAAGTGACGCGGATGTTGGATAGATAATATGGCTGAAACCATCACCAAACTGGAAAGCGAGAACGGTAACCTGGCGGTTTACACCGACTAAATCACCGAGAGGCGCCAATAACGGCATAGTCAGCGCCGCCTGGCCTGAGCCGGAGGTGACAAAGAAGTTAAATACTGCCTGAAATAGCAGCATAAACCATGCAGCGATAGCATTGTCCAGACCGCTGATACCGTTGGCAATACTGTGCAGGAGAGTATTTAACACACTGGCATCCCCCGCCTCTCCATTGCCCACAAGCAGTAAAATACCCTTGGCAAAACCAACCAGCAGGGCAGGGGCAATCATCATCCGCGCACCTTCGGTAAACGACGAGGCCATAATGTTGACCGTCATACCATTGAGCCGGAAGATAACGCCAATAATGCCTATCACCAGACCCATGGTGAAGAACTGGCTGGCGATTTCAGGAATGAACCATGCGTTGACAATCACGCCCCAGACAACCCAAATCATCACGCCGGCAAGTACTAACAATACCAGCCAGTCGCCCAGAGTGAAACGCCGCTCCACGACGTCATCCTGCTGCTCGCGGAAGAAACGATCGGATTCATGAACGCGTGAAAGTAGAGGATTCTTTTTGATGCGTGATGCGTAGGCGAGGGTGAAAGTGAGACTAATCAGGGTCGCAACGACCCATACCACGATACGCAGGCCAGAGCCGGAGAGCACCGGTACACCCGCAATGCCTTGCGCGACAACCACACAGAACGGATTCATCCACGAGCTGGCAAAGCCAATTTGGGTGGCGATGTAGGTAACGAGCACAGTGGTGATACTGTCGTAACCCAGGCGTACCATGAGCGGTGCAATGATAATGGCAAAAGCGACAGCCTCTTCTCCCATGCCAAATACAGCACCACCTAATGAGAAGAGAATAAACAGCACCGGGATAAACAAGACCTCGTTACCCCGCGTATGACGGATAAGCGCCAGGATGCCGTTATCAATGGTTCCTGTACGCATAACAATGCCAAATGCGCCGCCAATTACCAGCATAAACATAATGATGCCAACGGCAGTGCCAAATTTTGAGCCGGAGGTTAAACCTTCAAACGGAAAGTTCATCAGTCCGGGACTTTCATCGCCGGTGGTGAAAAACTTAACCCGATGGTACTGCTCTTCACCCGCATCGTTGGTCAGTATACGAAACGAGTGGGGATCGACCACTTTCCGGGTTTTGGTCTGCCCATCAACCTGGTACTGCACCTCCTGGCTGTCGAACATGCCGACGGGTACAACCCAGGTCGCCAGGCTGGTTAAAATGGCAACGAAAAATATGATCACCAGCGTATCGGGCATTGCCCATTTCTTAGCGGGTTGTGATTCTATTACTGCAGACATGAAGAGCTATCCCTGTTGCAAAGCAAAGAGGCTAAGTATGCAAACAGGAGAATAGTTATTCATTGATGCAGCGCAGTTAAGCAAATATTTCAGAAATTACTAATTGGAATAACAGGCATAAAAAAACCGGAAATATCAGCTATTTCCGGTTTAAAGAACCACTATCTGTAGGCCAGACTGGACGCGTTCACGTCACCATCTGGCGTACAAAGCAGATTACTGCTGCTGCTGAGAAGACTGGATCGCGGTCAGTGCGATGGTGTAGACGATATCGTCTACCAGCGCGCCACGAGACAGGTCGTTCACCGGCTTGCGCATACCCTGCAGCATCGGCCCGATGGAGATCAGGTCGGCAGAACGCTGTACCGCTTTGTAGGTGGTGTTACCGGTGTTCAGATCCGGGAAGATGAACACGGTAGCGCGACCCGCAACCGGAGAGTTCGGCGCTTTGGATTTCGCAACGTCAGCCATAACAGCGGCATCGTACTGCAGTGGGCCATCGATCATCAGGTCTGGACGTTTTTCCTGCGCCAGACGAGTTGCTTCACGTACCTTCTCAACATCGCTACCTGCACCAGAAGTACCGGTGGAGTAGGAAAGCATCGCTACGCGCGGTTCGATACCGAAAGCAGCTGCGGAATCTGCAGACTGAATTGCGATTTCTGCCAGCTGCTCTGCAGTCGGATCCGGGTTGATCGCGCAGTCGCCGTAAACGTACACCTGATCCGGCAGCAGCATGAAGAACACAGAAGATACCAGAGAGCTACCCGGTGCAGTTTTGATCAGCTGCAGCGGTGGGCGAATGGTGTTCGCTGTGGTGTGAACAGCACCAGAAACCAGACCGTCAACATCGTCCTGTTCCAGCATCAGGGTACCGAGAACCACGTTGTCTTCCAGCTGTTCGCGGGCAACGGTTTCGGTCATCCCTTTGTTTTTACGCAGTTCGACCAGACGAGCAACGTAGCTTTCGCGAACCACATCCGGGTCAACGATTTCTACGCCAGCACCCAGCTCAACGCCCTGAGAGGCTGCAACACGGGTGATTTCATCCGGGTTACCCAACAGTACGCAAGTTGCGATACCACGTTCAGCACAGATGGCTGCCGCTTTAACGGTACGCGGTTCGTCGCCTTCCGGCAGAACAACGCGTTTACCGGCTTTACGAGCCAGTTCGGTTAACTGATAGCGGAAAGCTGGCGGAGACAGACGACGGCTGCGCTCAGAGGTCGCAGTCAGGGATTCAACCCAGTCAGCGTTGATATAGTTAGCAACGTATTCCTGAACTTTCTCAATGCGCTCGTGATCGTCAACCGGAACTTCCAGGTTGAAGCTCTGCAGGCTCAGAGAGGTCTGCCAGGTGTTGGTGTTCACCATAAATACCGGCAAACCGGTTTCGAATGCACGTTCGCAAAGTTTGGTGATGCGCGCGTCCATCTCGTAACCGCCAGTCAGCAGCAGGGCACCGATTTCAACGCCGTTCATTGCCGCCAGGCATGCTGCAACCAGCACATCAGGGCGATCGGCAGAAGTCACCAGCAGAGAACCAGCACGGAAGTGCTCAAGCATGTGTGGAATGCTGCGTGCGCAGAAAGTCACAGACTTCACGCGACGGGTGTTGATATCGCCTTCGTTAACGATGGTAGCGTTCAGGTGACGCGCCATATCGATTGCACGAGTAGCGATCAGGTCAAAGCTCCATGGCACCGCGCCCAGAACCGGCAGCGGGCTGGACTCTTGCAGTTTAGCCGGATCAACTTTGATCACTTTCGCTCTGGAAGAGTCGTCGAAAATCTCGGACAGATCCGGGCGAGTACGGCCTTGCTCATCAACCGGTGCGTTCAGTTTGTTAACGATAACGCCGGTGATGTTGGTATTTTTTGCGCCGCCGAAGCTGCTGCGAGTCAGTTCAATACGCTCGTTCAGCTGTTCCGGGGTGTCAGTACCCTGAGACATAACGAATACGATTTCCGCATTCAGCGTTTTCGCGATTTCGTAGTTCAGAGATTGTGCGAACTGATGTTTACGGGTTGGGACCAGGCCTTCAACCAGTACGACTTCTGCATCTTTGGTGTTCGCGTGGTAATTCGCGATGATCTCTTCCATCAGCACATCTTTCTGATTGCTGGAGAGCAGAGATTCAACGTGGCTCATCTTCAGCGGCTCAGCAGCTGGCAAAGAAGAGTTAGCACGTACGATAGCGGTGGTCTGGTCTGGCGCATCGCCACCGGCACGCGGTTGAGCAATCGGCTTAAAGACGCTCAGACGAACGCCTTTGCGTTCCATTGCGCGGATAACGCCAAGGCTGACGCTGGTCAGGCCGACGCTGGTTCCGGTAGGGATCAGCATAATAATACGGGACACGGTTTATCCTCTTTCGTTACCGCCGACATGTGGCGGGTTACAAAACAGCACCGCCAGCTAGGCTGGCGGTGTGAAATCAGGCAGTCAGACGGCTCGCGTCTTGCGCGATAACCAGTTCTTCGTTGGTTGGGATAACCACCGCAGGACGGGTACCTTCTTTGTTGATGAAACCAGATTTGCCGAAACGTGCGGCCAGGTTACGTTCGTGGTCAACTTCAAAGCCCAGAACGCCCAGTTTGCCCAGAGACAGTTCGCGAACCATCGCTGCGTTCTCACCGATACCACCGGTGAAGACAACTGCATCCAGACGACCATCCATCAGCGCAGTGTAAGAACCGATGTATTTCGCCAGACGGTGGCAGTAAACGTCCATTGCACGTTTAGCGTCTTCTTTGGTGGTGTAGTTGTCTTCAACATAACGGCAGTCGCTGGTGACTTCGGTCAGGCCCAGCAGGCCGGACTCTTTAGTCAGCATTTTGTTGATAGCGTCAACGCTCATGCCCAGCGTGTCGTGCAGGTGGAAGATGATCGCCGGGTCGATGTCACCGGAACGTGTACCCATCACCAGACCTTCCAGCGGGGTCAGACCCATGGAGGTATCAACACATTTACCGTTACGGATAGCAGAAACAGAACCGCCGTTGCCCAGGTGGCAAGTGATGATGTTCAGTTCATCAACCGGTTTGTTCAGCATTTTTGCCGCTTCCTGAGTTACGAAGAAGTGGCTGGTACCGTGCGCGCCGTAACGACGAACGCCGTGTTCTTTGTACAGGCTGTACGGCAGGGCGTAGAGGTAAGATTCTTCCGGCATAGTCTGATGGA
Source organism: Citrobacter sp. Cm046 (assembly GCF_030333065.1). NCBI lineage: Bacteria > Pseudomonadati > Pseudomonadota > Gammaproteobacteria > Enterobacterales > Enterobacteriaceae > Citrobacter > Citrobacter sp. Cm046. Next base: position 256,626 of record NZ_JAOWGP010000043.1, on the reverse strand, counting down.
ACGCAGTGTCAAACACAGCCACGTTTTTATCTTTCAGATTCGGGAAGGATTTCAGCGCTTCAGCAATACCGATCAGGTGAGCCGGGTTATGCAGCGGTGCGAAAGAGGCAGAATCTTTGATGCCCTGGATAACGGAATCGTCGATAACCACGGAGCTGGTATACTTCTCGCCGCCGTGTACGATACGGTGACCAATTGCGGTCAGTTGCGCAGACAATTCCGGTTTTTGTGCCAGAATAGTGTTAACGATGAAGTTCAGCGCTTCACTGTGAGCGGCGCCTGCACCTAAAGCCGCTTCTTGTTTACCGCCGTCCATTTTCCACTTGATACGTGCTTCTGGGAGATGGAAACATTCGGCTAAACCAGAAAGGTATTCTTCACCGTTTACTGCATCGATGATGGCAAATTTCAGTGAGGAGCTACCGCAGTTCAGAACCAGTACTAACTTACTCGACATGGAAGTACCTATTTATGATACGTGGCTAAAAAAACGTCAGGGAGTCATAGAGCGTAGCGCATGATGACACCGACGTTTATGATTAACATCATGCGCCATTGTCTTTTTGGGCACGATGGAATAAATACCTTTGAGTCTATGTCATTTTGCGTAATTTTCAGCCAATGGCATACTGTATGCCAGTTTGACGACTCAATGATTTTGGACTAAAGGCCTTACAGGCCGACACAGGATACCTGATTGTGGGTATCGAAGACAAAATGTTTTGAACGATGTCCTCTGTAGTTGTTGTTTTGCACAAATTTTTTAAATTTTATATGTGAAGTTGAGGTAACCGCCATGTCGACACCGGATAATCGCTCCGTAAATTTTTTCAGTTTGTTTCGCCGGGGGCAGCACTACGCAAAGACGTGGCCGATGGAAAAGCGCCTTGCGCCAGTATTTGTTGAGAACCGCGTGATTCGCATGACGCGTTATGCTACCCGTTTTATGCCGCCTATAGCCGTATTTACCTTATGCTGGCAAATTGCGCTGGGGGGGCAGTTGGGACCGGCTGTGGCGACCGCATTGTTTGCGCTTAGCCTGCCGATGCAGGGTATGTGGTGGTTAGGTAAACGTTCTGTCACGCCGTTGCCACCATCCATACTCAACTGGTTCTATGAGGTTCGGGGAAAATTACAAGAGGCCGGACAAGCGCTGGCACCGGTGGAAGGAAAGCCGGATTATCAGGCGCTAGCTGACACGCTTAAGCGCGCCTTCAAACAACTGGATAAAACTTTTCTTGATGATTTGTAATTGACCCCGGATTACGCATATAAAAGAAGGCACAAGATGCCTTCTTTTTTTCATTGCAGCAGTAGTGATACAGGAGTCCCAAATGGAAATGACCAACGCTCAACGTCTTATTTTGTCCAACCAGTACAAAATGATGACTATGCTCGATCCTGGTAATGCCGAACGCTATCGTCGTTTGCAGACGATTATTGAACGCGGTTACGGTTTACAGATGCGCGAGCTTGATCGTGAGTTTGGCGAGCTGACGGAAGAAACCTGTCGCACAATTATCGATATTATGGAGATGTATCATGCATTGCACGTCTCCTGGACTAACCTTAAAGACGCGCAGACTATTGACGAACGTCGCGTCACGTTCCTCGGCTTTGATGCCGCAACGGAAGCGCGCTTCCTGGGATACGTTCGTTTTATGGTCAATGTAGAAGGGCGTTATACCCATTTTGATGCGGGTACGCATGGCTTCAACGCCCAGACGCCAATGTGGGAAAAATATCAGCGCATGCTGAATGTCTGGCACTCTTGCCCGCGTCAGTATCACCTGAGCGCGAACGAAATTAACCAAATCATTAATGCCTGAGGGGGCGAGCGTGCAGTGCAAAGGCTTTCTGTTTGATCTGGATGGAACGCTTGTCGATTCCTTACCAGCAGTAGAACGTGCATGGTGTAACTGGGCCGATCGTTTTGGCCTTGATCACGACGAAGTGCTGGGCTTTATTCATGGCAAGCAGGCGATAACCTCTCTGCGGCACTTTATGGTCGGGAAATCCGAAGCGGAGATCGCAGCGGAGTTTACGCGCCTGGAGCAAATAGAGGCGACTGAGACTGACGGGATCATCGCACTACCCGGGGCGGTTGATTTACTGAATCACCTCAATAAAGCGGGGATCCCGTGGGCGATAGTGACCTCCGGATCAATGCCGGTGGCGCGGGCACGTCATCGTGTCGCGGGTCTGCCGGCCCCTGAAGTGTTTGTCACTGCCGAACGGGTAAAAAGAGGTAAGCCGGAGCCAGATGCATATCTTTTGGGAGCGCAACTGCTCGGCCTTGCACCGCGAGAGTGTGCTGTTGTAGAGGATGCGCCAGCTGGTGTGCTCTCTGGTCTGGCGGCAGGGTGTCATGTTATTGCCGTGAATGCCCCCGCAGACACACCGCGTCTGGATGAGGTCGACTTTTCGCTGACCAGTCTGGAACATATTTCCGTGACCAAACAACCTAACGGAAATGTGAGCGTTGTAAGAAATACCTGATCGTGATTTAGCCCCAGATTGTTGGGGCTTTTTTATGGCAGAATCGGTCTATCCCTCTCATTTAACAAGGATATGTTGTGAACGGTGAATTGGTATGGGTTCTCTCATTGTTGGCTATCGCCGTCGTTTTGTTTGCAACTGGCAGAGTGCGTATGGACGCGGTCGCTTTGCTGGTTATTATTGCCTTTGTTCTGAGTGGAACACTGAGCATCACAGAAGCTTTTTCCGGTTTCAGCGATCCTAACGTTATTTTGATAGCGGCCTTATTTATTATTGGCGACGGCCTGGTGCGTACCGGGGTGGCGACGGTGATGGGGGCCTGGTTGGTTAAGGTCGCCGGCAGTAGCGAAGTCAAAATGCTGGTGCTGTTGATGATAACCGTTGCCGGTCTCGGGGCATTTATGAGCTCTACCGGCGTGGTCGCCATTTTTATTCCGGTTGTCTTAAGCGTATCCATGCGCATGCAAATATCCCCCTCACGCCTGATGATGCCGCTGAGCTTTGCCGGATTGATCAGCGGGATGATGACGTTGGTGGCAACACCACCTAACCTGGTCGTTAACAGTGAGTTGCTGCGTGAAGGGCTTAACGGCTTCAGTTTCTTCAGCGTTACGCCTCTGGGGATGGTTGTTCTCGTACTTGGCATTATTTATATGCTGTTGATGCGTTTTATGCTCAAAGGAGACGTTGCCGGGCAGCAGGGTGACGGATGGAAACGCCGTACCTTTCGCGATCTCATTAAAGAATATCGCCTCACCGGGCGTGCCCGTCGGCTGGCTATTCGTCCTGGATCGCCGATGATTGGCCAGCGTCTGGATGACCTTAAATTACGTGAACGTTACGGGGCGAATGTGATTGGCGTTGAACGCTGGCGTCGCTTTCGTCGCGTTATCGTGGATGTTAACGGGGTTTCTGAGTTTCGGGCGCGTGACGTTTTGTTGATAGACATGTCCGCTGCCGATGTGGATTTGCGTGAATTTTGTAGCGAACAACTGCTGGAGCCAATGGTGCTGCGTGGTGAATATTTCTCCGAACAGGCGCTTGATGTTGGCATGGCTGAGATTTCACTGATCCCGGAATCGGAGTTAATTGGTAAAACGGTACGGGAAATAGGATTTCGTACCCGTTATGGGCTGAATGTTGTTGGATTAAAGCGTGATGGTACTGCGCTTGCCGGGGCGGTTGTGGATGAGCCGCTGCTGATGGGGGATATTATTCTGGTAGTGGGAAACTGGAAGGTCATTGCCTTGATGGGGAAAAAGGGGCGTGACTTTGTGGTGCTGAATATGCCAGTGGAAGTGAGTGAAGCTTCCCCGGCACACAGTCAGGCACCGCATGCGATTTTCTGCCTGGTTCTTATGGTCGCTCTGATGCTGACCGATGAAATACCTAACACGGTTGCCGCTCTCATCGCGTGCTTGCTGATGGGCAAATTCCGTTGTATTGATGCTGAGAGCGCGTATAAAGCGATTCACTGGCCGAGTATTATCTTGATTGTCGGGATGATGCCTTTTGCGCTGGCCCTGCAAAAAACAGGCGGTGTCGATCTGGTGGTGAAAGGGTTGATGGATGTCGGTGGAGGGTATGGCCCGTACATGATGCTGGGTTGCCTGTTCGTACTGTGTGCAACCATTGGATTATTTATCTCAAATACCGCGACGGCAGTTCTGATGGCACCAATTGCGCTGGCGGCAGCGAAGTCTATGGGGGTTTCGCCGTATCCTTTTGCGATGGGGGTTGCGATGGCTGCATCCGCGGCCTTTATGACGCCGGTCTCCTCACCGGTCAACACGCTGGTGCTGGGACCGGGAAACTACACTTTCAGCGACTTCGTGAAGATTGGTGTGCCATTTACGGTTATTGTCATGGCGGTGTGCGTAGTAATGATCCCGATGCTGTTCCCGTTTTGACGGATGGTATGGCCCGGTGGCGTTGCGCTACCGGGCCAACAACGCCTTCCTGTAAGCCGGTCAGGCCTTAGACGCTATCTGGCAACGCGTCTTATAGCGGAGAATCCTGACTAATCTCGTCAAGAGATAAGTGGAAACTTGGCACGAACATATCCATAAAATAATCCATCTCTTCGCTACGACGTGACTCCAGCGTTTTTTCCAGTCGTGTTTTCGCCAGCAAAAATTCGTTGTTACCGGCCGAGAGTTCCTCCAGACACTTCAGATAAGCGCAAAGGGCATCGGCCTGTTTAACAATAGATTTCTCTTCGTCGCTGTAGGCGTGTTCATCAATTAATGGCGCAAAAATATCACGCAGCTCATCTGGAACCATATCGACCAGCTTCTGCTGGGCAATTTTCTCGATGGCTTTATATTCCTGAGCAATTTGCGAGTTGAAGTATTTAACCGGGGTAGGGAGATCACCGGTCAGCACTTCGGAAGCATCGTGGTACATCGCCAGCAGGGCAATGCGTTCGGCATTAACCTGACCACCAAATTTACGATTCTTGATAGCGGCCAGCGCATGAGCAACCATCGCAACCTGCAGGCTATGCTCAGACACATTTTCGGTGCGCACGTTGCGCATCAATGGCCAGCGATTAATGAGCTTCAGACGGGAGAGGTGGGCAAAAAAATGGCTCTGCTTCATAACGACCCTTACTCAGTGACTTCAGTAAAGGTATTGTGCGCAGAGAGTGCCGCCGGATGCAAATCCCGGCGGCGCTCAACGTTATTACAATTGACGATAGCCTGACAGGAAACGTTCGAATTTACTCAGCGACATTTCGATATCGTCAATGCGCGGCAGCGTTACGATACGGAAGTGGTCCGGCCACGGCCAGTTGAATGCGGTTCCCTGTACCAGCAGGACTTTTTCCTGGAGCAGGAAATCGAGCACCATCTTCTGGTCGTCATGAATATTGAACCGCTTCGCATCAATTTTTGGGAACATATACAGTGCGCCGCGCGGTTTGACGCAGGAGACGCCGGGAATATCGTTCAGCAATTCCCAGGCACGATTGCGCTGTTCGTACAAGCGTCCGCCCGGCATGATGAATTCGCTAATGCTTTGGTAGCCTCCCAGTGCGGTCTGGATGGCATGCTGTGCAGGAACGTTGGCGCACAAACGCATAGATGCCAGCATTTCAAGACCTTCGATATACCCTTTGGCATGTTTCTTCGGTCCATTCAGCACCATCCAGCCCTGGCGGAAACCAGCAACACGGTAGGTTTTTGACAGGCCGTTAAAGGTGATGGTCAGCAGGTCCGGAGCCATTGCGGCGATCGAATGGTGCTCGGCGTCATCATAGAGGATCTTGTCGTAAATTTCGTCGGCAAAGATAATAAGATTGTTCTGGCGAGCAATCTCAACAATCTCCATCAGCAGTTCTTTGGAATAAACGGCACCGGTGGGGTTGTTCGGGTTGATGATGACGATCCCACGCGTGCGTGGGGTGATTTTGGCGCGAATATCATCCAGATCCGGGAACCAGTCTGAAGACTCATCGCACAGGTAGTGCACGGCGTTACCGCCGGAGAGCGATACCGCAGCTGTCCACAGCGGATAATCGGGCGCAGGTACCAGCATTTCGTCCCCACTGTTCAACAACGCCTGCATCGCCTGGACTATCAACTCGGAAACGCCGTTACCAATATAGATGTCTTCGACGGTAACATCGCGCATTCCACGAGCCTGGTAATGTTGCATGATCGCTTTACGGGCGGAATAAAGGCCTTTGGAGTCGCAATATCCCTGCGCTGTTGGTAAATTGCGGATCACATCAACCAGAATCTCATCTGGCGCTTCAAATCCGAATGGCGCGGGGTTGCCGATATTCAGTTTTAGAACTTTATTGCCTTCTTCTTCCAGGCGCTTTGCTTCCTTCAGAACCGGGCCACGAATGTCATAACAGACATTTTCTAATTTGCTGGATTTTTCAATGGGGGACATGAATCTTGACCTTTTTAGCTGTGAATGCCACTCCCTGCCGTGGAAGTCAGCACAGAACAATGTACTCCCACGACGGTGAGTTTTGAAGGGTCTTTAGTAGAAGATTTCGATCCGGCATGAAGTTATAATTCACTGTTAACGACTAATTAATATATTAATTATAGTGCTTAATTCTATTAATAATGTATTTAATGGGTTTTTATTTTGTAGTTATCCTTTGGTGATGGTGATTTGTCTGGTTAAAAATAGTTAGATGGGCCAGGCGGTCTGCAATCGTCTCATCACTCAAATGGCGTAATTCGAAAATACTGAGTCCTGATGCTGTCCGACTGTTATCGGTATGATCCGCCAACGGCAGGGTGTGAATCTATTGTTAAGTATAATTAATGAATAGTGTCAGTCTTAATTAATTATTATTTAATATTTAAACAGCATTTATTGAATGCGTTAATAATAGTAAAAGCGCAAGTTCAAGATAACACCATTTTGCTTCGAATTATTCACGATAACACTTATAAATATAGTGGTTTTAGGTTAAGATAAGTCTCATGAAATGGTGTGCGGTACGTGTTTTGCGATAATTCTCATGTTGGTTGATTGTTTCTAACATACTGAAAATTTGGCTTTTAATGTGTAAATTAATGTTTGCTAACTATTTTCAATATTTACAAAATTTACATGTTTCCCCATTAGTCAGAATCATTCAAAAGCTAAAAAATTGACTGTTTCTCGTTACTATATTCCGATTAGAGTCCCGGATATTATAAAGCGCAGAAAGAGAATTGTTTCGTTTGTACACCAAATACATCCTTATTTTCACTTGGTTACACTAAGTGAAACTGCGAGGGAAGCACATTACAAATGGAATTGTTTGTTTCTGAATGCACAGCATTAACCCGGTATGACCCGCGAGTAAGTGAAAAATTATGATAAATGCAAATCGTCCGATAATTAACCTCGACCTCGATCTGCTGAGAACCTTCGTTGCTGTTGCCGACCTGAATACCTTCGCGGCTGCGGCTGCTGCGGTATGTCGCACACAGTCTGCGGTGAGTCAGCAAATGCAACGCCTTGAACAACTAGTGGGGAAAGAGTTGTTCGCGCGCCATGGTCGCAACAAACTGCTGACTGAACATGGTATTCAGCTTTTGGGTTACGCCAGAAAAATACTGCGTTTTAATGATGAGGCCTGCTCATCATTAATGTTTAACAATCTTCAGGGAGTGTTAACTATCGGCGCTTCCGATGAATCGGCCGATACAATACTGCCTTTCCTGCTCAATCGAATAAGCTCGGTATATCCGAAGCTTGCTCTTGATGTGAGAGTGAAGCGTAACGCTTACATGGTGGATATGTTGAAGTCGCAGGAAGTGGATCTGGTGGTCACCACCAACCGTCCAGGTGATTTTGAGTGCCTGAATCTGCGCACCTCACCGACACACTGGTATTGCGCGGCTGAGTATATCCTGCAAAAAGGCGAACCAGTTCCTCTGGTTCTGCTCGACGATCCTAGTCCGTTTCGGGATATCGTACTGGAGACACTGAATGCCGCACAGATCCCGTGGCGTCTGGCCTATGTAGCATCAACATTACCAGCGGTTCGTGCTGCGGTGAAAGCGGGACTGGGCGTCACTGCTCGTCCGGTAGAAATGATGAGTCCGGACCTGCGCGTTCTCGGGGCTGTGGACGGGCTACCGCCGTTACCTGAAACGGAATACCTGTTGTGCTGCGATCCCACCACGAAAAATGAATTGGCTCAGGTTATCTTTAAGTCGATGCAGACATATCAAAACCCCTGGCAATACAACCAGTTTACTCCCGAAGGGGGAGATGATTCGCTGATCGTTGAAGGTGACTTTGAGTAATGTGTCACAAATAATCGTTATAAAATGTAAGTGTAAAAAAGAGCCGCTAATGGTGAAAAAACATCCAGCGGCTCTTTTTTTATACAAATAATGGCGCTTGATACCATTTTGTATACTAAAACTTAACAAAATCAGCCGGTAAAAAACTTGCCTTAAAATTGAATGAAAAACAAACAACAGGAGTGTCATCTGTTTCTATGTTAAAAAACTAGAGAAATTGTTGCTGTTTTTTATGGTGAATTAACAAAAGCGTGTCACAGATCAAGAAAATACTCCCATTTAGGGGGAGGCATCTGAGTGAAATCCTGTCAAAATAGAGCAGTATTATCTTTTTTACTTCACTACGGACACGATTCAACAACATTGAAAATGACTAATGAAACGATCGAAATTAGTCTAAACAGCACTTTATGTTAATGAAATTGGATTGGTGTAAAATAATGTGAGGGAACTTTTGTTAAAGTTGACAAAAGGTTATAGAAAGGAGTAAAAAACCCCATCAATTGGCTGTTTAAATGATTTTCTACAGTGATTGTAAGGTTTTTTTTATTCCTCCCCATGAATCGATGTGGCGTTCATCTGCCGAAAAGAGCAGAGAATTTGGCGCTACTTTTGATGAGTAAGCAATGAGTATGTCAACATCCACTGAAATCATCGCTCATCACTGGGCATTCGCTATCTTTCTTATTGTTGCCATTGGCCTGTGCTGCCTGATGCTTGTTGGCGGCTGGTTTTTAGGTGGTCGCGCGCGCGCGAGATCTAAAAACGTGCCGTTTGAATCAGGTATCGACTCGGTCGGCACTGCCCGCCTGCGCCTGTCTGCCAAGTTTTATCTGGTAGCCATGTTCTTCGTTATCTTCGACGTTGAAGCGCTGTATCTGTTCGCATGGTCAACTTCTATCCGTGAAAGCGGCTGGATTGGCTTTGTGGAAGCTGCAATTTTTATTTTTGTGTTACTGGCAGGTCTGGTTTATCTGGTGCGTATTGGCGCGCTGGACTGGACGCCCGCGCGTTCACGCCGCGAGCGTATGAACCCGGAAACGAACAGTATCGCTAATCGTCAACGCTAACCGCGAGGCATTAAGATGGATTATACGCTCACCCGCATAGATCCTAACGGTGAGAACGACCGTTACCCCCTGCAAAAACAGGAGATCGTAACCGACCCCCTGGAGCAAGAAGTTAACAAAAACGTGTTCATGGGCAAACTGCATGACATGGTTAACTGGGGCCGTAAAAACTCAATTTGGCCATACAACTTTGGCCTTTCCTGCTGCTATGTTGAGATGGTGACCTCGTTTACCGCCGTGCATGATGTGGCCCGCTTTGGTGCGGAAGTACTGCGTGCTTCTCCGCGTCAGGCTGACCTGATGGTTGTGGCCGGAACTTGCTTTACCAAAATGGCCCCGGTTATTCAGCGCCTCTACGATCAGATGCTGGAACCAAAATGGGTTATTTCCATGGGCGCATGCGCTAACTCCGGCGGTATGTACGATATCTACTCTGTCGTGCAGGGCGTTGATAAATTTATTCCGGTAGATGTGTACATCCCGGGATGTCCGCCGCGCCCGGAAGCGTATATGCAGGCGCTAATGCTGCTGCAAGACTCCATTGGCAAAGAACGCCGTCCGCTCTCCTGGGTGGTTGGCGATCAGGGCGTTTATCGCGCCAATATGCAGTCAGAGCGCGAGCGTAAGCGCGGCGAACGTATTGCTGTAACGAATCTTCGTACACCAGACGAGATTTAATATGCGCCTGTCGGCAGCAGCACTTCCTTCGCTTATTACTACATAAATAGCGCGAAGCACTGCCGACCACCACGGACCATTTGCAATGGTGAACAATATGACCGACTTAACCGCGCAAGAAGCTGCATGGCAGACACGGGATCATCTCGATGACCCGGTCATTGGCGAACTGCGCAACCGTTTTGGGCCGGATGCCTTTACCGTTCAGGCGACTCGCACCGGGGTACCCGTTGTTTGGGTCAAGCGTGAACAATTACTGGAAGTTGGCGATTTCTTAAAGAGACTGCCGAAACCTTACGTCATGCTGTTTGACTTACACGGCATGGACGAACGTCTGCGTACGCACCGCGAAGGGTTACCTGCCGCGGATTTTTCCGTTTTCTATCACCTGATCTCCATTGAACGCAATCGCGATATCATGCTCAAGGTGGCATTGTCTGAAAACGATCTACGCGTACCGACTTTCACCAAACTGTTCCCGAACGCTAACTGGTATGAGCGCGAAACCTGGGAAATGTTTGGCATCGATATCGAAGGCCACCCGCACCTGACGCGCCTGCTGATGCCTCATACCTGGCAGGGACATCCGCTGCGTAAAGATTATCCGGCGCGTGCCACTGAATTCGATCCGTTTGAGCTGACCAAAGCCAAGCAGGATCTGGAAATGGAATCACTGACCTTCAAACCTGAAGAGTGGGGCATGAAGCGTAGTACCGAAAATGAGGACTTTATGTTCCTCAACCTCGGTCCTAACCACCCGTCTTCTCACGGTGCATTCCGTATTGTTCTGCAGCTTGATGGCGAAGAAATTGTCGACTGTGTGCCTGACATCGGTTACCACCATCGTGGTGCTGAAAAGATGGGTGAACGTCAGTCCTGGCACAGCTACATTCCGTACACTGACCGTATCGAATATCTCGGCGGCTGCGTCAACGAAATGCCTTATGTGCTGGCGGTAGAAAAACTGGCGGGCATTACCGTACCGGATCGTGTCAACGTGATCCGCGTAATGCTTTCCGAACTGTTCCGTATCAATAGCCACCTGTTGTATATCTCGACGTTTATTCAGGACGTCGGCGCAATGACTCCGGTATTCTTCGCCTTTACCGACCGTCAAAAAATCTATGACGTGGTGGAAGCGATCACGGGTTTCCGTATGCACCCGGCCTGGTTCCGTATTGGCGGTGTTGCGCACGATCTGCCGCGCGGTTGGGACAAACTGCTGCGTGATTTCCTGGACTGGATGCCGAAGCGTCTGGATTCTTACGAGAAAGCGGCGCTGCGTAACACCATCCTGAAAGGTCGTTCGCAGGGCGTTGCCGCTTACGGCAAGAAAGAAGCGCTGGACTGGGGTTGTACCGGTGCCGCGTTGCGTGCGACAGGTGTTGATTTCGACGTGCGTAAATCACGTCCGTACTCTGGCTACGAAAACTTTGACTTTGAAGTGCCGGTTGGTGGTGGTGTATCCGACTGCTATACCCGCGTAATGCTGAAAGTTGAAGAACTGCGTCAGAGTCTGCGCATCCTTGAGCAGTGCCTCAACAACATGCCGGAAGGCCCGTTCAAAGCGGATCACCCGCTGACCACGCCGCCACCGAAAGAGCGCACGCTTCAACATATCGAAACCCTGATCACCCACTTCCTGCAAGTATCGTGGGGTCCGGTCATGCCGGCGAACGAGTCCTTCCAGATGGTTGAAGCGACCAAGGGTATCAACAGTTACTACCTGACCAGCGATGGCAGCACCATGAGTTACCGTACTCGTATCCGTACGCCGAGCTTTGCGCATCTGCAGCAGATCCCGGTAGCGGTACGTGGCAGCCTGGTGTCCGACCTGATCGTCCATCTGGGTAGTATCGATTTTGTTATGTCAGATGTGGACCGCTAATTATGCACGAGAATCAACAACCACAAACCGAGGCTTTTGAGCTGAGTGCGGCTGAGCGTGAAGCGATTGAGCACGAGAAGCACCACTACGAAGACCCGCGTGCGGCGTCCATTGAAGCGCTGAAAATTGTTCAGAAGCAGCGTGGCTGGGTGCCGGATGGGGCGATCTATGCGATCGCTGACGTGCTGGGTATCCCGGCAAGCGACGTTGAAGGTGTTGCGACATTCTACAGCCAGATCTTCCGCCAGCCAGTTGGCCGCCATGTGATCCGCTATTGCGACAGCGTGGTGTGCCATATCAACGGCTATCAGGGGATCCAGGCCGCGCTTGAGAAAAAACTCAACATCAAGCCGGGGCAGACGACCTTTGACGGTCGCTTTACGCTGCTGCCAACCTGTTGCCTGGGGAACTGCGATAAAGGGCCAAACATGATGATCGATGAGGACACTCACGCTCACTTGACCCCGGAAGGCATCCCCGAACTGCTGGAGCGGTATAAATGAAAGACATTATCCGTACTCCCGAAACACATCCGCTGACCTGGCGTCTGCGTGATGACAAACAGCCAGTATGGCTGGACGAATACCGTAGCAAAAACGGCTACGAAGGTGCGCGTAAAGCCCTGACCGGGCTGTCACCGGATGAAATCGTCAACCAGGTAAAAGACGCTGGCCTGAAAGGGCGCGGCGGCGCGGGCTTTTCCACTGGGCTGAAGTGGAGCCTGATGCCGAAAGACGAATCCATGAACATCCGTTACCTGCTGTGTAACGCGGATGAAATGGAGCCGGGTACCTATAAAGACCGTTTGTTGATGGAACAACTGCCGCACCTGTTGGTGGAAGGTATGTTGATCTCTGCGTTTGCGCTGAAAGCGTACCGTGGTTACATCTTCCTGCGCGGTGAATATATTGAAGCGGCTGTGCATCTGCGCCGTGCGATTGCCGAAGCAACCGAAGCGGGTCTGCTTGGCAAGAACATCATGGGCACCGGTTTCGACTTCGAACTGTTCGTGCACACCGGGGCAGGGCGTTACATCTGTGGTGAAGAAACCGCACTGATTAACTCCCTCGAAGGTCGCCGTGCTAATCCGCGCTCGAAGCCGCCGTTCCCGGCAAGCTCTGGCGCATGGGGTAAGCCGACCTGCGTTAACAACGTCGAAACCTTATGTAACGTGCCGGCAATTCTCGCCAACGGCGTGGAGTGGTACCAGAACATTTCGAAGAGCAAAGACGCTGGCACCAAGCTGATGGGGTTCTCCGGTCGCGTGAAAAACCCGGGATTGTGGGAACTGCCCTTCGGCACCACCGCGCGTGAAATTCTTGAAGACTACGCTGGCGGCATGCGTGATGGCCTGAAGTTTAAAGCCTGGCAGCCGGGCGGCGCGGGAACCGACTTCCTGACCGAAGCACACCTTGACCTGCCGATGGAATTCGAAAGTATCGGTAAAGCGGGGAGTCGTCTGGGTACCGCGCTGGCAATGGCTGTCGATCACGAGATTGGCATGGTACCGCTGGTGCGTAACCTGGAAGAGTTCTTTGCCCGTGAATCCTGCGGCTGGTGTACGCCGTGTCGTGACGGTCTGCCGTGGAGTGTGAAAATTCTGCGTGCGCTGGAGCGTGGTGAAGGCCAGCCTGGGGATATCGAGACACTTGAGCAACTGTGTCGTTTCCTCGGTCCGGGTAAAACCTTCTGTGCACACGCACCGGGTGCGGTCGAACCGCTGCAGAGCGCCATTAAATATTTCCGCGAAGAATTCGAAGCTGGCATTAAGCAGACCTTCAGCAATACCCATGCAATTGGTGGTATTCAGCCGAACCTGCTTAAAGAGCGCTGGTAATAGCGGTATTGGCGTTTTGCGATACCTGAGAAAAAATTTCGATTAATGCCTAAAAAATAACCGAGACCTTCGCGCTGTGGCAAGGCAGCAACAGAGCGAGTCCCAGGAGTTTAGTGAACTAAATGACTGGGGGAGCGATGGCAGCCAATACAGCCAGAGTGTGAAGGATGAAGGTTATTTAGGCCAACTGGAAGCATGCTGACTATGGCTACGATTCATGTAGACGGCAAAGAATATGAGGTCAACGGAGCGGACAACCTGCTGGAAGCTTGTCTGTCTCTCGGCCTTGATATTCCGTACTTTTGCTGGCACCCGGCGCTGGGAAGCGTCGGTGCTTGCCGCCAGTGTGCGGTGAAGCAATACCAAAACGCGGAAGACACGCGTGGTCGCCTGGTGATGTCTTGTATGACACCGGCCACCGAAGGCACCTTTATTTCTATTGACGACGAAGAAGCGAAACAGTTCCGTGAGAGCGTGGTGGAATGGTTGATGACTAACCACCCACATGACTGTCCGGTCTGCGAAGAGGGGGGGAACTGCCACCTTCAGGATATGACTGTAATGACAGGTCATAGCTTCCGTCGCTACCGCTTCACTAAGCGTACTCACCGCAACCAGGATCTGGGGCCATTCATCTCTCACGAAATGAACCGCTGCATTGCCTGCTACCGCTGCGTACGCTACTACAAAGATTATGCAGATGGCGCGGATCTGGGCGTATATGGCGCACATGACAACGTCTACTTCGGTCGCCCGGAAGACGGTACGCTTGAAAGCGAATTCTCCGGCAACCTGGTAGAGATCTGCCCGACCGGCGTATTCACTGATAAAACGCACTCCGAGCGTTATAACCGTAAATGGGACATGCAGTTTGCGCCAAGCATCTGCCAGCAATGCTCCATTGGCTGTAACACCAGCCCGGGTGAGCGCTACGGTGAACTGCGTAGAATCGAAAACCGCTACAACGGTACCGTTAACCACTACTTCCTCTGCGACCGTGGTCGTTTTGGCTATGGTTACGTGAACCTGAAAGACCGTCCGCGTCAGCCGGTACAGCGTCGCGGCGATGATCTGATTACCCTTAATGCCGAGCAGGCGATGCAGGGCGCGGCGGATATTCTGCGTCAGTCGAAGAAAGTCATCGGCATCGGTTCCCCACGAGCCAGCGTCGAGAGCAACTTCGCGCTGCGTGAACTGGTGGGTGCGGAAAACTTTTATACCGGTATTGCTCAGGGCGAACTGGAACGTCTGCAACTGGCACTGAGCGTGCTGCGTGACGGTGGTATTCATACGCCTGCACTGCGCGATATCGAATCGTATGATGCGGTACTGGTACTGGGCGAAGATGTTACCCAGACCGGCGCGCGTGTTGCGCTGGCGGTTCGTCAGGCTGTGAAAGGCAAAGCCCGTGAGATGGCTGCGGCGCAAAAAGTCGCTGACTGGCAGATTGCGGCAATCCTTAATATCGGTCAGCGAGCCAAGCATCCGCTGTTCGTGACCAACGTTGACAGCACTCGTCTGGATGATATCGCAGCATGGACTTACCGTGCGCCGGTTGAAGATCAGGCGCGGTTAGGTTTTGCTATCGCTCATGCGTTGGATAACAACGCGCCAGCGGTTGAGGGCATCGACCGTGACCTGCAGAACAAAATCGACGTCATCGTTCAGGCTCTGGCTGGTGCTAAGAAACCGCTGATTATCTCCGGTACTAACGCCGGTAGCGCAGAAGTGATTCAGGCGGCGGCTAACGTGGCGAAGGCGCTGAAAGGTCGCGGCGCTGACGTAGGCATTACCATGATTGCTCGCTCCGTGAACAGTATGGGTCTGGGCATGATTGGCGGCGGATCTCTTGAGGATGCGCTGACTGAGCTGGAAACCGGTCGTGCTGACGCGGTGGTGGTGCTGGAAAATGACCTGCATCGTCATGCAAGTGCGACTCGCGTTAACGCCGCACTGGCGAAAGCGCCTCTGGTGATGGTTGTTGACCATCAACGTACGGCGATCATGGAAAATGCTCACCTGGTGCTTTCTGCCGCAAGCTTTGCTGAGAGCGATGGTACGGTCATCAACAACGAAGGTCGCGCACAGCGCTTCTTCCAGGTGTATGACCCGTCCTACTACGACAGCAAAACGATTATGCTGGAGAGCTGGCGTTGGCTGCATTCGTTGCACAGCACTGTGCAAAACCGCGAAGTGGACTGGACGCAACTCGATCACGTTATTGACGCTGCCGTTGCCGCACTGCCGCAGCTGGCAGGTATCAAAGATGCTGCGCCGGACGCGAGCTTCCGCATCCGTGGACAGAAACTGGCACGTGAGCCGCACCGTTACAGCGGTCGTACCGCAATGCGCGCCAACATCAGCGTACACGAACCGCGTCAGCCGCAGGATAAAGACACCATGTTCGCTTTCTCAATGGAAGGGAACAACCAGCCGGATGCGCCGCGTTCACAGATTCCGTTTGCCTGGGCTCCAGGCTGGAACTCCCCGCAAGCGTGGAACAAGTTCCAGGATGAAGTGGGCGGTAAACTGCGTCATGGCGATCCGGGTGTGCGTCTGATTGAAGCGTCAGAAGGCGGTCTGGACTACTTCACTACCGTTCCGGCGAGCTTCCAGGCGCAGGATGGTCAGTGGCGTATTGCACCTTACTATCATCTGTTTGGCAGCGACGAAATGTCCCAGCGCGCACCGGTCTTCCAGACGCGCATGCCGCAGCCGTACATCAAACTCAACCCGGCGGATGCCGCGAAGTTGGGCGTAAATGTCGGTACGCGAGTTTCCTTTAGCTACGATGGCAATACGGTGACACTGCCGGTTGAAATCTCTGAAGGATTATCGGCAGGGCAGGTTGGTTTGCCGATGGGTATGCCTGGCATCGCACCGGTACTGGCAGGCGCGCGTCTTGAGGATCTGCAGGAGGCACAACAATGAGTTGGATTACCCCCGATCTGATTGAGATCCTGCTGAGCATTCTCAAAGCGGTAGTGATCCTGCTGGTGGTGGTCACCTGCGGGGCATTCATGAGCTTTGGTGAACGTCGTCTGCTGGGTCTGTTCCAGAATCGTTACGGACCGAACCGTGTTGGCTGGGGCGGTTCGCTCCAGCTGGTCGCGGACATGATCAAAATGTTCTTTAAAGAAGACTGGATCCCGAAATTCTCGGATCGCGTCATCTTTACTCTGGCACCGATGATCGCCTTCACCTCTCTGTTGCTGGCTTTTGCAATTGTGCCAGTCAGCCCGAACTGGGTGGTTGCTGATCTGAACATCGGGATCCTGTTCTTCCTGATGATGGCAGGTCTGGCCGTTTACGCGGTACTGTTCGCCGGTTGGTCAAGCAACAACAAATACTCGCTGCTGGGTGCGATGCGTGCTTCTGCGCAGACGCTCAGTTACGAAGTGTTTCTCGGACTTTCCCTGATGGGCGTGGTGGCGCAAGCCGGTTCATTCAATATGACCGACATCGTCAATAACCAGGCTGATATCTGGAACGTTATTCCGCAGTTCTTTGGTTTTGTCACCTTTGCCATCGCGGGTGTGGCGGTGTGTCACCGTCATCCGTTTGACCAGCCGGAAGCCGAGCAGGAACTGGCCGATGGTTACCACATTGAATACTCCGGTATGAAATTCGGTCTGTTCTTTGTGGGTGAGTACATCGGTATCGTCACCATTTCTGCGCTGATGGTTACCTTGTTCTTCGGTGGCTGGCATGGCCCGTTCTTACCGCCATTCGTCTGGTTCGCGCTGAAAACCGCGTTCTTCATGATGATGTTCATTTTGATTCGTGCGTCGTTACCGCGTCCTCGTTATGACCAGGTAATGTCCTTCGGCTGGAAAGTCTGCCTGCCGCTGACGCTCGTCAACTTGCTGGTAACGGCGGCTGTCATTCTCTGGCAGGCGCAATAAGGGACACAAAGACCATGACCTTAAAAGAATTGTTAGTAGGCTTCGGCACCCAGGTACGCAGTATCTGGATGATCGGCCTGCATGCGTTCGCGAAACGCGAAACGCAGATGTACCCGGAAGAGCCGGTCTATCTACCACCCCGTTTTCGCGGACGTATCGTGCTGACGCGCGATCCTGACGGTGAAGAACGTTGCGTTGCCTGTAACCTGTGTGCGGTAGCCTGTCCGGTAGGTTGTATCTCTCTGCAAAAAGCGGAGACCAAAGATGGCCGCTGGTATCCGGAGTTTTTCCGCATTAACTTCTCACGCTGCATTTTCTGTGGCCTGTGCGAAGAAGCCTGTCCGACAACGGCAATTCAGCTTACCCCAGACTTTGAACTGGGTGAGTACAAGCGCCAGGACCTGGTTTACGAGAAAGAGGATCTGCTGATCTCCGGTCCGGGCAAATACCCGGAATATAACTTCTACCGGATGGCAGGTATGGCAATCGACGGCAAAGATAAAGGCGAAGCTGAGAACGAAGCCAAGCCTATCGACGTCAAGAGCCTGTTACCGTAAGGAGAGGGGCAATGGAGTTCGCTTTTTATATCTGTGGCCTGATAGCCATTCTCGCAACCTTGCGGGTGATCACCCATACCAATCCGGTACACGCACTGCTGTATCTGATTATTTCGCTGCTGGCGATTTCTGGGGTGTTCTTCTCGTTAGGTGCTTACTTTGCGGGTGCGCTGGAAATTATCGTTTATGCGGGCGCCATCATGGTGCTGTTCGTGTTCGTGGTAATGATGCTGAACCTCGGCGGTTCTGAAATTGAACAGGAACGTCAGTGGCTGAAACCACAAGTATGGATTGGTCCGGCAATTCTGTCGGCCATCATGCTGGTGGTCATCGTTTACGCCATTCTGGGTGTTAATGATCAGGGCATCGACGGTACGCCAATCAGCGCGAAAGCAGTCGGTATTTCCCTGTTCGGACCTTATGTTCTGGCGGTTGAGTTGGCTTCGATGCTGCTGTTGGCTGGTCTGGTTGTGGCCTTCCACGTCGGTCGCGAAGAGCGTATGGGTGAAGTGCTGAGCAACCGCACCGACGATCGCGCGAAAAGAAAAACGGAGGAGCACGCATGATCCCCTTACAACATGGATTGATCCTCGCTGCGATTTTATTCGTGCTGGGCTTAACCGGTCTGGTTATCCGCCGCAATCTGCTGTTTATGCTGATCGGGCTGGAAATCATGATTAACGCTTCTGCGCTGGCCTTTGTGGTCGCGGGTAGCTACTGGGGCCAGACCGATGGTCAGGTGATGTATATCCTCGCCATCAGTCTCGCGGCTGCTGAAGCGAGCATCGGACTTGCGCTGTTACTGCAACTTCATCGCCGTCGCCAGAACCTGAACATCGATTCAGTAAGTGAGATGCGTGGATGAACATGCTTGCCTTAACCATTCTTCTGCCATTTATTGGCTTTGTATTACTGGCGTTTTCTCGTGGTCGTTGGTCAGAAAATCTGTCCGCTACCGTAGGGGTTGGGTCGATTGGCCTGGCAGCGCTGGTGACTGCGTTTGTTGGCGTGGATTTCTTCGCCAACGGTAAACAGGCATTTAGCGTTCCGCTGTGGACGTGGATGTCTGTTGGCAACTTTAACATCGGTTTCAACCTGGTGCTGGACGGCCTGTCACTGACCATGCTTTCTGTTGTGACCGGCGTGGGTTTCCTGATCCACATGTTTGCTTCCTGGTATATGCGCGGTGAAGAGGGATACTCTCGTTTCTTCGCCTACACCAACCTGTTTATCGCCAGTATGGTTGTTTTGGTACTGGCTGATAACCTGTTGTTGATGTACCTCGGTTGGGAAGGCGTGGGCCTGTGCTCCTATCTGCTGATCGGTTTCTACTACACCGATCCGAAGAATGGCGCTGCGGCAATGAAAGCCTTCGTGGTGACCCGTGTCGGTGACGTGTTCCTGGCGTTCGCGCTGTTCATCCTCTACAACGAGCTGGGCACGCTGAACTTCCGCGAAATGGTTGAACTGGCGCCTGCGCACTTTGCAGATGGCAATAACATGCTGATGTGGGCAACGCTGATGCTGCTGGGCGGTGCGGTAGGTAAATCGGCGCAGTTGCCGTTGCAGACCTGGCTTGCTGACGCGATGGCTGGCCCGACGCCTGTTTCCGCGTTGATCCACGCCGCAACGATGGTTACCGCGGGTGTTTACCTGATTGCGCGTACCCACGGCCTGTTCCTGATGACGCCGGAAATCCTGCACCTGGTTGGGATTATCGGAGCTATTACGCTGGTGCTGGCAGGTTTCGCGGCGCTGGTGCAGACCGACATCAAACGCGTTCTCGCCTATTCCACCATGAGCCAGATTGGCTACATGTTCCTGGCGCTTGGTGTTCAGGCGTGGGATGCGGCGATTTTCCATCTGATGACGCACGCCTTCTTTAAAGCACTGCTGTTCCTGGCATCCGGCTCGGTTATCCTTGCCTGCCACCACGAACAGAACATCTTCAAGATGGGCGGCCTGCGTAAGTCTATTCCGCTGGTGTATCTCTGCTTCCTGGTCGGTGGCGCAGCGCTGTCGGCTCTGCCGCTGATTACCGCGGGCTTCTTCAGTAAGGATGAGATTCTTGCCGGTGCGATGGCGAACGGTCATATCAATCTGATGGTTGCAGGTCTGGTCGGCGCGTTTATGACCTCTCTGTACACCTTCCGTATGATTTTCATCGTGTTCCACGGGAAAGAACAAATTCACGCTCACGCAGGGAAGGGGATTACCCACCACCTGCCGCTGATTGTACTTATGATCCTGTCCACCTTCGTTGGTGCGTTGATTGTGCCTCCGCTGCATGGCGTGCTCCCGGCAACAACTGAGCTTGAGCATGGTCGCGTGATGACGCTGGAAATTACCTCCGGCATCGTAGCGATTGCGGGCATCCTGATTGCAGCCTGGCTGTGGTTGGGTAAACGTACTCTGGTGACCTCAATTGCCAACAGTGCGCCGGGTCGCCTGCTGGGAACCTGGTGGTATAACGCCTGGGGCTTTGACTGGCTGTATGACAAAGTATTCGTCAAGCCGTTCCTGGGCATAGCCTGGTTGCTGAAACGCGATCCAATGAACTCGATGATGAACATTCCGGCGATCCTGTCTCGCTTCGCAGGTAAAGGCCTGCTGTTGAGCGAAAATGGCTATTTGCGCTGGTATGTTGCATCCATGAGCATTGGCGCGGTTGTCGTGCTGGCACTGTTGATGGTACTGCGTTGAGTTTGAGGATTGCGGTTGTTTTGCCCGGTGGCGTTAAAACCGCAATCCGAAGTGAATTTTCTGTCGTGAGAATTCGTTGAAAATCAGGTCCTGTTGGGACTTTAACAAGGAATAAAGATCGCCATGTTACTACCCTGGCTAATATTAATTCCCTTTATCGGTGGCTTCCTGTGCTGGCAGACCGAACGCTTTGGCGTGAAGGTGCCGCGCTGGATCGCGCTGGTTACCATGGGATTGACGCTGGCGCTTGGCCTGCAACTGTGGTTGCAGGGCGGCTATTCACTGACGCAATCTGCTGGCATTCCGCAGTGGCAGTCTGAGTTCGTCGTGCCGTGGATCCCGCGCTTTGGCATCTCTATTCATCTGGCTATCGACGGTCTGTCGCTGCTGATGGTAGTGCTGACCGGTCTGCTCGGCGTTCTGGCGGTACTGTGTTCCTGGAATGAAATCGAAAAATACCAGGGCTTCTTCCACCTGAACCTGATGTGGATCCTCGGCGGCGTAATTGGCGTGTTCCTTGCCATCGACATGTTCCTGTTCTTCTTCTTCTGGGAAATGATGCTGGTGCCGATGTACTTCCTGATCGCGCTGTGGGGGCATAAAGCTTCTGACGGTAAAACGCGTATCACGGCGGCCACTAAGTTCTTCATCTATACCCAGGCGAGTGGCCTGGTCATGTTGATCGCCATCCTGGCTCTGGTATTTGTGCACTACAAAGCAACCGGTGTCTGGACCTTCAACTATGAAGAGTTGCTGAATACCCCGATGTCCCACGGCGTGGAATATCTGCTGATGCTGGGCTTCTTCATCGCCTTCGCGGTGAAAATGCCGGTGGTTCCGCTGCACGGCTGGTTGCCGGACGCGCACTCCCAGGCACCGACCGCAGGTTCCGTTGACCTGGCGGGGATTTTGCTGAAAACAGCGGCATACGGTCTGCTGCGTTTCTCCCTGCCGCTGTTCCCGAACGCGTCGGCGGAGTTCGCACCTATCGCCATGTGGCTGGGCGTTATCGGTATTTTCTACGGCGCGTGGATGGCCTTTAATCAGTACGACATCAAACGTCTGATTGCCTACACCTCTGTATCGCACATGGGCTTCGTGCTGATTGCTATCTACACCGGCAGCCAACTGGCTTACCAGGGCGCGGTGATCCAGATGATCGCTCACGGCCTGTCCGCAGCCGGTCTGTTCATTCTGTGTGGTCAGTTGTACGAACGTCTGCATACGCGTGATATGCGTATGATGGGCGGTCTGTGGGGCAAAATGAAATGGCTGCCAGCGCTGTCGATGTTCTTCGCGGTATGTACGCTGGGTATGCCAGGCACCGGTAACTTCGTTGGCGAATTCATGATTCTGTTCGGCAGCTACCAGGTGGTTCCGGTCATTACGGTGATCTCGACCTTTGGTCTGGTATTTGCCTCTGTTTACTCGCTGGCGATGCTGCATCGCGCTTACTTCGGTAAGGCGAAAAGCCAGATTGCCAGTGTTGAACTGCCAGGGATGTCGCTGCGTGAGCTGTTTATCATCCTGTTGCTGGTCGTGCTTCTGGTACTGCTTGGCTTCTATCCGCAGCCGATTCTGGATACCTCGCATTCTGCGATGAGCAACATCCAGCAGTGGTTTGTTAATTCCGTTACTACTACAAGGCCGTAAATCGCCATGACAATAACTCCACAACACCTGATTGCGCTGCTACCGCTGCTGATCGTCGGCTTGACGGTGGTGGTTGTGATGCTCTCCATTGCGTGGCGACGCAATCACTTCCTCAATGCCACGCTGTCGGTCATTGGGCTTAACGCCGCGCTGGTTTCGCTCTGGTTTGTTGGCCAGGCGGGCGCAATGGATGTCACCCCGCTGATGCGGGTTGACGGTTTCGCTATGCTCTACACCGGGCTGGTGCTGCTGGCGAGCCTTGCCACCTGTACCTTTGCCTACCCGTGGCTGGAAGGCTATGACGATAACCGGGAAGAGTTCTACCTGCTGGTGTTGATTGCCGCGCTAGGTGGCATTCTGCTGGCGAACGCCAACCATCTGGCGGCGCTGTTCCTCGGTATCGAACTGATCTCTCTGCCGCTGTTTGGTCTGGTTGGCTATGCGTTCCGTCAGAAGCGTTCGCTGGAAGCCAGTATCAAATACACCATCCTGTCTGCCGCAGCCTCTTCATTCCTGCTGTTCGGTATGGCGCTGGTGTACGCGCAGTCGGGCAACCTGTCGTTTGTTGCGCTCGGTAAGAGTCTCGGCGATGGTATGCTGAACGAACCGCTGCTGCTGGCCGGTTTTGGTCTGATGATCGTTGGTCTGGGCTTTAAACTCTCGCTGGTGCCGTTCCATCTGTGGACGCCAGACGTATACCAGGGCGCTCCTGCTCCGGTATCCACCTTCCTGGCGACGGCGAGCAAAATCGCTATCTTCGGCGTGGTAATGCGTTTGTTCCTGTACGCGCCGGTGGGTGACAGCGAAGCGGTACGTATCGTGCTGGGTGTCATCGCCTTTGCTTCTATTATCTTCGGTAACCTGATGGCGCTGAGCCAGACCAACATCAAACGTCTGCTGGGTTATTCTTCTATCTCTCACCTCGGTTATCTGCTGGTGGCGCTGATTGCTCTGCAAAGCGGTGAGATGTCGATGGAAGCGGTCGGCGTTTACCTGGCTGGTTATCTGTTCAGCAGCCTGGGTGCGTTTGGTGTGGTCAGCCTGATGTCCAGCCCGTACCGCGGCCCGGATGCCGATTCTCTGTTCTCTTACCGTGGGTTGTTCTGGCATCGTCCGATCCTTGCGGCAGTGATGACGGTGATGATGTTGTCTCTGGCGGGGATCCCGATGACGCTGGGCTTTATCGGTAAATTCTACGTACTGGCAGTTGGTGTGCAGGCCAACCTGTGGTGGTTGGTTGCCGCAGTAGTCGTCGGGTCCGCGATTGGTTTGTACTACTACCTGCGTGTTGCCGTGAGCCTGTACCTGAGCGCACCGCAGCAGCTTAACCGTGATGCACCGTCTAACTGGCAGTACAGTGCTGGTGGTATCGTGGTACTGATCTCTGCTCTGCTGGTTCTGATCCTCGGTGTCTACCCGCAACCGTTGATCAGCATCGTGCAGTTGGCAGCACCGCTGATGTAAGCGAAAAGTTGAAACGAAAAAACCCGCCTCGGCGGGTTTTTTTATGCAGCAAATATCAGGCTGAAAGCTGACGACTTACCAGCGGTCCGCTGACGTCTTTCGCCGCGCGCTCCATCAGTTCCTGAATCACAGAAGACAGCTCGTTAATCTCAAATTTTGCCACGTAGCCATCTGCCTTTACTCTGCGAACGTGATCTTCATTTGCACTACCGGAGAGTGAAGAGTGGATCACTACCGGGATCTTTTTCAGACGCTCATCGGTTTTAATCTTGCGGGTGAGTGTAAAACCGTCCATCTCCGGCATTTCCAGATCGGTGAGCACCAGGGCGATTTTCTCGCTGATGGGTTTACCTTCCGCCAGGGCCTCCTGAGACAGTTGCTGTATTTTTTCCCACGCGTCTTTGCCCGTCACATGCATCAGATGGGGGATTTCCATGGCATTAAGCCCTTTCTCCAGCATCGCGCGGGCGACTTTTGAGTCTTCTGCAACAATCGCTACCGCACCCGGTGTGATATTGAACTTACTGGTTTTAAGATTGGTGGCACGCAGATCGTGATTTGACGGCACGATGTCATACAGGATTTGTTCAACGTCGAGTACCAGCGCCAGGTTGTTGGTCTCTTTATTGTCGTCCAGACAGGCGATACTGGTGATATAGCGACCGTTAACAGCTTTCTCCGCAGTATGCACCTGCTGCCAGTCCAGGCGCATAATGTTTTCCACGGATTCCACCGCAAATGCCTGCACGCTGCGGGCGTATTCAGTAATCAACAGGATATTAAGACCGGTTTCTGGTTTACATCCGGCAACGGCTGGCAGGTCAATTACCGGGATCACCTGATCACGGATATTCACCATACCTAACAGCGGGGCTTTCATGCCAGCCGGACGCGTAAACGTGGGCATCGGGACGATTTCACGCAGCTTGAATACGTTGATGCCAAACAGCTCCGATTTTTGCTCATCCAGTGATGTGCCCAGACGAAACAGCAACAGTTCAAAGCGGTTAGACAGGGTTAGGTTTGTCCTGTCGTCGATGTCTTTTTGAAAATTGTTCATCCTGTCCTCAGTGTGAAAGCCAGCTTTTCTCTGTTATCGGCACTGAGGCGAAAAAATAGAGCACTAAACCGTGAAAATGGCGAAATCGTGAGCCAGTTCGGTCGCCGGAAACAGGGTTCTGCACTCTTCGAGCAAACGCTGGCAGCCTTTTTCATCGTAGCGTGAGCTGACGTGGGTTATTATCAAACGGCTCACTCCGGCCTCCAGAGCCAACTGAGCGGCTTGTCGGGTAGAGCTGTGCCCACGGCTGTTGGCTTTTTCCTCCATCGACGAATCCAGCGTGGTTTCATGAATCATGACATCCACACCTTTTGCCAGCTCGATGGCGGTAGCACACGGTGCGGTATCGCCGAAAATAGCAACAGATTTGCCCGGTATTGCCGGCGCGAGAAAATCTGCACCGTTAATCGAGCGGCCATCTTCCAGCACGATGCTCTTTCCGGCTTTCAGTTCCTGAAACCAGGGACCCGGTTTCACACCCGCAGCCTTTAGTGCTTTAGCGTCAAGCGCGCCGGGTTTGTCATGTTCTTCGACCCGATAGCCGTAACACTCCACAGGGTGTTCCAGTGCGAACGCGGTAACTTTCCGCAAGCCATCATCCAGAATTTCACCCGCGGTAACTTCCACAATCTCCAGCGGATAATCGGTCCAGGAGCCGCTAAGGCGTAATGCGGTCTCGGTAAACTCCCGTAATCCTTTCGGACCGTAGAGTGTCAGTGGCTGAACGTTTCCGGCCATCGAACGGCTACACAATAGCCCGGGTAAGCCAAAGAGGTGATCGCCATGCAGATGGCTGATAAAAATTCGCTCGAGCTTTCCCGGATTAAACGGTGTACTAAGCATCTGGTGCTGCGTCCCTTCGCCGCAATCGAAAAGCCATAGCCCCGCCTGCGTGGGATGTTGCAGATTCAGTAGTATTGCCGTTACATTGCGTGAGCGAGTGGGAACACCCGCAGACGTGCCTAAAAATAGTAATTCCATCTTTTGCGTTACACTTTTCGCCATCATTGAGGCAGGGTGTTCAGGTTATCACAACAAAGGGGCAGACAATGATTCACTGGCAAGATCTCCACCATACAGAACTGAACGTCCAGCAACTGTATGCCATTCTTCAGCTTCGCTGCGCGGTGTTTGTCGTTGAGCAACAGTGTCCGTATCAGGATGTGGACGGCGATGATCTGGTGGGTGAAAACCGTCATATTCTGGGGTGGTATAACGGTCAACTGGTAGCGTATGCGAGGATTCTGAAAAGTGACGAGGATCTGGAGCCGGTAGTGATTGGTCGAGTGATCGTAAGCGAAGCGTTACGTGGTGAAAAACTGGGTCAACAGCTGATGGCGCAGACGTTGGCATCGTGCTCGCAGCACTGGCCGCACAAGGCGTTATATCTCGGCGCACAGGCACATCTGCAATCCTTTTACGCACGCTTTGGTTTTATGCCGGTAACGGATATCTATGACGAAGATGGTATCCCACACATAGGCATGGCGCGTGAGGCGTAAATAGCCACTGTTGTCTATAGTTAGTGGATACGTAAATAGAAAGGGAGAATATAATGTCTTTTCGTTCTGATGAATCACGTATTGACGACGACCTGGAACTACTCAGTGAAACGCTGGAAGAAGTGCTGCGTTCATCGGGTGATCCTGCTGACCAGAAGTATCTTGAGTTAAAAGCGCGCGCTGAGCAGGCGCTGGAGGATGTGAGAAATCGCGTAAGCCATGCCTCTGACAGCTATTATTATCGCGCGAAGCAGGCAGTTTGCCGGGCTGATGACTATGTACATGAAAAGCCCTGGCGTGGGATTGGCGTCGGCGCAACGGTCGGTTTAGTGATGGGTTTATTGTTGGCACGGCGATAAATTCAGCACCCTCTTCGCAATAGTAAGTACTCCCTAAACGGGGGTACTGCTTTTTCTGTTCAGTACCCCGTATAATGAGAGGTTTTTAACAGGGAGAGGTCCGCGTGCATTCAATCACTACTGCGCTGGAAAGTCTGATGCGCCATTTGTCGCAAGAGATACCAGCAGCACCTGGAATTCGTATTTACGATATACCTTTCCCGCTGAACGATGCATTTGACGCTTTAGGATGGCTGGCCAGCCAACCCGTCTGGCCGCAGTTTTACTGGCAGCAGCGTAACGGTGATGAAGAAGCTGCTGTGCTGGGAGCTACCGCCACATTCTCTTCTCTCGAATCTGCCCAGCAGTTTTTACGCCAGCATGAAGATAATCCAGAACTACGGATCTGGGGATTGAATGCGTTCGAGCCTCAACGCGGTAATCTACTGTTACCCCGTCTGGAGTGGCGACGCTGCGCAGGAATGGCGACTTTACGGTTACATCTTTATAGTGATGTTTCTCTGCGCGAAGATGCTGCGCGTGCTGGCGCATTTCTCTCAGCACTTGCCAGTGTTAAGCCACTTCCCACATTGCGCCTGAATTTGACCGGTGAACAGCACTGGCCTGATAAAGCTGGCTGGACACGCCTGATTGAACTTGCCACGCAAACCATCGCCAGAGAAGATCTCGATAAAGTGGTGCTGGCGAGGGCCACCGAT
Source organism: Citrobacter sp. Cm046 (assembly GCF_030333065.1). NCBI lineage: Bacteria > Pseudomonadati > Pseudomonadota > Gammaproteobacteria > Enterobacterales > Enterobacteriaceae > Citrobacter > Citrobacter sp. Cm046. The sequence continues at coordinate 228,985 of NZ_JAOWGP010000043.1, read as the reverse complement.
TTACAGTTCTCTCATCCGGTGCATGCCGCAGCGGTAATGGCTTCAAGCCGTCGTTTAAACCTCAACTGCTACCATTTCTTTATGGCATTCTCCGCCGAATGCGCTTTTCTTGGTTCGTCTCCCGAACGCCTGTGGCGGCGGCGTGACACCGCTTTGCGTACCGAAGCGCTGGCCGGAACTGTCGCTAATCATCCTGACGATCACCGGGCCTGGCAGCTTGGTGAATGGCTAATGAAAGATGATAAAAACCAGCGTGAGAATATGCTGGTGGTGGAAGATATCTGCCAGCGGTTACAGAACTGCACGCAAACGCTCGACGTGCTTCCCCCGCAGGTGCTTAGATTACGCAAAGTGCAGCATTTGCGGCGTTGTATCTGGACGGCATTGAATCAGCCAGATGACGCGCTTTGCCTGATGCAGCTACAGCCGACGGCCGCCGTGGCAGGTATTCCGCGCGAGCTGGCGCGCGAGTTTATCCAGCATCATGAACCTTTTGAACGCGAATGGTATGCCGGATCTGCGGGATATCTCTCTCTGAGCCAAAGCGAGTTTTGCGTATCGTTACGTTCTGCGAAAATTAATGCAAACGTGGTACGCCTGTATGCCGGGGCGGGGATCGTGCGTGGCTCAGATCCAGAGCAGGAATGGCAGGAAATAGACAATAAAGCGGCAGGGTTACGTACTTTATTACAGATGGAAGGATAATGATTTCGTGTATATTCCCGACTCATATCAAAAATCCATTTATTCGATTCTTTATACTGTGTCGCAATATTGATACCGGACAATCTCATGTCAGTAAGCGCATTTAACCGACGCTGGGCGGCGGTCATTCTGGAAGCACTCACTCGCCACGGCGTCAGGCATGTTTGCATTGCGCCTGGCTCACGTTCGACGCCGTTGACTCTGGCTGCAGCGGAAAACTCTGCTTTTATACACCATACGCATTTTGACGAGCGTGGGCTTGGGCATCTGGCTTTAGGGCTGGCAAAGGTCAGCAGACAACCTGTTGCAGTGATTGTGACCTCCGGCACGGCAGTGGCGAATTTGTATCCGGCGCTGATCGAAGCGGGTCTGACCGGTGAAAAACTGATTTTACTTACGGCGGACAGGCCGCCAGAACTGATTGATTGCGGGGCGAATCAGGCGATTCGCCAGGCGGGTATGTTTGCCTCACATCCATCGCAAACGCTCTCTTTACCACGTCCAACGCAGGATATTCCGGCAAGCTGGCTGGTTTCCACCATTGATAACGCATTAGCCTCACTGCATAGCGGCGCAGTACACATAAATTGCCCGTTTGCAGAACCGCTGTATGGCGATATGGATGAAACTGGCGTTGAGTGGCAACAGCGCCTTGGTGACTGGTGGCAGGATGACAAACCGTGGCTGAGCGAATCACGTCGGCTGGAAAGTGATAAGCAGCGTGACTGGTTTTTCTGGCGACAAAAACGTGGCGTGGTGATTGCCGGTCGCATGAGTGCGGAAGAGGGCAAGAAAGTTGCACTCTGGGCGCAGACGTTAGGCTGGCCGCTGATTGGCGATGTGTTGTCGCAAACCGGGCAACCGTTGCCATGTGCCGATCTGTGGCTGGGTAATGCAAAAGCGGTGGCTGAGTTACAGCAGGCGCAGATTGTGGTGCAGCTCGGCAGTAGCCTGACCGGGAAACGTCTGCTGCAGTGGCAGGCCAGTTGCGATCCGCAGGAATACTGGATTGTCGATAATATCGAAGGACGTCTGGATCCGGCTCATCATCGTGGACGCCGGTTAGTCGCGAAGATAAGTGACTGGCTGGAACTGCATCCGGCTGAGAAGCGTCAGCCCTGGTGCGTGGAGATTCCACGTCTCGCAGAACAATCCTGGCAAGCGGTGGTGGCACGTCGTGATACCTTCGGAGAAGCACAACTGGCGCACCGCATTCGGGATTATCTACCTGAACAGGGACAGCTGTTTGTGGGTAATAGTCTGGTGGTGCGTCTGATAGACGCACTGTCGCAGCTTCCTGTCGGTTATCCGGTTTACAGCAATCGTGGGGCGAGCGGTATCGACGGTTTGTTGTCTACAGCCGCGGGCGTACAACGCGCCAGCGCGAAATCGACGCTGGCTATTGTCGGCGATTTATCCGCGCTGTATGACCTGAATGCACTGGCGTTATTACGCAAGGTCTCTGCTCCGTTCGTATTGATTGTGGTGAATAATAACGGCGGTCAGATTTTCTCACTACTGCCAACGCCACAAAGCGAACGCGAACGCTTCTATCTGATGCCGCAGAACGTCCACTTTGATCACGCGGCAGCCATGTTCAACCTGAAATATCACCGACCGGAAAGCTGGGAGCAACTGGAAAGCGCGCTGGCGAATGCCTGGCGAACCCCTGCTGCAACGGTGATTGAGCTGGTAGTGAATGAAACTGACGGGGCGCAAACTCTGCAGCAACTGCTGGCACAGGTGAGCCATCTATGATCCTGCACGCGCAGGCGAATGAGGGCCAGGCGGGTTATCCCTGGCTGGTTTTCCTGCACGGATTCTCAGGTGATTGTCAGGAATGGCAAACGGTCGGCGAGACGTTTCAAAACTACTCGCGATTGTACATCGATCTGCCAGGACACGGCGGTTCTGCTGACATTCGCGTGAGGGGCTTTGATGACGTCAGTGAATTGCTGCGTAATACTTTATTTAGTTACAACATACTTAACTACTGGTTGGTGGGATATTCTCTTGGCGGCAGAGTCGCGATGATGGCGGCCTGCCAGGGGATGCCGGGACTTTACGGATTGGTTGTTGAAGGTGGACATCCTGGGCTACAACGCGAAGATGAGCGGATTCAGCGTCGTCTCTCAGATGGCCGCTGGGCCGCACGTTTTCGCAGGGAACCGTTGCGTGATGTGTTTAATGACTGGTATCAACAGCCAGTTTTCGCCTCGTTAAGCCCTGTACAACGACAGGCGCTCGTGGCGCTGCGCAGCCATAATAATGGTGTTACGTTGGCTGCAATGCTGGAGGCTACCTCGCTTGCCGTCCAACCTGATTTACGTGCGCAACTCACTACGTGCACATTTCCGTTTTATTATTTATGTGGTGAACGTGACGATAAATTCCGCGCTTTGGCGACGGAAATGTCTGTACCGAACCATGTGATTCGTAACGCCGGACACAACGCGCATCGGGATAATCCCGCAGGCGTGGTGGACTGTCTGGCTCAGATTCTGCGTCGCTGACTAAAGGACATTTTATGATCTATCCTGATGAAACAATGCTTTACGCACCGGTAGAATGGCTCGATTGCTCTGAAGGCTACACCGACATTCGCTACGAAAAATCCACCGACGGTATCGCAAAAATCACCATTAATCGTCCGCAGGTACGCAACGCATTTCGCCCTGTTACCGTTAAAGAGATGATTCAGGCGCTGGCGGATGCACGTTATGACGATAACATTGGCGTGATTATCCTGACGGGTGCTGGCGACAAAGCGTTCTGCGCGGGCGGCGATCAGAAAGTGCGCGGTGACTACGGCGGATACCAGGATGACTCCGGTGTGCATCACCTGAACGTGCTGGACTTCCAGCGTCAGATTCGTACCTGTCCGAAGCCTGTTGTGGCGATGGTTGCGGGTTATTCCATTGGCGGTGGCCACGTGCTGCACATGATGTGTGACCTGACTATTGCAGCAGAAAACGCCATCTTCGGTCAGACTGGACCAAAAGTCGGTTCATTCGACGGTGGTTGGGGTGCCTCTTACATGGCGCGCATTGTCGGCCAGAAAAAAGCGCGTGAAATCTGGTTCCTGTGCCGTCAGTACGATGCAAAACAGGCGCTGGATATGGGCCTGGTCAATACCGTGGTTCCGCTGGCGGATCTGGAAAAAGAGACCGTACGCTGGTGTCGCGAAATGCTGCAAAACAGCCCGATGGCGCTGCGTTGCCTGAAAGCTGCGCTGAACGCTGATTGTGATGGTCAGGCGGGTCTGCAAGAACTGGCTGGTAACGCCACCATGCTGTTCTACATGACGGAAGAAGGACAGGAAGGCCGTAACGCCTTTAACCAGAAACGTCAGCCTGACTTCAGCAAATTCAAACGGAATCCGTAATGCGTAGCGCGCAGGTATACCGCTGGCAGATCCCCATGGACGCGGGGGTGATTCTGCGCGACAGGCGGTTAAAAACGCGTGACGGGCTGTACGTTTGTCTTCGTGACGGCGAGCACGAAGGGTGGGGAGAGATCTCCCCACTGCCGGGCTTCAGCCAGGAAACCTGGGAAGAGGCGCAAACTGCGCTGCTGAGCTGGGTAAACAGCTGGTTACAGGGGGATTCAACCTTACCGTCGATGCCTTCAGTGGCCTTTGGCGCAAGCTGTGCGCTGGCTGAACTTGAGGGGGCATTGCCTGATGCGGCGGACTATCGCGCTGCGCCGTTGTGTACGGGCGATCCTGACGATCTGGTTTTGCAGCTGGCAGACATGCCGGGCGAGAAGGTCGCGAAGGTGAAAGTCGGTCTGTATGAAGCGGTACGCGACGGCATGGTCGTCAACCTGTTGCTTGAGGCGATCCCCACGTTACATCTGCGTCTTGATGCTAACCGTGCCTGGACGCCGCTTAAAGCGCAGCAGTTCGCGAAATATGTTAATCCGGAGTATCGCGCGCGCATTGCTTTTCTCGAAGAGCCGTGTAAAACCCGCGACGATTCGCGCGCGTTTGCTCGCGAAACCGGGATTAGCATCGCCTGGGATGAAAGCCTGCGTGAAGCAGACTTTACCTTTATAGCTGAAGAGGGTGTGAGTGCGGTCGTCATCAAACCAACGCTCACCGGCAGTCTGGATAAGGTTCGCGAACAGGTTGAGGCGGCGCACGCGCTGGGGCTTACGGCAGTAATCAGTTCGTCTATTGAGTCGAGCCTGGGCTTAACTCAACTGGCCCGGATTGCCGCCTGGCTGACGCCACAGACCATTCCTGGTCTGGATACGCTTAGTCTGATGCAATGCCAGCAGGTACGCAGCTGGCCGGGCAGCATGTTGCCGTGTGTCGACATTGATTCTTTGGAACGGTTGTTATGAGCTTCCCTGACTGGCCGTGGCGTCACTGGCGGCAGGTTCGGGGAGATGCGCCAGCCTTACGCCTCAATGATGAGGTGCTAAGCTGGCGAGATCTCTGCACCCAGGTAGACGCTCTGGCTACAGGGTTTGCCGCTCAGGGCGTGGAAGAGGGCGATGGCGTACTGTTGCGAGCCTGGAATCATCCCCGGTCTCTGATGGCCTGGCTGGCATTGTTGCAGTGCGGAGCCAGGGTTTTACCTGTGAATCCACAACTGCCTCGGTCATTGCTGGAGACATTGGTACCTGATTTAACGCTGTATTTTGCGCTGAATCTGGAAGGCGACGATACATTTTCAGCGCTGACGCCACTGCGAATGCGCGAACAGTCTGGCGAGTATGCTGTCGCCTGGCTGCCCCAGCGTTTGAGCTCGATGACGTTAACCTCCGGTTCAACCGGGTTACCTAAGGCGGCTGTCCATACCTGCGAGGCTCATCTGGCTAGCGCACAGGGCGTGCTGTCGCTTATCCCGTTTGGTACAAAAGATGACTGGCTGCTCTCACTGCCGTTATTTCATGTATCTGGTCAGGGTATTCTGTGGCGCTGGCTGTTTGCGGGCGCGCGAATAACCGTGCGTGACAAGCAGCCGCTGGAACAGATGTTGATTGGCTGTACCCATGCTTCGCTCGTGCCCACACAGCTCTGGCGTTTGCTGGTGAATAAAACACCGGTAACGCTGAAAGCCGTATTGCTGGGAGGTGCGGCAATCCCCGTTGAACTGACTGAACAGGCGCGCGAGCACGGGATTCGTTGTTGGTGCGGTTACGGGCTGACGGAATTTGCCTCTACGGTTTGCGCAAAAGAAGCGGATGGTCTGGGCGATGTAGGCTCCCCTTTGCCGGGCAGAGAAGTCAGAATTGTTAATGATGAAGTCTGGCTGCGAGCCGCCAGTATGGCACAAGGGTACTGGCGTAACGGGAAACTTAACCCACTGGTTAATGCTGAAGGCTGGTTTGCCACCCGCGACCGTGGGGTATTAAATGACGGTAAGTTAACCATTGTCGGCCGCCTGGATAATCTGTTCTTTAGCGGTGGGGAAGGTATCCAGCCAGAAGAGGTGGAGCGCGTGATTACGTCGCATCCGCAGGTTCTGCAAGCCTTTATTGTTCCGGTAGAAGACAGAGAGTTTGGGCATCGCCCGGTAGCAGTCGTTGAATATGACGCTGACGCTGGAAAAATTGACCTTGCCGAATGGATTAACGATAAGTTGGCGCGTTTTCAGCAGCCGGTGCGTTGGCTGACATTACCGCCAGAGCTGAAAACCGGTGGTATTAAAGTTTCTCGCCGTGCGTTGCTTGACTGGGTTCGTGCCAACGATAAAGATTAAGGCCGCATTCATTTTACATCTCATTTTGCCATTCCATACCCATTGTTGTTTTGTTTATCTGCTAAAGCGTAACTTGTTATGATATTTATTAACAAACAGGTGCGCTATGGAATGGCATGTGAAGAAGTCTTGCTGTCTCAAAAAGACAGGGAAAATTTATATCGTAATTTGCGATAGCGGCGGCTCACTGAAGATGCTGGCTGAGGCGCAAACCTCTGAGCGGGTTAATGTCGGCGATCTTCTTTCACCGCTGAAAGATGCTTTGTATTGTATTAATCTTGATACATCACGGGTGATTAAAATAATAGATGCCAGACAATACCACTGTGACGACTGGCAGCGTCTGTTGCATCTGTCTGAGGGCAAATAACCTCAGGAAGCCTGTCCGGGAGAAGGCAGAAAAATCATCATCAGCCCTGCCATGATGCACAACACTCCAGCAAACGCCTTCAATGAGAAAGTCCCCTGCCAGCCGGGTAAAATCATCGATGCTACCCATACCAGCACATAGCTGAGGCTGAGCAGGGCATATGCTTTGCTCAGAGCCAGCTGGTGCAGGGCTTTATGCCAGCAGATAACTGACAGTAAATACCCCAACAGACCGGCATACAGGGCTAGCGCCCCGATGCTGGTGGACAATAAAGCGGATATAAACGCCTGCGGATATTGTATCGGCGGCAGACTATCCATCGCATAACCCAGACTTAGTTGAGCGGCAGAAGTAATGAAAACGCTGCACAAACCCCAAAATATGCCCATTACACTGCGCTCCCAAGAATAAAGATGCCGGTGATGAGCAGCCCAACCCCCAGCCAGTGACGCCTTGTGACAGGTTCGCGCCAGATTTTCCATGCAGCCAGTGTGACCCATACAAAGTTGAGACTCAGCATCGGATAGGCGATGCCGACGGGAATGTTCTGCAATACTGCCATCCAGAGCAGCATAGCCAGACCCAGACAGGCCAGAGCCAGGACAACCCACCGCGTAATATGACGTTTTCGCGCGTGGACGGGTACCGGGCGAGTGGCCTGCTTCTGGCATAGTTGTCCGCAGACGCTGAGCAGGCTGGCAAGAACCAGGATTATCCAGATCATTTTGGTCGATACTGAATCAAAACCAGGCGTCCCTGATTATCGATATAGTCAGCAGGCGGAATGGCAAGTTGATTAATATCTTCACCTTTCGAAATTGACAACACGAGGGTAATGTTTCCTTCCTGACGATGTTGTGCTAACCAGTTTGCAAAGTCATCCCGGCTGACAAAGCGGCCTCTGGCATCCGGGTAGTTGAGTCCGTATTTTAACTCGCCCGTTTGTCCGTACATGATGATGTCGTTGCGTTTCAGACTCCAGGCCAGGCCCGCAGCGACGCCTACGTTATCGGAGAGAATATAACGACTCGACTCCAGCGACTCTTTGGTCATCTCAACAAAAAACTGAGGCTGCTTAGATTCCATGACCCGATCGGGTATTGAAAAGCCAAACAACAGCGCCAGTCCCAGTGGACAAAGCGCTGCGAATTTCCAGTTTTTCTCGGTACTGTTCAGCGTATACCAGCCAAAAAAAGTCCAGCTAATAAAAATGCCCCACACACAAAAAACCTTATAGGTTTCAATATGCGTCCAGACAGGCGACTTTAACGGCCCCAACGAGGACGCGATAAAAGTTGCGACAATGCCGAGCACGCCAAACAGGATGTTAATCCAGCCATTAACACGTAAGGCAATGGAACCCTTTTGTGCTGCCTGCAGGCCGAAACGCGCAGTGAGGATCGCAAGCGGTGCGAAGCAGGAAAGAATATAGGTCGGCAATTTTCCTTTGGCGATACTGAAAAACAGTATCGGCATGATTATCCAGCTCAGCAGGTACAAGGCACTGCGCGGAAAATCACGTTCACGCCAGCCCGTACGCAGTGCGCCAGGCAGCAGGCCAAGCCAGGGCAGGCAGCCTGCGATAAACACAGGCAGGTAATACCAGAACGGCGCTTTATGCTGGGCATCCACCTGCGCAAACCGCTGAATATGTTCGACCCAGAAAAAGTAATGCCAGAAGTCAGGTTCGCATTGTGCAATGGCCATCGCCCACGGCAGAACAATCGCTATACAGCCTAAAATTGCCAGCCAGCCGTAGATAAAAAATGTTTTCCAGCGTTTTTGCACCCAGACCCATGGCAGTACGCTGAGCACCGGGACGGCCAGCGCGAGAAAACCTTTGGTCATTACTCCCATACCGCAGGTTAACCCTAGCAGTAAAAAAGCGATGATTTTGCGTTTTTTACTGGTGGCCTGCATGCCTTCCCAAAAACAGAACATGCCCGCCATGAGCCAGAGTGCGATGATAGGATCAAGAACCGCGTAGGTTCCGATGCTGTAAACGGAGAAAAACGTTAAGAAAATGACTGAAGAGAGTAAGGCTGTGCGTTTATCCTGCCATAACCGCATTGCAAATCCGGCTACCAGCAGTGCGGTCAGCAGTGTAGCAAAAATTGCACCTGCCCTGACGCCAAAGTTGGTGGCACCAAAGAGCCATTGCCCGATGCTGTTTAGCCAGTATCCGGCAATGGGTTTTTCAAAATAGCGTAGCCCTAAAAAGTGCGGGACTATCCAGTCGCCCGCGTTCAGCATTTCCCGACTGATTTCAGCATAGCGCGTCTCGTCAGGCTGCCAGAGCATGCGGCTATTGATGGGTAAAACGTAATACAGCGCAATAAAGGCGATAAATGCCATTATGTTGCGTATGGATCTCATCATGTCGCGCTCACTGGTTGCTGGCAGCCGAGCCATCCCTCTCTGCCGGGTATTTTGCCACGTATGATTTGTCCTGATGGCAACGTGTTAATGTCGTCCGGCAGCAGATCGCCAAGTGGACAAAACGTAATCCCCGCATCAATTGCGCGAATCAGTAGAGTGTTAAAATCCTGATGAAATGCGATACCTTCGACTTCCGCATGAATTGTGTACACAGATGTTCCTCTGTTCATCAGCATGTGGGAGAGGATCCAGGAATTGAAATCGACAGCTTGCACTTCCCCGCCAACCACTTCATCCCATGTCGGTAAGGTAACGGGAATTTGCGGCGTGCCTGTTTTGCCTGTCTCAAGCACTGGGCGGAATAACGATGTTCCCCGACAGTCGCTGTTATAACGCAGCTTGAACGCTTCTTTTGCGTGGACAACGCGTGCATCGGCACGCCAGCCGGCAACGGCAGAACAGGTGACAGGCTGTCCGGTAATGGCTTCGAGAGCGGTGATACCCTGGGAAATATCATCGATCAGCTGTTTGTCATTCCAGTTCCCGCTGCGAGCTTGCCAGGCGTGGTGATCCCAGGCATGTAACCCGGTTTCGTGAACCAGAGCCGTTTGCTGAATAATTGCCGCATTGGCCTGGCCGATCTCTTTTCCAGGCCACGCGGTACCTGCCAGCAAAATATCCCATCCGTAGAGGGAGGCAGCGTTTGAGCGCAGCATCTTCCATAGAAACTGCGGCTTTACCAGACGCCAGAGATGGCGTCCCATGTTGTCAGGCCCAACGCTGAAGAAAAAACTTGCCCGAACGTTATGTCGGTTCAATGTCTCCAGCAGGCGGGGTACGCCTTCGCGCGTCCCCCTGAAGGTATCGACATCAATACGCAAGCCTACCCGTTTCATGATCTCTGTTCCGTGATATCCACACTGCGCAAGAAGAAATCCAGGGTTTCTTCCACAGTCTCCAGCATTTCGATGGAGGGCTCCCAGTTCAGGCAGCGCTTGGCATTGCGAATATTGGGTTTCCGGTGTTCAACGTCCTGATAACCTTTACCATAGTAGCTGCTGCTTTCGACGTCACGAAAACCGGCAAATGGTGGAAAGTGTTGGCGCAACGGATGTTTTTCGAAGCAGGCCAGCAGCATTTCCGCCAGTTCCTGAATACTGGCTTCATTATCCGGATTACCAATATTGATAATCTCGCCGTCGCAGCGTCCGCCGTCGTTTTCAATGATACGGAACAGAGCTTCGATACCATCGCGAATATCAGTAAAGCAGCGCTTCTGTTTACCGCCTTCAATCAGCTTAATCGGTGACCCTTCCACCAGATTCAGGATCAGCTGAGTAATGGCGCGTGAGCTACCGATACGCGCAGCGTTGAGGCTGTCCAGACGTGGTCCCATCCAGTTAAACGGACGGAACAGCGTGAAGCGTAATCCCTCTTTTTCGCCATACGCCCAAATGACGCGATCCAGAAGCTGTTTGGACACTGAGTAGATCCAGCGTGGTTTATTGACCGGGCCAACGGTAAGGTTTGAGCTGTCTTCATCAAAGACCTTATCGCTACACATCCCGTAAACTTCTGAGGTGGAGGGGAAAATGATGCGCTTTTGATATTTCACGCAGTAGCGAATGATCCTCAGGTTCTCTTCAAAATCAAGTTCAAAGACGCGCAGCGGATTACGGGTGTATTCAATCGGCGTGGCAATCGCCACCAGCGGCAGCACGACGTCGCATTTTTTCACATGATATTCAATCCATTCGGAATGAATACTGATATCGCCTTCCACAAAATGGAACCGCGGGTGTTGCAGAAAACGCCCAATCGCATCGCTACCAATATCGAGCCCATAGACTTCATAGTTATCTTCGCGCAGCAGGCGTTCTGTCAGATGATTACCAATGAAACCATTAACGCCGAGGATCAAAACACGAGTACGACGTTTGCGGGTGGAAAGCGGCTGGCTGTTCAGATGAGACCCCGCAACCAGACCCAGCACTTGCGCCAACTGCGATCCCTGCATAGTGATACCATCGCCAGCTTGCCCGGTGATGATTTCGAGCGCCCCATCAGCACAGGCAATCAGTAATGGTGACACTGAAAGCACGGTCCCTGGCTGGGCTGCAGCGCGATGAGCAGACAGTCGTGATGACCAGACAGTGAATTTTTGTGTTCCCACGTAGCTGAATGCGCCCGGCCAGGGATCGGATACGGCACGTACCATGTTATGTAACTGCGCTGCAGGTTTACGCCAGTCGAGGAAGCTGTCGTCCGGTGTCCGTCGACCAAAGCAGGTGGCTTCTGTTTCCTGCTGAGGGCGTTCCTGAAAGTCACCCGTTTTGATAGCCGGCAGCGCCTGTTCGAGAACCTGCCGGGCAGTCTGGCACAGTTTATGATGCAGCGTTAAGGCTACGTCGTCGGGGGAAATGGCAACACGTTGTTGAGCAATAATAGCGCCCGCATCCGCGCGTTTTACCATGCGATGAAGCGTCACGCCCGTTTCTGTTTCTCCGTTGACCAAAACCCAGTTCAGCGGTGCGCGGCCACGATACTTGGGCAGCAGCGAGCCGTGCAGGTTAAAGGCACCCACAGGCGCAAGATTCAGAATGTCATCGCTCAGTAAATGACGATAGTAGAACGAGAAGATAACATCTGGCGCGAGCTGGCTAATTCGTTCAATCCATAGCGGATGATTGACCTCGTCAGGGGCGTAAACCGGTATGCCTGCGCTGGCCGCCAGCCGGGAAACCGAACCGAAAAATGCTTTCTCAGCAGGGTTATCGGCGTGGGTAAAAATAGCTGCGATTTCATAACCTGCATCCAACAAGGCTTGAATTCCCTGACATCCCATATCGTGATAAGCAAATACGACGGCTTTCATGCGTGGTGTTCCTCGGTTGAGTGCGTGGTTTGTGGACGAATAACGTGTTGAACAAAATAACGGGGGCGGGCACGGACATCGTTATAGATGCGACCGATATATTCGCCGAGTAATCCCATGCCTATAAACTGTGCGCCGATAAACGTGAACAGTACGGCAAACAGCATGAATACCCCTTCCGCAGCCCACTGTGGGCCTAGCGTCAGGCGAAGAATGACCAGCAGGACGGACAGAGTGAAACCCGTGGCGGCAATCACGCTGCCCAGCAGACTCAACATACGCAGTGGTGTGGTTGTCAGGCAGGTCACCAGGTCATACATCAGGTTAATCAGGCGCATGAAGCTGTACTTAGAATCGCCAAATTCACGTTCCGCGTGGTGCACCGGGATTTCCGTCGCACGCCGGGCAAAAATGTTGGCCAGAATCGGAATGAAGGTGCTGCGTTCCTGGCAATGCAGCATGGCATCAACGATGTGACGGCGATAAGCACGCAGCATGCAGCCGTAATCTCCCATCGCTTTTCCGGTGGTTCGCTGAATCAGATGGTTGATCATCCGTGAGGCGGTCTTACGAAACACACTGTCTTGCCTGTTCTGGCGCACCGTTCCGACGACATCGAAACCTTCATCAGCTGTGGCAACCAGCCGGGGGATCTCCTCCGGAGGGTTTTGTAAATCGGCATCCAGCGTGATAATCAAGTCGCCGGTAACGTGGCTAAAACCGGCCATAATTGCCGAGTGTTGCCCGTAGTTTCGGTTGAGCAGAATAGAGACAATATGGCTGTTCTGCGCATGAGAAGCCTCCATCATCAGTTGAGCGGAATTATCGCTGCTGCCGTCATCGATCAGCAGAATTTCGTATTCTTTTCCCAGCTTTTCGCAGGCGGCGCAGGTACGTTTAATTAACTCTGGCAGGCTTTCCTGTTCGTTAAACACGGGAATAACCACCGAGACTTTCTTAATCGGCGTGGCTTCAAACATGATTATTGTCCTGCTATCTGGCGAAGTGCTGTAATCACGCGCCGGGTATCATCGGCGGTCATGTCAGGGAATAACGGCAGCGAACAGATGTGCGCGCTATTCCATTCCGTATCAGGAAGCGAAAGGGTAGTGAAACGTTCGCGATAATATTTTTGCGTGTGTGCGGCGCGAAAATGCAGGCCGGTACCAATACCTCTGGCTTTAAGCGCTTCCATTAACGCATCTCTGCTTATACCGCAGCGTGCTTCATCGACACGAATAATAAACAGGTGCCAGGCGTGTACATGCGACCACTGCGGCAGGTTCAGCGGCTGAAAAGGTGAATCAGCCAGCGCTTGCTGGTACTGTTGGGCAATTTCCGCGCGGCGCGCGTTCAGTTGCGCCAGTTTGCCCAGTTGCGTCAGGGCGATAGCCGCATTGATGTCGGTGAGGTTGTATTTGTATCCCGGCGTGAGAACTTCTGCCTGCGGGGCTCGGCCGTAGGTTTGTCGGTCATACGCATCCACTCCCAGGCCGTGAAATTTCAGGCTGTGTAACCGTTGAGCCAGCTGTTTGTCGTCAGTAACAACCAGCCCGCCTTCCGCACAGGTAATATTTTTGATGGCGTGAAAGGAGAAGATTGCCGTGCCGCGAGCACCAACATGACGACCTTTATATAACGTTCCCACGGCATGGGCTGCGTCTTCTATCACCGGGATCCCATAGCGCTCGCCGATAGCGTAAATCGCGTCAAGATCGGCGGGAGCACCTGCGTAATGCACCGGTATAATAGCTTTGGTTCGTGGCGTAATAGCGGCTTCAATTTGCTCCGGTGTTACCATCAGCGTATCGCGGTCGACATCGATCATGACCGGCGTGGCTCCCAGCAGGACAATCATGTTGAGCGTAGAAACCCACGTCATTGACGGCGTGATGACTTCATCGCCTTCACCCACACCCAATGCCATCAGCGTGACGTGCATACCTGCGGTGGCAGAGCAGACGGCAACGGCATGTTGGTTTCCCGTAAGCCGACAGAACGCCTCCTCCAGCTCATGGTTTTTAGGGCCGGTGGTTATCCATCCTGAATCCAGAACCGCCTTAACTGCGGTAAGTTCTTCAGTACCCATTGCCGGGCGAGAGAAGGGCAAAAAGTCAGACATCATTATTCCTTCAAGCCATTAAACGCAGTCGTAGGTTTATTTTTATGACAAACAAGCGCGCGTTAATTATTTCATCAGGCTACAAAGGTTAATGATCGAAGGTTAATTTATCCTTAAGGATTTAAGGTGGAGAAAAGAGGGCGATGCAGAAGAGATTAATGGTTATTTAATTGATATTAAACATTTTGTTTGCTCAGCCCCGAAGGGCTGGTGCATAAAGATATTAAGTCAGCGAGGTGATTCTAAGAAGCAGCGTTGTACTTACAGTAATCCTTTTAATGTTAATGTCTTTCGGGTGGCGATGTTTAAGTCGTAATGTCCAAGATCTTCTGGTTTTACCCAGGCGAAATCCTGAAACTCTTCATTAATGTTCACTTCGCGATTGGCAGAAATGCAGTCGAAGATCAGATAAATCATGTAAATCTCTTCCTGCCTGCCGTCAGCATACGTTTTGGTGCGGATATCATCGCTGAATGTCCAGGGGGTGATATCGGTCAACACAAGCTGCTCGCCTAACTCTTCCCTTACTTCCCGTCGCAGGGCTTCTTCGATACGTTCGCCAGGTTCCACGCCACCGCCCGATAACGCCCACTGACCGGGAAAAACACCGCGATCGTTGGCCATTTTACACAGCAAATAACAGCCTTCATTTTGAATTAATGGGCAAACAATTGTCCTTTGACGCACGGTTATGTTCCTTATGTAGAGAGATGAGGCAAAAGAATACGGGAGCTGACGCGTTGGTTAAAGTGATTATTGTCAATTCCATCGTCACTTATTGAAACGGTTTCGGGTAGTATTTCGTTACAATATGTTATTAGATCGCTTTTTTAGCTCATTGATTCCTTTGCTGTTGGCAGTACAATCCTGCGGTTTTGGGGCACATTAATTACTTGCTTGCTGGAAAGGGTAAAAATGAAAAAAAGCGTACTGTTAGGACTTGCCGGAATGCTGTTTGTTTCCGCATCGGCTAATGCCATCAGCATCAATGGTCAGGCTGGTGAAGATTACACCAACATTGGCGTCGGCTTTGGCACCGAGTCAACCGGATTAGCGGTAAGCGGCAACTGGATGCACAACGATGACGATGGCGACGCGGCTGGTCTGGGTCTTGGTCTGAATATCCCGCTTGGACCGCTGTTGGCTACTGTTGGCGGCAAAGGTATTTACACCAATCCGAAGGATGGTGATGAAGGTTATGCGGCGGCTGTTGGTGGTGGTCTGCAGTGGCCGATTGGCGACAGCCTCCGTCTGTTTGGCGAATACTATTACTCTCCGGACTCGCTCTCCAGCGGTATCGACAGCTTTGAAGAAGCGAATGCCGGTGCGCGCCTGACGATTATGCGTCCACTGAGCATTGAAGCGGGTTATCGCTACCTGAATCTGGCCGGTAAAGATGGCAACCGTGATAACGCGATTGCTGACGGCCCGTACGTTGGGGTTAGCGCCAGCTTCTAATCTTCCTGGCGCGGCGTTCTGCTGCGCCTGTTTTACTCCTCTTCCTTCTCCATGTTCCCCCTGCATTGCGTTATAGTGTTTCTATTACAAAAGCAGGAGAACACAATGTTAAATGTGGAGATGCTATCCACCGGGGATGAAGTGTTGCACGGGCAGATCGTCGACACCAACGCTGCCTGGCTGGCCGATTTTTTCTTTAATCAGGGATTACCGTTAACGCGCCGTAACACGGTAGGCGACAATCTTGACGATTTGGTCGCTATCTTGCGTGAGCGTAGTGAACACGCCGATGTGTTGATCGTCAATGGCGGCTTAGGGCCAACCAGCGATGATTTGAGTGCACTGGCAGCGGCAACGGCAAAAGGTGAGGGACTGGTGCTGCATGAGCCATGGCTGGCCCAGATGGAGAGCTTTTTCCGCGAGCGCGGCCGCGTGATGGCGCCGAGCAATCGCAAACAGGCCGAGCTTCCTGCCAGCGCGGAGTTTATTAATAATCCGGTGGGCACTGCATGTGGCTTTGCCGTTAAGCTAAACCGCTGCCTGATGTTCTTTACGCCGGGCGTGCCGTCAGAATTTAAAGTCATGATCGAGCATGAGATCCTGCCGCGCTTGCGTGAGCGTTTCTCGCTCTCTCAGCCCCCTCTATGTCTGCGATTAACCACCTTTGGCCGCTCTGAAAGCGATCTGGCACAGAGCCTGGATTCTCTGTCACTACCGGCAGGGGTGACAATGGGGTATCGCTCATCCATGCCAATTATCGAGTTGAAACTCACCGGGCCGGATTCCCAACGTGAAGCGATGATGGCGCTGTGGCCGGAAGTTAAACGGGTCGCCGGACAGAACATGATTTTTGAGGGGACGGAAGGATTACCCGCGCAAATCGCCCGTAAGTTACAGGAACGCCAGTACAGCCTGACGTTGAGCGAACAGTTCACCGGTGGTCTGGTTGCTCTGCAACTTTCCCGTGCTAACGCCCCACTGCTGGCCAGCGAGGTGGTCCCCTCTCAGGAAGAAACGCTGGCGCAAACGGCGCACTGGATAACTGAACGACGCGGCAACCATTATGCTGAGCTGGCGTTGGCGGTATCAGGTTTCGAAAACGAACATATTAACTTTGCCCTGGCAACGCCCGATGGTACATATGCCTTGCGCGTGCGACTGAATGCGAATCGCTATAGCTTGCCGGTTCGTCAGGAAGTCTGCGCGATGATGGCGCTAAATATGCTGCGTCGCTGGCTAAACGGGCAGGATCTTGCCAGCGAACACGGCTGGATTGAAGTGGTTGAGTCGCTGACGATCTAGCCTGTAAATTGCCCGATAGCGCTGCGCTTATCGGGCTTTAAGTGAACGTCTGCTTATGTGTGTGAGTAGACGTTCCCCCGCCATTCGGCAATTTCTCCTGCATTATTGTCCAACCTGTTGTACTCCCTGTGGAAAAATCCGTGCTGTGGTTCACATTTTTATACGTAATCTTTCCAGCCTGCTGGAAGAAAGGCGGGATTTGATGTGCTTCACAATTTTAACCCTGTTGACCGAACACACTGATTCCAGTATCTCAGACCGGAGTCCAGTATGTTGGAATCAAGCAAAGTCCCCGCGCTTACCAGAGCGATAGAAATTCTCAATCTTATTGCGCGTATCGGCCCGTGCAGCGCCGCAACGATTGTGGATACGTTGGGTATTCCGAAAAGCACCGCTTATTTGTTGTTAAACGAACTGAAGCGTCAGCGCTTTCTCAGTATTGATCATCAGGAGAACTACTGCCTGTGGACCAAACTGGTTGAACTCTCGGGGCATGCGTTGAGCAAAATGGATCTGCGTGAGCTGGCGCGTCCGCGCTTGACACAGCTTATGGATGAAACCGATCTGCTTTGTCATCTGGGGCTCATCGACCACGAAAGCGCGTATTACATTCTGAAAGTGGAATCCTCGTCCACCATCAGCGTGCGTTCTCATGAGGGAAAAAGTCTTTCTCTGTATCGCTCTGGCATCGGCAAATGTTTGCTGGCCTGGCAGCCTGCCGCAGTACGCAAAACCATTATTGACCAGTTGGTATGGGAGAAGGCGACGCCGACCACAATTGCTGATCCTCAGCAACTGAATGATGAACTGGAGCGCATTCGCCAGCGTGGATGGAGTTTTGATAACGGCGAGGATTACCCGGATGTTCGCTGTGTTGCCGCTCCCGTTTTTAATGCCAGTAATACGCTGACTGCCGCGATTTCAGTGGTTGGCACTCGTTTACAAATCAACGAAGAGAATCGTGATTACCTGGCCGGGAAGGCAATTGCCTGCGCCAAAGATATTTCACGTCTGTTGGGCTGGAAAAGTCCCTTCGATTCACTCGCATCATAATAATGGAGAACATCATGACCCTACCAAAAATTAAACATGTTCGTGCCTGGTTTACCGGCGGTGCTACGGCGGAGAAAGGGGCGGGCGGTGGTGATTATCATGACCAGGGCGCTCATCACTGGATTGACGATCACATTGCTACGCCAATGAGCAAATACCGTGAGTATGAACAGTCGCGCCAGTCTTTCGGCATAAACGTGCTGGGGACGTTGATTGTCGAAGTGGAGGCAGAAAACGGTCAGACGGGGTTTGCAGTCTCGACGGCTGGAGAGATGGGCTGCTTTATTGTCGAAAAGCATCTTAATCGCTTTATCGAAGGCAAATGCGTCAGTGATATTAAACTCATTCACGATCAGATGCTTGGTGCCACAATGTATTATTCTGGCTCTGGCGGTCTGGTGATGAACACCATCTCTTGCGTGGATCTCGCGCTTTGGGATCTGTTTGGCAAGGTCGTGGGATTACCGGTCTACAAACTGCTGGGTGGCGCGGTTCGTGATGAAATTCAGTTCTATGCCACCGGGGCACGTCCGGATCTGGCAAAAGAGTTGGGCTTTATCGGCGGGAAAATGCCGACCCATTGGGGGCCGCACGATGGGGACGCGGGTGTTCGCAAAGATGCCGCGATGGTGGCCGATATGCGTGAGAAATGTGGCCCGGATTTCTGGCTGATGCTCGACTGCTGGATGAGCCAGGACGTGAACTATGCCACCAAACTGGCGCATGCCTGTGCGCCGCATAACCTGAAATGGATCGAAGAGTGTCTGCCGCCACAGCAATATGAAGGTTATCGTGAGCTGAAGCGCAATGCACCGGCAGGCATGATGGTGACCAGCGGTGAACACCACGGCACGCTGCAGTCCTTCCGTACGCTGTCTGAAACCGGCATTGATATCATGCAGCCTGATGTCGGCTGGTGTGGTGGATTAACCACGCTGGTGGAAATTGCCGCAATTGCCAAATCGCGTGGACAACTGGTGGTGCCGCACGGCTCATCGGTCTATTCGCACCATGCGGTTATCACTTTCACGAATACCCCGTTTAGTGAGTTCCTGATGACCAGCCCGGATTGTTCAACGATGCGTCCGCAGTTCGACCCTATCCTGCTGGATGAGCCAGTGCCGGTGAACGGACGGATCCATAAGTCGGTACTTGATAAGCCTGGCTTTGGCGTCGAGCTTAACCGTGACTGCAATCTGAAGCGCCCCTACAGCCACTAATGACCAGTGCGTTGCCTTATCCACGGCAACGCCCTCATTTCTTTGAGGATCTTGTGATGACAACCACTTTACTTGACGGTGTAGTGAAGAAAAACCGTGCGCGTTTGATTCCCTTTATGTTGGCGCTGTATGTGCTGGCATTTCTGGATCGCTCGAACATTGGTTTTGCCAAAGAGACGTATCAGATTGATACCGGGCTGAGTAATGAAGCCTATGCACTAGGGGCGGGAATTTTCTTTGTGGTATACGCGTTCCTGGGCGTACCAGCCAACCTGCTGATGCGTAAATTTGGCGCCAGAAGCTGGATTGGCACCACCACGCTGCTGTGGGGATTTCTCTCTGCGGCGATGGCGTGGGCGGATACCGAAGCAAAGTTCCTGATTATCCGTACCTTGTTGGGGGCGGCGGAAGCCGGTTTCTTCCCCGGCATGATCTACCTGACGTCGCAATGGTTTCCGCAGCGTAACCGCGCCAGCATTATGGGGCTGTTTTACATGGGGGCACCGCTGGCGTTAACTCTGGGATCGCCGCTTTCCGGCGCGCTGTTAGAAATGCACGGTTTTATGGGGCATCCGGGATGGTTCTGGATGTTCGTTATCGAAGGTTTGCTGGCGGTTGGTGCAGGCGTTTTCACCTTCTTCTGGCTGGACGACACACCACAGGAGGCGCGCTTTCTTAATGCGGAAGAGAAAGCCGTTCTCATCAGTCAACTGGCGAGCGAAGAAGAGAAAAAGGTCACCTCAAAACTGTCAGATGCTTTGCGCAATGGGCGTGTCTGGCAACTGGCAATTATTTATCTGACGATTCAGGTAGCGGTCTATGGATTGATCTTCTTCCTGCCCACCCAGGTTGCGGCACTAT
The DNA here is from genome assembly GCF_030333065.1 of Citrobacter sp. Cm046. NCBI lineage: Bacteria > Pseudomonadati > Pseudomonadota > Gammaproteobacteria > Enterobacterales > Enterobacteriaceae > Citrobacter > Citrobacter sp. Cm046. Next base: position 208,929 of record NZ_JAOWGP010000043.1, on the reverse strand, counting down.
TGGGAACCAAAGTTGGCTTTACTGCGTCCGTGGTGACGGCTATTCCGTGGGTGGTTGCCCTGTTCGGTACCTGGCTCATCCCGCGCTACTCCGATCGTACCGGTGACCGGCGCAATGTGGCGGCCCTGACGTTGTTAGCCGCAGGGATCGGGATTGGCGTTTCCGGTCTGGTGTCTCCGGTGCTGGCTATTCTGGCTTTATGTGTGGCGGCCGCGGGCTTTATTGCCGTCCAGCCGGTGTTCTGGACAATGCCGACTCAATTGCTCTCTGGTACCGCGCTGGCTGCGGGTATTGGTTTTGTAAACCTGTTTGGCGCGGTGGGGGGATTTCTGGCCCCCATCTTGCGGGTTAAAGCTGAAACCGTTTTTGCCAGTGATGCAGCAGGGCTTCTGACCCTGGCATGTGTCGCAGTTATTGGTTCAGTCATTATCTTCACCCTGAAAGTCAGCCGTCCTGCTTCGCAAATGGGCGCGGTGCATCATTAATCTTATCTACGTTGTAAGGATCGTTATGAACGCATTGTTATCAAACCCTTTTAAAGAAGCGCTGCGCAAAGGGGAAGTCCAGATTGGTTTGTGGCTCAGTTCGACCACCTCCTATATGGCGGAAATTGCAGCAACATCGGGTTATGACTGGTTGCTCATTGATGGTGAGCATGCGCCGAACACGGTACAGGACCTCTATCACCAGCTTCAGGCTATTGCGCCCTATGCCAGTCAGCCAGTGATTCGTCCGATTGAAGGCAGCAAGGCGTTGATTAAGCAGGTGCTGGATATCGGTGCACAGACGCTGCTGATCCCGATGGTGGACAGCGCAGAACAGGCACGTCAGGTGGTTTCCGCGACGCGTTATCCTCCGGTGGGAGAGCGTGGAGTTGGGGCCAGCGTGGCCCGTGCAGCGCGTTGGGGACGTATTGATAATTACATGGCGCAGGCTAATGAGTCGCTCTGTCTGTTGGTGCAGGTCGAAAGTAAAACGGCGCTGGATAATCTGGACGCGATCCTGGATGTGGAAGGTATCGATGGTGTTTTCATCGGTCCGGCAGATCTCTCTGCGTCTTTAGGTTATCCGGATAACGCCGGGCACCCTGAGGTGCAGCGAATCATTGAAGAGAGCATCCGCCGCATTCGTGCAGCCGGAAAAGCAGCGGGATTTCTCGCTGTCGATCCGGCGATGGCGCAAAAATGTCTGCAGTGGGGGGCGAACTTTGTTGCCGTAGGCGTGGACACGATGCTCTATAGTGAAGCGCTGGATCGCAGGTTGGCGATGTTTAAATCTGACAAGGCTGTGCAAAAGCTCAAAAGCAGTTATTGATACTTGCTTGCCCGATGGTGGAATACCATCGGGCAGCAGCGAGCAGCGTTAACCCAATGCTTTGGCAAGCAGAGTGATCGGATGTTCACAGCGCTTGCTTGTAGACATCTCAATCTGCCATTTACAGGTTTCGCAGTCGGTAACGACGATATCCGCACCGCTTTCTTCGATCTGGCGGAACAGGGGGGCGCCAATAGACTGTGATGTCGGATAGTTTTCTTTTTTGAAGCCATAAGTTCCGGCGATCCCGCAGCACTGAGAATCCAGCACTGTCAATTCAAGCCCCGGAATTTGTCGTAGCAGCTCCAGCGTGTAGAGCGTCCAGCCCATTTTCTCCATATGGCAGGGAGTGTGATAGACCACTTTCAGCGGCAGCGTTTTCAACGGCAGCGTTTTGCCTTCATCCAGTTTGCGCCACAGCCAACGGGTGGCCAGCTCAATATGTTCGCGCAGGCCTGAGTTGTCGACATCCAGCACTTCCGGGTATTCATCGCGCAGCGCAAAGGTACAGGTTGAAGAGGTGGCGATCACCGGAATGCCTTTCCCGTCAATGGCTTCTCTGAGTGAGGCCACATTACTTACCGCTTGTTTACGTGCTTTATCGGTAAAACCATTGGCGATCAGCGGAACACCGCAGCACTTCTCTTTACTCAGCAGTTGTACGCCGGTACCCATCGCGTTCAGCACTTTAATCAGATCTTTGCCGAGCTGGGGATGGTTGTAGTTCACAAAGCAGCCGTGGAAAAAGGCGACCTGATCCTGATACTGTGCCTGCTGGGCAGCAACGCTGCGATACCAGCGGCGGAATGTACCAAAGGAGTACTTCGGCAGCGTACGACGGTGATCGATTTTTAGTGCGTAATCAAGAAGCTGGCGTACCGGTTTCAACGACGTGGCGGTGTTGACTATCGGCGCAAACGGCGTGGAAACACTGCCCATCAAATCGGTATGGCTTAAGACAAAGTTACGGAGTGACGGGCGCGTCGTGTCGTATTTGGCGCGCGCACGCTGGATAATATCGCCAATTTTCACATCTGAGGGGCAGGCGACTTCGCAGCGTTTGCAGTTGATGCAATATTTCAGTGCATCGTCATATAACGCACCATCTTTCAGACGCAGACGTTCACCGTCCGGACCAGCCTGTTTGGGGCCAGGATAGCTCGGGTTTACACGACTGACCGGGCAGGCGGTGGTGCACACTGTGCATTTGATACAGCTTTCAAAACGTGTGTCGCTCATTGCAGGCCTCCTGCACGTTTCGCAATATGATGTGCGGCATGCAAGGCGCTAACTGCGCATACGCCGCCTCCACAACCCTGTGCGATAGGGTCAAATCCGCCAAGTACAGAACCGATGGCAAACATGTTCTCTACTGTTTTTCCCGCAAGAGCAGGGCGCAGTGCGTCATCCGTTGTCACGCCGAACTGTTGCCACGGTTGTGGATCGAATACATCACGCTGATACCACTCTGCTCGGGTCGCGGTTTGCTGGACATCCAGCCCCATAATCGGTTCGTGAATGGCCTCGCGAGTGGCGACCAGCCCGCTGCTAAAGAAACTGCCGCTGGCGAGTACAGCGAAGCGTGGACGCAATGGAATATCAGCATGGTTGCGGGTCCATATTTCGCTCACCAACCCGTCCTGGCAGGTGATTTTTTTCACTTCATCGCCAGGCATCCAGATCCCACCCTGGCGTACAAACTGGCGCTGCAACTGATTATGCAGACGCATGCCCAGGACTGAAGGCGGCAGGGTTGGCAGTAAATTAAGCGAACAGGGGAGACGATCGTTGAGCCATTGCCAGAGCCGGGAGTCAGCCAGTCCGAAGCAGGCTGGCATAATGATCATGTCGCAGGTTTTTGCTATCGGCAGCAGCGCGTCGTAAAGCAGCGGCCATTTGTCTTCGTTATCCAGCAGGCGTGCGATGTTAACGGCGCGAAACTCGGTTGGGTTGTCGCGCAGAACATCCAGTTCCGGCAGATCGATTTCAGCCGTTTCGACGCTGAGGTTGCGCTGCTGTAATGAGGCGGCAGCGAGATGTGCCTGAAAATCCAGCAGACCGCTAATGCCTACCACGCAGATGCGCTGAGCTGACAGTGGCCAGACCGGGACTTCCGGCGAGCTTAACCAGGTTGAACGCAGGGTCCCCAGCGGTGTTACACGCTGATGCGCCTGGTGAACGTCCCCCTGCAAACGTGCTCCGGATCCTTCCAGCAAAGTCTGTGCCTGTTGTGCCAGTTCCAGCACATTTTGTGTTCCGATAACGCTATAAGGATGCGCAGGAGCCTGAGTGCACAACGCGTTCAGCCCCGTCTCAATGTTAGTGACCGGTTGACCATCCGGCAGAGTGCTGAGCAAATCCAGTGAACCGGAGGAAAAATGCAGCGCGCTTTGGCCGCGAGTGACAATCGTGCAGCGCAACCCGCTTTTTTGCAGTTGCAGGCCGCACAGCAGTCCGGCGAGGCCGCCGCCGATAATGACGGTATCAAATTTCATCCTGGTGCTCCTTTTCCAGACCGCACAATCCCTGATAAACCCAGCGCGTGAATTCGCTTTCGCGTAACGCATCCCCCCAGGCGATAGGTTGCACGCCTTTCCAGCGCTCATTGAGGAACTCGGATAGCTGAGTGATGGATTGCGCCGCGGTGGTGACATTAAAACGTTGCAGCAAACCTGCGGCACGGCAGGCACACAGTTCACCCTGGCATGTCCCCATGCCGACGCGGGTGCGGCGACGTAAATCCAGCAGGCTGTTAACGGTTAAATTCTCGACGGCATATTGCACTTCTCCCGCCGTGACCGCTTCGCATTCACAGACCAGACTGCGGTGCTGACGACCTTCGCTAAGCCAGGCTGGAGTGCGATCGCCGTGACGGTATACCGCTGAGCCACGAAGTGGTGCTGGCAAAGAGATGACGCGTTTTAGCGTGTGCTCGGTAGATTCCTGCGACCCAGGCAGTGCGGTATCCGCCGTGGTACAAGGGCGGGAATTACCCAGTTTGCGACATACTGCGTCGGTCGCCCATTCCGCCATCAGGCGGTAGGTCATAAGCTTCCCGCCAGTGATAGTGATAAACCCATCCAGCCCGTCGCGTTCGGCGTGATCGAACAGCACAATGCCGCGGCTGACGTTGCGACCGCTAGGGTCATCATCACTGGCAACCAGAGGACGCACGCCGGAGTAAGCGCGTAAAATGCGCGTTTTCGCCATAATCGGTGCCAGCTTCTCGCCTTCACGCAACAGAATATCCACCTCTTCTGCGGTGACACGGTTGCTGTCGATATCGTCGTAATCAATGTGTTGTGAGGTCGTACCGATCAGCGAGATGGTATCGCCAGGCACCAGAATATCGGCGTCGGACGGCTTACGACAGCGGTTGATGACATGCTGGTTAATGCGATGATCCATGATCAGCAGCGAACCTTTCGCCGGGAACATGCGAATGCTCAGATCGGCATATTCCGCAATACGCTGACCCCAGATCCCGGCGGCATTCACCACTACCGGTGCATGCAGGGATTGCATCTCACCCGTAAGATGGTTACGTACGTTCACGCCGCAGACGGTCGCTCCTTCACGAATCAGTCCGGTCACTTCATGGGCCGTTAAGATCACGGCTCCGTGCTCGCGTGCGTCCAGCATATTGGCTGCGGTTAAACGGAAGGGATCCACGGTACCGTCCGGGACTTTTACTGCGCCAATCAGTTGCGGGTTTACCGCCGGTTCGATAATGCGCGCCTGCCGCGGGTCTATCGCTTCTGCGCGGATGCCCGCTTCTTCACAGGCGCGAATAAAGGTGGCCTGGAAGGAGAGTTCATCCTCCGGCAGCGTAATAAACAGACCGTCCGTCGGCTCGACGCAATGGCGGGCGATACGTTTCAGAATTTGGTTTTCGCTGATGCATTCGCGAGCAGATTCAGCGTCGGTGACGGCGTAGCGCGCACCGCTGTGCAGCAGACCATGGTTACGCCCCGTTGCGCCCGTAGCGATATCGTGGCGCTCTACTAAGATGACGCGCAAGCCGCGCAGGGCACAGTCGCGTGCGATCCCTGCACCTGTTGCTCCTCCACCAATGATAATCACGTCACTTGTTTGCGAGTCGCGAGTTTTCATTGTTTTTCCTCACAGTTCGTTTTTTATCATTTAGCCACATAAAAAACATGGATTGTTTGATTTCGCGCATAATCGCTCATAATTCGAAAATGAAACGTGATTCCGTGCGTCTTTATGAACATTTGTCATAAAACTGTAACAATATGTGCTGTAATTCACATTATTGCACCGAATGATTCCTTAACATCGCGGCCACACTGGGAGCGGTAGGGTTGTTACGACAAACTGCAGTGTTTCCTTCGAACGAAAGACGGCCACGGAGGCTACAATATGTTGAGCATTTTTAAACCGGCGCCACACAAAGCGCGTTTGCCTGCAGCGGAGATCGATCCGACCTATCGTCGATTGCGCTGGCAGATTTTCTTGGGGATCTTTTTTGGTTACGCCGCGTACTACCTGGTACGTAAGAACTTTGCCCTGGCGATGCCTTATCTGGTTGAGCAGGGTTTCTCTCGTGGCGATCTGGGCTTTGCGTTGTCTGGTATCTCCATCGCTTATGGTTTTTCGAAATTCATCATGGGGTCCGTTTCGGACCGCTCGAATCCGCGCGTTTTCCTGCCCGCTGGTTTGATTCTGGCTGCGGCAGTGATGTTGTTTATGGGCTTTGTACCGTGGGCGACATCGAGCATTGCCGTGATGTTTGTGCTGTTGTTCCTCTGCGGTTGGTTCCAGGGGATGGGCTGGCCGCCGTGTGGCCGTACCATGGTGCACTGGTGGTCACAGAAAGAGCGTGGTGGCATCGTTTCCGTCTGGAACTGCGCGCATAACGTTGGTGGTGGTCTGCCACCGCTGCTGTTCCTGCTGGGGATGGCCTGGTTTAACGACTGGAAAGCGGCGCTGTACATGCCGGCATTTGGCGCGATTGTTGTTGCCCTGTTTGCCTTTGCTCTGATGCGCGATACCCCGCAGTCCTGCGGTCTGCCGCCGATTGAAGAGTACAAGAACGACTATCCGGATGATTACAACGAAAAAGCAGAAGAAGAGCTGACTGCGAAGCAGATCTTCATGCAGTACGTTCTGCCGAACAAACTGTTGTGGTACATCGCCATCGCCAACGTGTTCGTCTATTTACTGCGTTACGGCATCCTTGACTGGTCGCCGACCTATCTGAAAGAAGTGAAGCATTTCGCACTGGATAAATCTTCCTGGGCTTACTTCTTATATGAATACGCAGGTATCCCGGGCACCCTGTTATGCGGCTGGATGTCGGATAAAGTCTTCCGTGGTAACCGTGGCGCAACCGGTGTGTTCTTTATGACGCTGGTGACTATTGCGACGATCGTCTACTGGATGAACCCGGCAGGAAACCCGAACGTTGATATGGCTTGTATGATTATCATCGGCTTCCTGATCTACGGCCCGGTAATGTTGATCGGTCTGCATGCGCTGGAACTGGCACCGAAAAAAGCGGCGGGTACGGCGGCAGGCTTTACCGGACTGTTCGGTTACCTGGGCGGTTCTGTGGCGGCAAGCGCCATTGTCGGTTACACCGTTGACTTCTTCGGCTGGGATGGCGGCTTTATGGTGATGATTGGCGGCAGCGTGCTGGCGGTTATTCTGCTGGTGGTCGTCATGATTGGTGAAAAACGTCATCACAAAGAGATGGAACTGAAGCGTAACGGGGGCTAATAGATGAAAACGACATTGAAAAGTCTCAGCGTAGCGCTGATGTTGACCGGTATGGTGGTCAGCAGTGCGGCCATCGCTGCAGACAAGATTGTGATTGCACACCGTGGAGCAAGCGGCTATTTACCGGAGCATACGCTGCCCGCAAAAGCGATGGCCTATGCGCAGGGTGCGGATTATCTGGAGCAGGATTTGGTGATGACTAAGGACGACCATCTGGTCGTCCTGCATGACCACTATCTTGACCGTGTAACCGACGTTGCCGAACGCTTTCCGGATCGTGCCCGTAAAGATGGACGTTACTACGCTATCGACTTTACGTTGGATGAGATCAAATCGCTGAAATTTACTGAAGGCTTCGATATCGAAAACGGCAAAAAGGTGCAGACATATCCAGGGCGTTTCCCGATGGGTAAATCTGATTTCCGCGTGCACACTTTCGAAGAAGAGATTGAGTTCGTTCAGGGATTAAATCATTCCACCGGTAAGAACATCGGTATTTACCCGGAAATGAAAGCACCGTGGTTCCATCACCAGGAAGGGAAGGATATTGCGGCTAAGACGCTGGAGGTACTCAAAAAGTATGGGTATACCGGCAAGGAAGACAATGTCTATCTGCAGTGTTTTGACGTCGCAGAGCTAAAACGCATTAAAAATGAACTGGAACCGAAGATGGGGATGGATCTCAATCTGGTGCAGTTGATTGCGTACACTGACTGGAATGAAACCCAGGAGAAAAAACCAGACGGTAGTTGGGTTAATTACAACTACGACTGGATGTTTAAACCGGGTGCGATGAAGCAGGTGGCAGAGTATGCGGACGGCATTGGGCCGGATTACCACATGCTGGTTGATGAGAAATCTAAGCAAGGCAATATCTCATTAACCGCAATGGTTCAGGACGCTCATCAGAACAAGATGGTTGTGCATCCTTATACCGTTCGTGCCGATCAACTGCCGGATTACGCGACTGACGTGAATCAGCTGTATGACATTCTGTATAACAAGGCGGGTGTTGACGGGCTGTTTACTGATTTCCCGGATAAAGCGGTGAGCTTTTTGAAAGAGAAGCGCTAAATGTGCCGGGTGGCGGCTTCGCCGTCACCCGACAAAACTACATTTCTATCTCAATATCCCCTTTTGCCCGACAACAGCAGGGCAAGATCTCACCTGGCTGAATAAAGGCTAAAGGCTCTGCAATCCAGTCCACCTGTCCTGCTACCAGACGCGTACGGCAGGAACCACAATAGCCCTCACGACACTGATATTCGACCTCAACATTGTGCGATTCGAGCACAGCGAGCAGGGAAGGATGTTCATCCTGGCACAACAACTGTGTGCCAGAAATGCGCAGGGTAATGCGGCCCATCAGAGCTGGAAATCACTCAGATCGTCGGTGTTCACTTCGGAGTCGATTTGGCCGACCAGATATGAGCTCACTTCCACTTCCTGTGGCGCAACCTGAACGTTATCAGACACCAGCCAGGTGTTGATCCACGGGATCGGGTTAGAGCGTGTCTGGAACGGCAGATCAAGTCCCACCGCTTGCATACGAATATTGGTGATGTACTCGACGTACTGACACAGAATATCTTTGTTCAGACCGATCATCGAACCGTCGCGGAACAGATAGTCTGCCCACTCTTTTTCCTGCAGTGCAGCATGTACAAACAGGTCGTAGCACTCCTGTTTGCACTCTTCGGCAATCTCTGCCATTTCCGGGTCGTCCACGCCGCTGCGTAACAGATTCAGCATATGCTGCGTACCTGTCAGGTGCAGCGCTTCATCGCGGGCGATCAGGCGAATGATTTTGGCATTGCCTTCCATCAATTCACGTTCGGCAAAGGCGAAAGAGCAGGCGAAGCTGACGTAGAAACGGATCGCTTCCAGTGCGTTAACACTCATCAGGCACAGATATAGTTTTTTCTTCAGCTCACGCAGGTTCACGACAATCGTTTTGCCATTTACCGTGTGCGTACCTTCGCCCAGCAGATGCCAGTAGCTGGTCATCTCGATTAATTCGTCGTAGTAGCTGGAAATCCCTTCCGCACGTTTCTGGATCTGTTCGTTGGTGACAATATCGTCAAACACTATCGCCGGATCATTAACGATGTTACGGATGATATGGGTGTAGGAGCGTGAGTGGATTGTTTCAGAAAACGCCCACGTTTCAACCCAGGTTTCCAGCTCAGGGATAGAGATCAGCGGCAACAGCGCCACGTTTGGGCTACGTCCCTGAATGGAGTCCAGCAGCGTCTGATACTTCAGGTTGCTGATAAAAATGTGTTTTTCATGTTCTGGCAGTGCCTGGTAGTCGATGCGATCGCGAGAGACATCGACCTCTTCTGGGCGCCAGAAGAAAGAGAGTTGCTTTTCGATCAATTTTTCGAAGATGTCATATTTTTGCTGATCGTAGCGTGCAACGTTCACCGGCTGGCCGAAGAACATCGGTTCCAGTAGCTGGTCATTTTTCGTCTGTGAAAATGTGGTGTATGCCATTGATGTGAATCCTTTGTGGTATGAGCGCCGGATGGCGGTGCAGGCACCGCGTCCGGCCTACAAACCGTGCAATCGTAGGCCGGGTAAGCGTAGCGCCACCCGGCATCATTCATCAGATCTTACATGCGCCGCTTTCGCAGCCATCGTCCTGAATGGACGGCACCAGATCATCCTGCGCATCTTCTGCACCGTCACGGGTGTTCTGATAGTACAGCGTTTTCACACCAAATTTGTAGGCGGTGAGCAGATCTTTCAGTAACTGCTGCATCGGCACTTTTCCGGACGGGAAGCGTGACGGATCGTAGTTAGTATTCGCTGAAATAGACTGGTCAATAAACTTCTGCATAATGCCGACCAGTTGCAGGTAGCCGTCGTTGTTCGGCATTTCCCACAGCAATTCATAGGCATTTTTCAGGTGCTCATAGTCCGGCACAACCTGGCGCAGGATCCCATCCTTAGAGGCTTTAATACTCACGTGGCCGCGTGGGGGTTCAATGCCGTTGGTGGCGTTGGAGATCTGCGAAGAGGTTTCGGACGGCATCAGGGCAGACAACGTGGAGTTACGCAGGCCGTGAGTCTTGATCGATTCACGAAGTTGTTCCCAGTCGTAATGCAGTGCTTCGCTGACGATCGCATCCAGATCTTTTTTGTAGGTATCGATCGGCAGAATACCTTTGGCATAGGTGGTTTCATTAAACCACGGGCACGCGCCTTGCTCTTTTGCCAGTTCGTTAGAGGCTTTCAGCAGATAATACTGAATGGCTTCAAAGGTTTTGTGAGTCAGGTTATTTGCGCTGCCGTCAGAGTAACGCTTGCCATTTTTTGCCAGCCAGTAGGCATAGTTGATCACGCCAATACCCAGCGTACGACGGCCCATTGCGCCACGTTTTGCCGCCGGAATTGGATAATCCTGGTAATCCAGCAGTGCATCCAGTGCGCGAACAGCCAGTACAGCCAGCTCTTCCAGTTCGTCCAGACTCTCAATTGCGCCGAGGTTAAATGCTGACAGCGTACACAGCGCAATCTCACCGTTTTCGTCGTTAACGTCGGTCAGCGGTTTGGTTGGCAGGGCGATTTCCAGGCACAGGTTGGACTGGCGCACCGGTGCGATGGCCGGGTCAAACGGGCTGTGGGTGTTGCAATGGTCAACGTTCTGAATGTAGATACGGCCAGTAGAAGCGCGTTCCTGCATCATCAGTGAGAACAGTTCGACCGCTTTTACGCGTTGCTTACGGATGCTGTCATCGTTTTCATATTGGGTGTACAGACGCTCGAACTCATCCTGATCGGCGAAGAACGCATCGTACAGACCCGGGACATCGGATGGGCTAAACAGGGTGATGTCGCCGCCTTTCAGCAGACGGGTGTACATCAGCTTGTTGATTTGCACACCGTAGTCCATGTGACGAACGCGGTTACCTTCAACGCCACGGTTATTTTTCAGCACCAGCAGACTTTCAACTTCCAGATGCCACATTGGATAGAACAGCGTAGCAGCACCGCCGCGTACGCCACCCTGAGAGCAGGATTTGACTGCGGTCTGGAAGTGCTTGTAGAACGGGATACAGCCGGTGTGGAACGCTTCACCACCGCGGATCGGGCTACCCAGCGCACGAATGCGGCCGGCGTTGATACCGATCCCTGCTCGCTGGGAAACGTATTTCACAATCGCGCTGGAAGTGGCATTGATAGAGTCCAGGCTGTCACCACACTCGATCAGTACGCAGGAGCTGAACTGACGGGTCGGAGTACGCACACCAGACATGATTGGCGTCGGCAGCGAAATTTTGAACGTAGAAACGGCATCGTAGAAACGTTTAACGTATTCCAGGCGGGTTTCACGTGGATAGTTAGAGAACAGGCAGGCTGCTACCAGAATGTAGAGGAACTGCGCACTTTCATAAATCTCACCGGTAACACGGTTTTGCACCAGGTATTTGCCTTCTAACTGCTTAACAGCAGCATAGGAGAAGGTCATATCGCGGTCGTGTACGATGAACGAGTCCATCTGCTTGAACTCTTCTTCCGTGTAGTCTTCCAGCAGATGATTGTCGTATTTGCCCATTTCAACCATTTTCACTACATGGTCGAACAGTTTTGGCGGTTCAAATTCACCATAGGCTTTTTTACGCAGGTGGAAAATTGCCAGGCGGGCAGCCAGATACTGATAATCCGGCGCATCGCGGGAGATCAGGTCTGCGGCAGCTTTGATGATAGTTTCATGGATATCGGAGGTTTTGATACCGTCATAAAACTGAATGTGGGAGCGCAGCTCGACCTGAGAAATCGATACGTTATTCAGTCCTTCTGCCGCCCAATCCAGAACTCGGTGGATTTTGTCGAGATTGATGCGCTCTGTACTACCATCACGCTTTGTCACCAGCAGACTCTGATTCATGTGGTTTTTTACCTGTCCGTGAAAGAAAAAATATCCCCCATATTATCCACAGAGCCATGTTGTGACTAAGTCTGTGGATAAATACTATATATAGGGGTTGTTTGATAAAATAGACGCTATATGGTGAGTATTCTAGTAGGGATTCTTTTCAGCACAAGAGTTGATTTTGAGGTTAAATTGAGGTTGCAAAAGGGTGAGAATCGCTAAGTGCGCGTCTTATAAGGCCTGGCGAGGATGTCAATAATTGAGAAAAAAAATAGAAAATTTGATCGAGTGCTGATTTCTTCGTCGAAGGTGCAGAAGGTTCTTATGATTTGGCGCAAAAATTGCGTTAGCGATGCTACTAATGATTGGTAGGTATTGCAGTAAAGCGTGGTCAAACAAACTAAATGCCGGATGGCGGGGAGAACCCTTTATCCGGCCTTTGTAATGGAGCGTGTTACTCGGCTTGTGCGGTGGTATGTACCATATAGTTAACGTCGACGCCTGGGCCCAGTTTGAAGGTGTTAGTGATCGGGTTGTAATGCAGACCCGTCATATGACGTTCCTTCAGTACAGTCTGGTCAACCCAATCTAACAACTCAGCAGGCTTAATAAATTTTTTCACGTCATGTGTGCCTTTTGGCACCATACGCAGAATATATTCCGCCCCGACCACCGCCATCAGCCAGGATTTGCCATTGCGGTTAAGCGTGGAGAAAAAGACTTCGCCACCCGGTTTTACCAGCCTGGCGCAGGATCTGACCACTGACTGCGGATCCGGAACGTGTTCCAGCATTTCCATGCAGGTTACAACGTCATATTGATGCGCATGTTTTGCGGCGTGCTCTTCTACGGTTTCTTGCACATATTCAACCTGAATACCGCTTTCCAGCGCGTGAAGTCTGGCTACCTGTAACGGTTCAAAGCCCATATCCAGACCGGTGACCGTAGCACCTTCGCGCGCCATACTCTCCGCCAGAATGCCGCCGCCGCAACCGACGTCGAGAACTTTTTTACCAAACAGTCCACCTGAGCGCTCGGTAATGTAGCCCAGGCGCAGTGGGTTAATGCGGTGCAGAGGCTTAAATTCGCCCTCAAGATCCCACCAGCGCGACGCGACTGCTTCAAATTTGGCAATTTCTTCATGGTCAACGTTGTGAGTTACCGGGGGTTTTTCGGCATTCATTGGGGCTTCTACTCCTGAATTAGCAATACAAACGAGTATATCAGCCTGACGGGATGAATAAAGCCTCTCTCTGGGGGAATCCATTTACCTGAATCTGCACGGGTGTGTTATAATTTGCGACCTTTGAATCCGGGATACAGTAGAGGGATAGCGGTTAGATGAGCGACCTTGCGAGAGAAATTACACCGGTCAACATTGAGGAAGAGCTGAAGAGCTCGTATCTGGATTATGCGATGTCGGTCATTGTTGGCCGTGCGCTGCCGGACGTCCGAGATGGCCTGAAGCCGGTACACCGTCGCGTACTTTACGCCATGAACGTATTGGGCAACGACTGGAATAAAGCCTATAAAAAATCTGCCCGTGTCGTTGGTGACGTAATCGGTAAATACCACCCTCATGGTGATACCGCCGTTTACGACACCATTGTTCGTATGGCGCAGCCATTCTCCTTGCGTTATATGCTGGTGGATGGTCAGGGTAACTTTGGTTCTGTCGATGGCGACTCCGCAGCAGCGATGCGTTATACGGAAATCCGTATGTCGAAAATCGCCCACGAGCTGATGGCTGACCTGGAAAAAGAAACGGTTGATTTCGTCGATAACTACGACGGTACCGAACGTATTCCTGACGTGATGCCGACCAAAATTCCTAACCTGCTGGTGAACGGCTCGTCCGGTATCGCGGTAGGTATGGCGACCAACATTCCGCCGCACAACCTGACGGAAGTGATCAACGGCTGTCTGGCATACATTGACGATGAAGACATCAGCATTGAAGGGCTGATGGAACACATTCCTGGCCCGGACTTCCCGACCGCCGCGATCATCAACGGTCGTCGTGGTATCGAAGAAGCCTACCGTACCGGTCGCGGCAAAGTGTACATTCGTGCGCGTGCGGAAGTCGAAGCTGACGCGAAAACCGGTCGTGAAACCATCATCGTGCATGAAATTCCGTATCAGGTGAACAAAGCACGCCTGATCGAGAAAATCGCTGAGCTGGTGAAAGACAAACGCGTTGAAGGCATCAGCGCGCTGCGTGACGAGTCTGACAAAGACGGTATGCGCATCGTGATTGAAGTAAAACGCGACGCGGTCGGGGAAGTGGTCCTGAACAACCTCTACTCTCAGACCCAACTGCAGGTTTCCTTCGGTATCAACATGGTTGCACTGCACCATGGCCAGCCGAAGATCATGAACCTGAAAGACATTATCGCAGCCTTCGTGCGTCACCGTCGTGAAGTGGTTACACGCCGTACTATTTTTGAACTGCGTAAAGCTCGCGATCGTGCACACATCCTTGAAGCGCTGGCGATTGCGCTGGCAAACATCGACCCGATCATCGAACTGATCCGCCGTGCGCCAACCCCGGCTGAAGCGAAAGCTGCGCTGGTTGCCCGTTCCTGGGAACTGGGTAACGTATCCGCCATGCTGGAACGTGCTGGTGACGACGCCGCGCGTCCTGAATGGCTGGAACCTGAGTTCGGCGTGCGTGACGGTCAGTACTATCTGACAGAACAGCAGGCCCAGGCGATTCTGGATCTGCGTTTGCAGAAACTGACTGGCCTTGAGCATGAGAAACTGCTCGACGAATACAAAGAGCTGCTGGAGCAGATCGCTGAACTGCTGCACATTCTGGGCAGCGCCGATCGTCTGATGGAAGTTATCCGTGAAGAGATGGAGCTTATCCGTGAACAGTTCGGCGACGAGCGTCGTACTGAAATCACTGCCAACAGCGCTGACATCAATATCGAAGATCTGATTAGCCAGGAAGATGTTGTCGTGACCTTGTCTCATCAGGGCTACGTTAAATATCAGCCGTTAACTGACTACGAAGCACAGCGTCGTGGCGGGAAAGGTAAGTCAGCAGCACGTATTAAAGAAGAAGACTTTATCGACCGCCTGCTGGTGGCCAACACCCATGACACGATCCTCTGCTTCTCCAGCCGTGGCCGTCTGTACTGGATGAAGGTGTACCAGCTGCCGGAAGCGAGCCGTGGCGCGCGTGGACGTCCAATCGTCAACCTGCTGCCGCTGGAAGCTAACGAACGTATTACCGCTATTCTGCCAGTACGCGAGTACGAAGAGGGCGTGAACGTCTTTATGGCAACCGCCAGCGGCACCGTGAAGAAAACGGCGCTGACCGAGTTCAGCCGTCCGCGTTCTGCCGGTATCATTGCGGTTAACCTTAACGAAGGCGACGAGCTGATTGGCGTGGATCTGACAGCAGGTAACGATGAAGTTATGCTGTTCTCTGCCGCCGGTAAAGTGGTGCGCTTTAAAGAAGACGCCGTCCGTGCGATGGGTCGTACTGCGACCGGCGTACGCGGTATCAAACTGGCAGGAGAAGACAAAGTCGTTTCTCTGATTGTTCCGCGCGGTGAAGGTGCCATCCTGACCGTAACGCAGAACGGCTACGGTAAACGTACCGCAGCAGAAGAGTATCCGACCAAGTCTCGTGCGACGCAGGGCGTTATCTCAATTAAAGTCACCGAGCGAAACGGTTCTGTTGTTGGCGCGGTGCAGGTTGAAGATAGCGACCAGATCATGATGATTACCGATGCCGGTACGCTGGTGCGTACTCGCGTGTCGGAAATCAGCGTGGTAGGGCGTAACACCCAGGGCGTTATCCTCATCCGTACTGCGGAAGATGAAAATGTCGTGGGTCTGCAACGTGTTGCTGAACCGGTTGATGATGAAGAGCTTGATTCTATCGACGGTAGCGCCGCAGAAGGGGACGATGATATCGCGCCTGAAGCGGAAAGTGATGACGATGCTGCGGATGACGCAGAAGAGTAATTAAGCTGTTATGAGAAGGGCCGGAGAAATCCGGCCCTTTTTTTTAGTTCATCCTTTCCACGATCATGGCAATTCCCTGACCGCCGCCAATACACAGCGTTGCCAGTCCGAGCGTTTTATCCCGCGCCTGTAGGGCATGAAGTAGCGTGACCAGAATACGTGCTCCGCTGGCACCGATAGGATGACCAAGCGCGATAGCCCCGCCGTTGACGTTAACTTTTTGCGTATCAAAGCCCAGCGTTTTACCCACTGCCAGGAACTGCGCGGCAAACGCCTCGTTGGCTTCGATAAGATCGATATCGGACAGTTGCAGCCCGCTCAGCTGCAGCGCTTTTTGCGTCGCCGGTACCGGCCCCATTCCCATCATCGCTGGTGCGACGCCGCCGCTGGCGTACGCTTTAATACGTGCCAAAGGTTTCAGTCCCGCAGCCAGCGCCGCAGATTCCTCCATTATTACCAGGGCTGCAGCACCATCGTTGATCCCCGAAGCATTACCTGCAGTGACGGTGCCTGCTTTGTCGAAGGCCGGACGCAGCGCGGCAAGACCTTCAGCCGTAGAGTCAGCTTTTGGAAATTCATCACGCTCAAAGACAATGGTTTTTTTTCGGGATGTCACGCTGACGGGCACTATTTCCGCCTGAAACGCGCCGGAATTTATCGCAGCCACTGCTTTATGCTGCGAAATCAGCGCCAGTTCATCCTGCATCTCCCGGCTGATATCGTATTCACGGGCAACATTTTCAGCCGTGATCCCCATATGGTAACCGTGGGTGGCGCAAATCAGACCGTCACGCAGGATGACATCGGATAGCTGTCCATCTCCGAGGCGATACCCCCAGCGGGCTTTGGCGTCTAACAGGTAGGGGGCCTGGCTCATGTTTTCCATACCTCCGGCGACAATTGCCTGTGCCTGCCCGGCCTGAATTGCCTGCGCGGCAAGTGCGACGCTTTTGAGACCTGAGCCGCACACTTTGTTGACGGTAAAACCGCAAACGGTGTCGGAGAGACCACTTCTTAACAATGCCTGGCGTGCCGGGTTTTGTCCGAGACCTGCCTGCAACACGTTGCCCATGATGACCTCATCAACCTGCTGCGGGTCAAGGTGGGCGCGCTCAAGTGCGGATTTAATTACGGTAGCCCCAAATTCGATGGCGCTGGTGGTCGCCAGGGCGCCGTTGAAGCTGCCAATAGCGGTACGTGCCGCGCTGACGATGACACAATTTTTCATCTTCTGTTCCTTTAAAGTGAGTGGTTGCCGTCAGAACAAGGTCAGACCGATAACAAAAATGACCCCGGAAAAGAGCAGGGCGGTGATGCAGTACCCCATGATGTCGCGCACACCCAGCCCGGCGATAGCCAGTGCAGGCAGCGCCCAGAACGGTTGCGCCATGTTCATCCACTGCTCGCCATAGGCGATAGCCATGACTGACTTGCCGAGGTCAGCGCCAAGTGCCTGCGCAGCTGGCATAACGAATGGCCCCTGAATAACCCAGTGTCCGCCGCCTGATGGCACGGCAAAGTTAATTAG
This sequence comes from Citrobacter sp. Cm046, assembly GCF_030333065.1. Taxonomy (NCBI): domain Bacteria; kingdom Pseudomonadati; phylum Pseudomonadota; class Gammaproteobacteria; order Enterobacterales; family Enterobacteriaceae; genus Citrobacter; species Citrobacter sp. Cm046. The sequence continues at coordinate 191,488 of NZ_JAOWGP010000043.1, read as the reverse complement.
CGCAGAGCTAAAAAAGGTCATCAGCGGGAAAGTGTCTTTATTGGCGACGTTGATGAAGAACTCGGTAATCAGTCCGCCGAGACCTGAGTGCTCCATCATCAACTGAATACCGGCGTAGAAGGGGAATTGCACCAGGATCCCGGCGGTACTGCGTGCTGCGGCGCTGACGGCGCGCATATAGGCCATTGGCGTTTTGTGCAGCAGCAGACCAGCAATCATAAACATCAGATTGACGGTGTTAATGGTGATGTTGAAGCCTTTCTCAGCGAAATAGATGGCCAGATAAGCAATTCCTAATGCACCGATGATCAGGGCCAGAATACGGCTCTCTTCCAGTTTTTCTGACGGCGGGGCATCCGTGGGTAATTTCTTCTGAAAATCCGCCTCTTCAAGCAGTAATTTAGGGTCGATACTGACGACATCAGACGGCTTCGGCGTCATCATGCGCGTGATGAACGGCATCACTACTATCAGCGCCAGCGTGATGAAGATATTAAAACCGGTAAACAGGGTATCGCCGACGGGGATCAACCCCGCGACATGCTCAACCGGGTTGCCCGGCGTTGCTGCCAGCAACGGCATTGAGCCGGAGAAACCGCCGCCCCAGGTGAGAAAACCGATGTAGGCGCAGGCAATCAGCAACGGATAATCGGAACCAGGGACCCGTCGGGCGACTTCACGGGCAAACATCGCCCCAACGACCAGACCGAAACCCCAGTTGATCACACAGGCAACCGAACCAAAAAAAGTCACCAGCATCACACCCTGAGCGGGGGTTTTTGCTGCTGAGGCCGCCGTGCGCAGCAGGCTTTTAACCGGCCCTGAACTCGCTAACGCATGACCGGTTACGATGATCAGCGCCATCTGCATACCAAACGCCAGCAGGTTCCAGAACCCATCCCCCCAGAATTTCACCATGCTGACTGGCGTTTGCGGCGTCAGCCACAGCGCGATCCCAAAGGTCAGCAGCGTGAGCAACATTGCAAAAATCAGTGGGTCAGGAAGCCAGCGGCTGACCACGCGCGTCATAAAGCGAGATATACGGCCAATCATTCGTCACCTCGCTGGATGACCAGATCGCTGACGACGTCGAACTGCGCTTCAGTTTTCTCACGCAGAGTAGCGATATCGCAGCCTTCGACAATTTCCGTGAGCCACATTTTGCCATCAAGGAAACGGAAGACAGCAAGCTCGGTCACTAGCATGTGCACTGCATGCTGAGCCGTGAGCGGCATCGTGCAGTGACGGAGGATTTTCGCCGAGCCATCTTTCGCACAATGTTCCATGGCGATAATCACTTTACGAGCACCCGTCACCAGATCCATCGCGCCGCCCATGCCTGGTACCATTTTGCCGGGGACGACCCAGTTGGCGAGGTTAGCCTGTTCATCGACCTGTAACCCACCGAGTACACAGGCATCGACGTGGCCACCGCGAATAAGCGCAAATGACATGGCGCTGTCAAACATGGCAGCACCCGGCAAAATTCCACACGGCTGCCCACCCGCGTTAACCAGATCAGGATGCGCGGTCGTTACCGGACCAAGTCCCAGAAAACCGTTTTCAGACTGTAGCGTGATATGAATATCATCTGGCAGGTAGTTGGCGACCATCGTCGGCAGGCCAATGCCTAAATTTACAACATCGCCATCGCGAAGCTCTTGCGCCACGCGGCGCGCAATACGTTGTTTAGCATCCATGATTAGCTCTCCTGTGGAATAACGATATGGTCGATAACGGCGCCAGGGGTGACTATCTGGTCAGGAAGAAGCTCACCTGTTTCGACCATTTCATCTGGCTCAACCAGCGTGATGTCGGCGGCGAGGGCAATCAGTGGGTTGAAATTGCGGGCGCTAAGTTGGTAGGTAAGATTGCCCAGCATGTCTGAGCGGTGAGCGCGAATAAGCGCCAGGTCTGCACGTAACGGGCGTTCGAGCAGCCAGGTTCTGCCATCAAGCGTCATGGTTTGCTTGCCGTCTTCAACTACGGTACCAACGCCGGTTGGCGTCAGAAAACCGCCGAGACCCGCGCCGCCGCAACGGATTTGCTCAATGAGAGTGCCCTGCGGAACCAGTTGGACGTCCATCTCGCCTGCAATCATGCGGCGTCCGGTTTCAGGATTGGTGCCAATGTGTGAAGCAATCACTTTGCTTACCCGACCATTGACGATCAATGGTCCGATCCCGGTATCGACAAATGCGGTATCGTTGGCAATTAGCGTCAGATCCCTGACGCCAGATTCAAGTAAGGCTTCGACAAGGCGAGGCGGTGTGCCAACACCCATAAAGCCACCGACCATGATGATCATGCCGTCACGAAAGAAGCCTGCGGCGTCTTGTAAGGTAATCAGTTTTGTTTTCATTATGTTTCCCTTTGACATACTCCATTTTGGGTACGCTCAGGGAATTGCAAGCAGGGCGCCAGAATGATAATACAGATGTGAAAATTTCTAACTCATTGAGCTATATTGATTATTTTTAAGCGGGATGTGAGCGGGAAGTCAATGAACTATGCAGAGTTTTGCGCAGTGTGCAAAATTCTGCATAGCAAATTTTGTCTCAGGAACCTGACGGGTCGATACCATATTCTTGTAATTTATACATCAGGGCGCGTCGGCTGATCCCCAACATTAGCGCGGTGCGGGTTCGGTTTCCGTCCTGCTGTTCGAGGACTTCAACAATGATCCGTTTTTCTTCGCGTTTAATCTCTTCTTTCAGGTTCCGCTCTCCGGTCTGGGCGGGTTTTACTTCCGTTATTGCGCTTACGGGAGAGCGGAACTGGGCGGGCAGGTCTTCAGCAAAAATTACCGCACCGGTATTCATGACCACCGCGCGTTCGATCACGTTGGACAGTTCGCGAATATTTCCCGGCCATGGCCAGGCCGTGAGGATTGACATGGCTGTCGGATCAATTTCAATGATATCTCGCTGATTTTCCGAACTGAATTTTTGTAAAAAATGGTTAGCTAACAGAGCGATGTCTTCACGGCGTTCACGTAATGGGGGCAGGGCCAGATGAATCACGTTTAGCCGATAAAACAAGTCTTCGCGGAAGGTTCCTTCTTTTACCATTGTGTACAGGCAGCGATTGGTGGCGGCAATAATACGAATATCAACGCGAATGGTTTGATGCCCACTGATGCGTTCGAATTCTCGTTCCTGCAAAATTCGTAGTAGTTTCGCCTGTAGAACCAGCGGCATCTCACCAATTTCATCAAGCAACAGCGTCCCCTGATGAGCGCGTTCGAACAATCCTTGCCGTAATGTCTGCGCGCCGGTAAATGCGCCTTTTTCATGACCAAATAGCTCGCTCTCCAGCAATGATTCTGGTAACGCGGCACAGTTTATTTTTATAAACGGACCGCTGGAACGTCGGCTGTTGTAATGGATTGCGCGGGCTATCAGTTCTTTCCCCGTGCCGCTTTCGCCGCTAACCAGTACATTTGCCTGTGAGAGCGCGATTTTTGCCGTATCTTTGCAAATATCCATCATCAGCGGGCTGGTCGTCAGGAAATGCCCCCATTGCCAGCTGGTGCTGAGGGCCTGATGAAGACTGCGGATCTCCTGCTTCATCGCCTGTAACTGCAATGCGCGTTGAATCACCAGGTTAAGTTCGTCCAGGTCAAACGGCTTAATCACGTAGTCAAATGCGCCACTACGCAATGCCTCTACTGCCGTTTCTACTTCGGCGTAGGCCGTCATCAGAATGACGGGGATCCGTGGCTGCTGGGTTCGCATGATTTTCAGTGCGTCGATTCCATCCATTTCTGGCATACGAATGTCCATCAGCACCACATCGGGCTGTGTGTCAGCAAACAGGCTAAGCGCTGCTTTGCCGTCGCTGGCACAGTGTGTCTCATGTCCTTGCAGCGAAAAGGCCGTGGTAAGCATACGGCGGACATTTTCTTCGTCATCAACGATGAGAATACGGTATGTGGTTTTCATTCTGACAAGGTTCCCTGAGGATTGATCGGTAAAATAAGAGTGAAAGTTGCGCCGCAGCCAGGCATGCTGACTACATGGATATCCCCTTGATGCGCATTGATTATGCGCTGGCTCAGTGCCAGTCCCAGACCTGTGCCTGACGCTTTTGTGGTAAAGAATGGATCGAATATTTTCTTCTGTAAGGCGATATCAATCCCACTGCCATTATCCTCAATCATTACTGCCTGCTGCGAAGCGGTGTATTGCCAGGTACGGATCCGAATTTCACCTCGTGCGCCTATCGCCTGTACTGCATTGATTAAAATATTCAGGATCACCTGTTTGAGCAGTTCTCGATCGGCGACGATCGCTGTCAGGCTGGCATCTAATTCTGTTGTAAAGCTGATACGGGCCTGAATACCGGAGGTTTGCACGAGGATCAGCGTCTCTTCAATCAGCGCATTGAGTCGAACCTGTTGCCACTGGCTTTGCCGCGGGCGTGAGAAGTCCAACAGTTGCTGGATAACTTTATTAATTGAATCAATTTCATTTAGCACAACGGATAAATACTCCTGATGCTCCGGCTGAGAAGTTTGCTGGCGGATGATCTGGACATACCCGCGTATTGCCGTCAGAGGATTACGTACCTCATGGGCCACCCCGGCCATCAGTTCACCGAGTGTGGCGAGCCTTTCCGTTTGTGCCAGCCGGCGTTGTGTCTCTTTGCGGGCTGTTAAATCTGAGAAGATCACCAGTGCGCCGATCAACTCGCCATGAGCGTTATGGATTCGGCTGGTGGTGACGCTTATCTCAATAGTTCGTTCACGCCCAGGAAAGCTGACCTCCAGCGCGACATGCTCGGTACCGTACTCCAGGGTATCCAGCACCGGGCTGTAGAACCCGGTGTTAGCAAACAGCTTTGCATAGGATTGCCCAACCAGCTCATGTAGCTTATAGCCTGTTATCTGCTCCGCCGCCGGGTTCATGGTGGTGACGTCACCCTGTCTGTCGATTGCAATGACGCCATCTGCGGCGTTCTCAATAATCAGATCGTTAAGCGTTTTGGTTTCGCGTAATGTTTGTGCCAGCGCATTGACGCTGCGGCTAATTTGTCCCAACTCGCCGGGCAGGTTGGGAAGACGAGCTGGTGTTTTTTGCGCCAGCGTCGAGAGCCCGTCAGTGATGATGTCGATATTGGCGCCGAATCGGCGTGAAAAGAGAACGATAAGTAGCAGGCTGCTGACTAATCCGCCTGCCAGAACGGCAATGATCCTGACGTCCATTCGCCAGGCCTGCTGGCGGATATCTTCCGTCAGTTCGTTAGCCCAGATATAACCAATGACTTCGCCATGCCGTTCTATTGGGATCATTGAGTTGAGAATGTCACCGCGAACTTGTCGCCCTGAATAGACCACGGGGGTGTTGTTGTCCATCACCTCATGTCCGGGATGGTCTGGCGCGATGGTGATACCAACATTGCTTTGATAAAGCGCAGAGGGTGCATAGGTGATAATCGCATCCAGCGCTTTGTGGTAATACCCTGCACCCACGCCGGGAAACGCCTGTGTGATCCGTTCTGTAATGGAGCTCAGCTCTTCATTAAGCGCACGAATACGCGCTTCACGCGGCAGATTATCGAAGTGGCTAAAGCGATCGCCCAACTCATCGTTCAGCAGGGTTACTACCGATGATAATTTTTTCTCTTTTTCAGATAAGACTGCTGAACGGCCTTCGGTTTCTACGATATAACCAATAGATATTGTTGGTACAATAACCATCAGAATGGCCATCATGATCATCTGATTGCGTAAACGTCGCGGATATAAGCGGCATATGAGCCCTTTCAGATTGCGCATCATGACATCCATGTAGTGTGTTTGGTCAAACACGATTATCACGGGTTGAGGCAACGGTTTCTCAGCGGTCTATCATACTCCCGCAAAGAGATGGCATTGCGATGCGGGGCATTTCCCGCTACCTTAACCACACTTTATTGATTCCCTGAGGCGGAGCTTCGCCCTTTTGAAATACCTTGCTTCCGTTCATGCAACCCTAAAAGTTTCACGCTATCTGTTCAGGGCGCTGGCGCTACTGGTTTGGCTTCTGATTGCTTTTGCTTCAGTGTTCTACATTGTGAATGCGTTGCATCAGAGAGAGTCTGAGATTCGTCAGGAGTTTAACCTCAGCTCCGATCAGGCCCAACGCTACATTCAGCGCACTTCTGACGTGATAAAAGAGCTGAAATATATTGCTGAAAATCGCTTAACGGCGGAAAACGGTGTGATGTCCCAACGGGCACGGGACGATAAAACCGTCGTGCCTAATTTTGAGCCGTTGTTTGCCGATTCCGACTGTACGGTAATGGGGAATACCTGGCGCGGATCGCTGGAATCGCTGGCGTGGTTTATGCGCTACTGGCGAGACAATTTTTCTGCCGCTTACGATTTGAATCGTGTGTTCCTGATCGGCAGTGATAACCTCTGCATGGCCAATTTCGGCCTGCGCGATATGCCTGTCGAACGTGACGTCGCTCTGAAAGCGCTGCATGAGCGCATCATCAAATACCGTAACGCGCCACAGGAAGAAAACGGCAATAACCTGTTCTGGATAAGCCAGGGGCCGCGTCCCGGTGTAGGGTATTTTTATGCGCTTACACCAGTTTATCTGGCGAATCGCCTGCAGGCGATGTTGGGTGTGGAGCAGCCGATTCGTATGGAGAATTTCTTCACACCAGGCAACTTGCCGATGGGTGTGACAATCCTCGATGAAAATGGTCATGCGCTGATTTCGTTGACCGGTCCAGAAGGCAATATCAAAGCTGAACCGCGCTGGATGCAGGAACGCTCCTGGTTTGGTTATACGCCGGGTTTTCGTGAGCTGGTGTTGAAGAAAAATCTGCCGCCATCATCACTCAGCATTGTCTATTCCGTTCCGGTCGATATGGTACTGGAGCGGATCCGCATGCTGATCCTGAACGCGATTCTGCTGAATGTGCTGGTGGGTGCGGCACTATTTATGCTCATGCGTATGTATGAGCGACGTATCTTCATTCCTGCGGAAAGTGACGCGCAGCGACTGGAAGAACATGAGCAGTTTAACCGTAAAATTGTTGCTTCCGCGCCGGTCGGCATTTGTATTCTGCGCACCATAGACGGCATTAACATCCTGAGCAATGAGCTGGCTCATACCTACCTGAACATGCTGACGCATGAGGACCGGCAACGGCTAACGCAAATTATCTGCGGCCAGCAGGTTAATTTTGTTGATGTGCTAACCAGCAATAATACCAATCTGCAAATCAGCTTTGTGCACTCACGTTATCGCAATGAAAACGTAGCGATTTGTGTACTGGTGGATGTCAGCGCTCGCGTCAAAATGGAAGAGTCGTTGCAGGAGATGGCTCAGGCGGCGGAACAGGCAAGCCAGTCTAAATCGATGTTCCTGGCGACGGTGAGCCATGAGCTGCGTACCCCGCTGTATGGCATTATCGGTAATCTCGACCTGCTGCAAACGAAGGAACTTCCTGATGGGGTGGATCGCCTGGTGACGGCGATGAATAACTCCTCCAGTCTGTTGCTGAAAATTATTAGCGATATTCTCGACTTCTCGAAAATCGAATCTGAACAGCTGAAGATTGAGCCGCGTGAGTTTTCACCGCGAGAAGTGATGAACCATATTACTGCCAACTACCTGCCGCTGGTGGTTCGCAAGCAACTTGGGTTGTACTGTTTTATCGAACCGGATGTGCCGGTGGCGTTAAATGGTGATCCGATGCGCCTGCAGCAGGTGATTTCTAACCTGTTGAGCAATGCGATTAAATTCACCGATACCGGCTGTATTGTGCTGCATGTGCAGTGCAGCGGTGACTACCTCAGTATTCGCGTGCGCGATACCGGCGTGGGCATTCCGGCCAAAGAGGTCGTGCGCCTGTTTGATCCTTTCTTCCAGGTGGGGACAGGGGTGCAGCGCAATTTCCAGGGAACCGGGCTGGGGCTGGCAATTTGTGAAAAACTGATCAGCATGATGGACGGAGATATCTCCGTTGATTCTGAACCGGGAATGGGTAGCCAGTTTACGTTGCGTATTCCACTTTATGGTGCGCAATACCCGCTGAAAAAAGGGGCTGAAGGCCTTGCGGGTACGCGTTGCTGGCTGGCGGTGCGTAACGCCTCGCTGTATCACTTTATCGAAACCAGCCTGGCGAGTGCGGGGATGACAGTACTGCGCTATGAAGGTCAGCAGCCTGAGGCGGATGATGTACTGATTGCTGATGATGCGCAGGAACAGGCCTGGAAGGGGCGAGCAGCGGTTATTTTCTGCCGTCGCCATATTGGTATTCCGCTGGAAAGAGCGCCGGGTGAGTGGGTGCACAGTGTGGCATCACCGCACGAGTTGCCTGTGCTATTGGCGCATATTTACAGCGTTGAACTGGGCAATGAAGAACTTTCCAGCGCGCTACCAGCCCCGGATAAGATCGGTAGCACGAACGATGACATGATGATTCTGGTGGTCGACGATCATCCGATAAACCGCCGTTTGTTGGCCGATCAACTGGGATCGCTGGGATATCAGTGTAAAACTGCTAATGACGGTGTGGATGCGCTAAATGTATTGAGCAAAAACCATATCGACATTGTGCTGAGTGACGTCAATATGCCGAATATGGACGGTTATCGTCTGACGCAGCGCATTCGCCAGTTGGGCTTAACGTTGCCGGTTGTCGGTGTGACGGCTAATGCGTTAGCAGAAGAGAAGCAGCGATGCCTGGAGTCAGGTATGGATAGTTGTCTGTCCAAGCCTGTGACGTTAGATGTGCTGAAGCAAACGCTGGCGGTCTACGCAGAGCGGGTCAGAAAAACGCGGGTATAAAAAATGCCTGATAAGCGTAACGCGCTATCAGGCATTTCTGAGCTTAGAGCCAGGCTCTATGTGAATTAGTCTTTGTCTGACGGACTCAACGTCACGGACGACAGGTAATTCAGCAATGCAATATCGTTTTCCACACCGAGCTTCATCATCGCAGATTTTTTCTGGCTACTGATGGTTTTAATGCTGCGGTTGAGTTTTTTAGCGATTTCAGTGACCAGGAAACCTTCGGCAAACAGGCGCAGGACTTCGCTCTCTTTTGGTGACAAACGTTTGTCACCATAACCGCTGGCACTGATTTTCTCCAGCAGACGAGAGACGCTTTCCGGGGTAAATTTCTTGCCCTTTTGCAGCGCAGCCAGCGCTTTCGGCAGGTCAGTTGGCGCACCTTGTTTAAGGACGATCCCTTCAATATCGAGATCCAGTACTGCGCTCAGGATAGCCGGGTTGTTGTTCATGGTAAGAACGATAATCGACAGGCTCGGGAAATGACGCTTGATGTATTTAATTAACGTGATCCCGTCACCGTATTTATCTCCAGGCATGGAGAGGTCGGTAATCAACACATGGGCATCTAATTTTGGCAAATTGTTGATTAGTGCAGTGGAGTCTTCAAATTCGCCGACAACATTCACCCACTCGATTTGCTCAAGTGATTTACGAATGCCGAACAGCACAATCGGATGGTCATCGGCAATAATTACGTTCATAGTGTTCATGTATTGGGCTACCTTGCTACAGCAAGCTCTTGACGTAATTGTCAATGTCGCTGATATACTTTTCTATACCTGGAGCATCCTTCTCTTGAATAAGATGTTCCAGCGCTTCACATAACTGCTTGCCGGGTACCAAATTAAGCATGGCAAACACGCCTTTCAGGCGATGGGCGGTTTGAGCTAACGCAGCGAAATCACTGGTTGCTGCCTCAGTATACAACCTCTTAACATCATCCGGTACTGTGTCCACAAAGAGCGCATAGTAACCGCTGGCATGAAGTTCGGCGTTTTCATCTCCGCCGAGAGGGAGTTGTTGGATCTCTTCCTGCGCCAGTTGTTCTTCAATTAGCGCCAGGACAGCTTCCTGCATCGCATTGCTCATATTAAAGTTGACGCGCAACTGACCAGGGCCAATTTTCCTCACGCCAGACTCATCATCGCTTAAAAGCAAGCCCGAGGCAGTAAGATTAGACGGATTATCAGTTAAAAAGAGATCATATTCTTGACTATTTAACCGTTCATCGGGCGTGATGCAGGTTGCTCCCCAGTTTTCTAACTGACGTAACACAATGCTACGTACGTCATTAGAGGTGACATCAACCATCACGCAGACGTCATCCAACAGGCGTTCTTCAATGTCAGCATGCTGGTCATGCAGTGGCATTTTAACATGGACTATATAGCGTGTTCCAAGTTCTTCCCGTGCTTTAATATTCAGGTGTCCGCCCAGTTTACGGGCTAATTGATCGCACAGCCAAAATGTTAGTGGATTTGCTTTACCGTAGCGATCGCTCTGCGTTTCATTAATGAACGGGAAATGCAGATTATCAATTTCATTTAACGTGATCCCTTCACCAGTATCCAGAATACGGAAGGTCAGACGTTCTGCTTCCGACTCGTCCTGGTCAACCTCGAGGGTAATTTTACCAATTTGGGTAGTGGTTACCGCATACTGAATCAGCAGCATCAGAATGCGGCGCAAAGCATCGCGGTCGCCACGGCGCTCGTCACTGGCGCTGAGGTGATTTTTGATTAGCAACTGTAGCCCTTTACGTTTAATCACCGGCAGAACTTCAGGGACCACTTCATCAATTAACGTCTGAATGGAAAACAGCGTTGGGTCGCTTTTCCAGGTGTCGCTCTCCAGAATATTAGCCAACTGGATTTCATCCACCATACGAACCAGAATATCAGCCTGATTTGCCAGTTTCTGACTGTCAGGCGTATTTAGCGCGGCAGCGTTGACGGCAAGTATTCTGGCGGGTTCTTTCAGAGCACTGCCTATATTCTGCATAAAGGCAGCGCGGGCCTGTTGGTTTTTCTCATACAGACGCTGTGCTTGTTTCAGCTTTTTATTAACCAGAATTTCTCTGTCCTGGTCACGAATGATAAAGATCTGTGTACGCGGTGAAATCTGACTGCGGAACAGCCTGATTTCATACAGTTCATTATTAATAGTGGCTTGAATCATGCCCTGATGCTGTTCCGCCATGCTGGTAATGTTTTGCAGATTTAAATGCGGCAGCAGGTGGTCGGCAATTTTATTACTGATGACCGTACGGTTCGCCTCCTGGTCATGTACCAGTAAACCCAGAGGCAGCAGGGAAACAATCTCTTCATTAATGGCCCGCAGAACGCGTAATTCATTATTGGCGGCAAGGTTTGGCGCCACGTCGGTCGAGCGGGCAGGGAGGTGGCGAAAGGTGGTATAGCCAAACAGCGCCAGGGCAAGCAGGGCGATATTCAGTAATAGCGGTAGCAGGATGCTTTGCAAAGATTCAAGGAGCAATGAACCAAACGGTACCTGCCAGACAAGTCGCATATCCGTTGAATTCAGCGCAGAGGAGATCTCAATTTTACTGTTGTTAAAGCTGATACTGACGCTGTCAGGTGATTCTTTTTCATTAAGATGTTCGGCCGTTGAGGTGGCATCCGGTTCCAGATGGAAGCTGTCCAGCGGCATTCCTGGTGGGATAAGATCATTAATTGGCAAATCAAAAGCGACGACGGTTGCCAGATGCCCCGGCTGATTAAACGTAGTACGTAGCGTGAAGTAATGTCCGTTTTGCCAGGCCAGGCGGCGCAGGGAGGAGAAGCTTTCACGTTCGTCCAGCGCGTTGGCCTGCTGCAGCATTTCAGCACGGCGTGAATCGACGATATTACCTATCGTTGACTCTTTAAAGCCGGAAGAGAGATCTTTTAGCGGCAGCGTTGAAATAAGGATCAGGCTATTGTCCTGACCATTCAGATAATACATTGACCACGGAATATTCTCCGCTCCCCACAGCGTATCCAGATAGGTCGAAATGCGCTGGGTCATCTCCAGCGTCGAGCTGTCGTGTGAACCGAAAATAAGCGCTTCGGTCTTTCTGCGGGGTTTTTCAAGATAGTAAACATCTTGTTTAAGGCGAGTCTCTTGTAGCCCGTCGGCGGTGGAGGAGGTGGTTGTGGCGGCAATGTTGTCATAGATCTGCCAGGTTACGTACCGCCAGGTATCGACCCTTTTATGGATAGCATGAGTGATATCAACTATCTGATAGCTTTTATCTTTTAACCAGGTGTTAACCGCACTCTGGACCATCACGCCCATCATCACCAACAGCACAACGATCAGTAATAAGAAGAAACGGGTAATACTTCCCGGCAACAGGGAGAATCGGGTAGAAACCGTTGTGTCTGACTGACTCATTCGTGTTTATGACCTGTTAAAACGACGCTAAAGATGATGGGGCAGTATAAAGGGTAATGTATGAATTGCCATACTAACGCAACGCCCGTAGTACAGCATTTTTTACCGCGCATTTCGCTGCTGCCATAGCGCTGTAAAGGTGTACAGCGTACAGGGTGAAGTACAAATATAAATGCAAGACCTAAGAATTTAGCATTAAATAACAAGAAATTATTTAATGAATTTATACGTGATGAATGTGAGATGAGAGGGTTAATAATCGTTATAGTTTAGGAGAGTTAGCACAGGATGGTAAGTTTTGTGTAAAGAAGGGTAAAAAAAAACCGAACGCAGAGCATTCGGTTGAAATAGGGGTAAACAGACATTCATGAATGAATGACGGTAATAAATAAAGTTAATGATGATAGCGGAACTATTTTAGTTGCGAGTGAAGATTTTGTTTTGTCATTCAGTGCTATGAGTAAATCTAACTCAATTATTTGATTTTTATGCATTTTGTAATGAATCTTGATTATTCGTGCTTATTTTGGCTGTTTTTTACATTTAAAAAAGTTCCCTTATATTAATATTTTGAAACATCTATGGTGATAAATGAAACACCTTAAAAGTTTTAGTATCATATTCGTGTTGGATTATTCTGTGTTTTTGCGGAGAATGAAGTTGCCGACTGGTTAATGAACGTTAATCAGTATGCAGTGGCATAAAAAAGCAATAAAGGCATATAACAGAGGGTTAATAACATGAAAGTTAAAGTACTGTCCCTCCTGGTACCAGCTCTGCTGGTGGCAGGCGCAGCAAATGCGGCTGAAATTTACAACAAAGACGGCAACAAATTAGACCTGTACGGCAAAGTCGATGGTCTGCACTATTTCTCCGATAACAAAGGTGATGATGGTGATAAAACTTACATGCGTATCGGCTTCAAAGGCGAAACCCAGGTTAACGATCAACTGACCGGTTACGGCCAGTGGGAATACCAGATTCAGGGTAACCAGAGTGAAGCCAGCAACGACGCCTGGACGCGTGTGGCATTCGCAGGTCTGAAATTCGCTGATGCAGGTTCTTTCGATTATGGTCGTAACTATGGCGTGACTTATGATGTTACGTCCTGGACTGACGTCCTGCCAGAATTTGGCGGCGACACCTACGGTGCTGATAACTTCATGCAGCAGCGTGGTAACGGTTATGCGACTTACCGTAACACTGATTTCTTCGGCCTGGTTGATGGTCTGAACTTTGCTCTGCAGTACCAGGGTAAAAATGGTAGCGTAAGCGGTGAAAACGTAAGTGGTCGTAGCCTGCTGACTCAGAATGGTGACGGTTACGGCGGATCACTGACTTATGATCTGGGTGCTGGCTTCGGTATCGGTGGTGCGATTACTACCTCTAAACGTACTGCTGACCAAAATGCTGTTGGCGTATACGGCAACGGCGATCGTGCAACGGTTTATACCGGTGGCCTGAAATACGATGCGAACAACGTATACCTGGCAGCACAGTACTCCCAGTCTTACAACGCTACCCGTTTCGGTACCTCTAATGGCAGCAACCAGACTGCTGCTTATGGCTTCGCAGACAAAGCACAAAACTTTGAAGTTGTGGCTCAGTACCAGTTTGATTTCGGTCTGCGTCCGTCCGTTGCTTACCTGCAGTCAAAAGGTAAAGACATCAGCAATGGCTTCACTAACTTCGGTGACCAGGACATCGTGAAATATGTTGATGTTGGCGCGACTTACTACTTCAACAAAAACATGTCTACCTATGTTGATTACAAAATCAACCTGCTGGATGACAATGCGTTCACCCAGGCTGCAGGCATTGCTACCGATGATATCGTAGCACTGGGTCTGGTTTACCAGTTCTAATCTGCATTTATCTCTGTCAAAGGGCCTGCGGGCCCTTTTTTAATGCCGTTTTTCTGACGTACAAACAACTATTTTTGGTGTACTCTTGCGCCCGTTTGCATGAGGATAATCACGTATGGATATGAATTTTTGTCGTGTAGCCCTGTTGGCTGCAACGATCTTTTTTGTCGGGTGCGATGAGGCCCCGAAATCGGCTCAGCTCCCGTCACCGACCGCCACGGTACTGGAAGGTAAAACAATGGGAACCTTCTGGCGGGTCAGTGTGGTGGGAATAGATGCCAAACGCGCCGGGGAATTGCAGGCGAAGATCCAGACTCAGCTTGATGCTGACGATCAGCTTCTCTCTACCTATAAAAACGATTCTGCATTGATGCGCTTTAACCTGTCGAAAAGCCTTTCACCATGGCCGGTAAATGACGCGTTGGCGGATATTGTAACGTCTGCGTTACGTATCGGCGCAAAAACGGATGGGGCTATGGACATCACCGTTGGGCCGCTGGTCAATCTGTGGGGGTTTGGTCCGGATCAGCAACCTGTTCATATTCCTGCTCAGGCGCAAATTGATGCAGCAAAAGCGAAGACTGGCCTTTCGCATCTGAAGGTCGTTAATGAGGCCCATCAGAACTACCTGCAAAAAGATTTGCCGGAATTGTACGTTGATCTCTCCACCGTGGGAGAAGGTTATGCCGCTGATCATCTGGCCCGCCTGATGGAACAAGAGGGGATCGCTCGTTATCTGGTCTCCGTGGGCGGTGCGCTGAATAGCCGGGGAATGAACGCCGAGGGGCATCCGTGGCGTGTGGCGATTCAGAAACCAACCGATCGCGAAAACGCGGTGCAGGCGATTGTGGATATTAACGGGCACGGGATCAGTACTTCCGGTAGTTACCGTAATTATTACGAACTGGATGGCAAGCGTCTGTCACATGTTATCGAGCCGCAATCCGGTCGACCGATCGAACACAATCTGGTGTCCGTGACGGTAATTGCTCCGACGGCGCTTGAAGCCGACGGCTGGGATACCGGACTGATGGTTCTCGGAACGGATAAAGCCAAAGAGGTCGTGCGTCGTGAAGGGCTGGCAGTTTATATGATCGTGAAAGAGGGCGATGAGTTTAAAACCTGGATGTCGCCACAGTTTAAAAGCTTTCTGGTCAGCGACAAAAATTAAAAAGCAAGAATACGGGTTTTTGTATCATGCAATGCGGACACACTGAGCCTAAGCGCTATGCTTAACCAAGGAGTCCAAAATGAAAAATATCTTACGCCTGACTGATGATGACCGCTGGCAGTCTGTGTTGGATCGCGACACAGACGCCGACGGTCAGTTTGTCTTTGCCGTTCAAACTACCGGTATTTTTTGTCGTCCCTCCTGCCGGGCGAAACATGCGCTGCGCAAAAATGTCAGCTTCTTTGCGGATGCACAGCAGGCACTGGCTGCCGGGTATCGGCCGTGTAAACGCTGTCAGCCGGACAAAGACAATGCGCAACAACATCGGTTGGATAAGATTACCCGCGCCTGTCAGCTTTTAGAGCAAGAGTCCCCCCTCACGCTGGATGAATTAGCGCAACAGGTGGCGATGAGCCCGTTCCATTTACATCGTCTGTTCAAAGCGACAACAGGAATGACCCCGAAAGCGTGGCAGCAGTCCTGGCGCGCTCGCCGTCTGCGCGATGCGCTGGCGAAAGGGGAGCCGATAACGCAGGCGATCCTTAACGCCGGGTTCCCCGACAGCAGCAGCTACTATCGTAAAGCGGATGCGGCGCTGGGCATGACGGCGAAACAATTTCGTAAAGGCGGCGACAGAGTATCTGTGCGCTACGCGCTTACGGACAGTGCTCTGGGTCGCTGCCTGGTGGCGGAAAGTGAACGCGGTATCTGTGCGATTTTACTTGGCGATGACGATGCCACGTTGATAGCGGAGCTCCGTGAACTGTTTCCCACCGCGTTTGACGAACCTGCAGATGCGCAATTCCAACTGCATGTGCGTGAGGTGATTGCCGTGATTAACACGCGCAACAGGCCACTGTCCTTACCACTGGATATCCGGGGAACCGCATTCCAGCAGCAGGTGTGGCAGGCGCTACGCGCTATTCCCTGTGGTGAGACGGTTAGCTATCAGCAACTGGCCAGCGCAATCGGCAAACCGAAGGCTGTTCGCGCGGTGGCCAGCGCCTGCGGGGCGAATAAGCTGGCGATTGTGATCCCGTGTCATCGGGTGATCCGCGGTGATGGTGCGCTTTCGGGATATCGTTGGGGCGTTGCGCGTAAGGCACAACTCCTGCAACGTGAAACTACCGGCGAGGAAACATAATGCTCGATCTCTTTGCAGATGCGAAACCCTGGCAAGAGCCACTGGCATCCGGTGCGGTAATTTTGCGACGTTTTGCGTTTGACGCCGCACCTTCCTTACTACAGGCGATCTCATCTGTCGCCACCTTGTCGCCTTTTCGCCAGATGGTTACGCCCGGCGGTTATACGATGTCGGTGGCGATGACCAACTGTGGTCATCTGGGCTGGACGACGGATCAGCACGGTTACCTTTATTCTCCGGTTGATCCGCTGACTGGCGCAGGCTGGCCGCCATTACCGGACGTTTTTGTCGACCTGTGTCAACAGGCAGCAATTGCCGCAGGCTATCCTGACTTTCACCCGGATGCCTGCTTGATTAACCGCTATAACCCCGGCGCAAAACTGTCGTTACATCAGGATAAAGACGAACCCGATCTGCGAGCGCCTATTGTATCTGTGTCGCTGGGTTTACCGGCGATCTTTCAGTTTGGTGGTTTGCAGCGTAATGATCCGTTAAAACGTTTGCTGCTGGAACATGGTGATGTGGTGGTATGGGGAGGGAAATCGCGTCTGTTTTACCATGGTATCCAGCCGCTTAAGACGGGGTATCATCCGTTGACGGCCGACTGTCGTTACAATCTGACATTTCGCCAGGCGGGTAAAGCGGAATAAAAATAAGAATTATTATTGCTGTAAGCGTTGAGATGTTTAAACTGCGGGCTGTTATTACTTGTCCGGGTTGTACACATGGAACTTTTACTTCTTGTCTGGCGGCAGTATCGCTGGCCATTTATCAGCGTAATGGCGCTCAGCCTTGCCAGCGCTGCGCTGGGAATTGGGCTGATTGCGTTTATAAATCAGCGCCTGATTGAGACGGTCGACACCACGCTGATGGTGCTGCCGGAGTTTCTCGGCCTGCTGCTGTTACTTATGGTCGTCACGCTTGGCTCACAGCTGGCGCTGACCACGCTGGGCCACCACTTTGTCTACCGCCTGCGTAGCGAATTTATCAAACGTATACTGGATACCCACGTTGAGCGCATCGAGCAGCTTGGTAGCGCCTCATTACTGGCCGGTTTGACCAGTGATATCCGCAACATTACCATCGCTTTCGTCCGTCTGCCTGAGCTGGTACAGGGAATTATTTTGACCATAGGATCGGCGGCGTATCTGGCGATGCTGTCGACCAAAATGCTGCTGGTAACGGCAATCTGGATGGCGATCACTATCTGGGGCGGGTTTGTACTGGTGGCGCGGGTGTACAAACATATGGCTACCCTGCGTGAAACAGAAGACAAGTTGTATAACGATTATCAGACGGTGCTGGAAGGGCGCAAAGAACTGACGCTCAACCGTGAACGTGCCGAGCATATCTTTAACCAATTGTACGTCCCGGATGCCAAAGAGTATCGCCATCATATTATCCGTGCCGATACCTTCCACCTGAGCGCAGTCAACTGGTCCAACATTATGATGCTGGGCGCAATTGGCCTGGTGTTCTGGATGGCTAATAGTCTGGGCTGGGCAGATACCGCAGTGGCGGCGACCTATTCGCTGACGCTGCTGTTCCTGCGTACGCCGTTACTCTCTGCCGTCGGCGCGCTGCCCACATTGCTCACCGCGCAGGTGGCTTTCAACAAACTGAATAAGTTCTCACTGGCACCATTCAAGGCAGAGTTTCCGCGACCAACCGCGTTTCCGAACTGGCAAACGCTGGAAATGCGCAATGTGGTATTTCACTATCAGGATAATGCGTTCTCCGTTGGGCCGATTAATCTGACCATCCATCGTGGCGAACTGATCTTCCTGATTGGCGGCAACGGCAGTGGAAAATCTACTCTGGCGATGCTGCTTACCGGATTGTACCAGCCGCAGTCTGGTGAGATTTTACTGGATGGCAAGGCGGTAGCGATTGAAAAACCAGAAGATTATCGCAAGCTATTCTCGGCGGTGTTCACCGACGTCTGGTTGTTCGACAAACTGTTGGGCCCTGAAGGGAGAGACGCAAATCCGCAACTGGTGGCGAAGTGGTTGGATCATCTGAAGATGGCGCACAAGCTGGAATTGAATGATGGTCGCATCCTCAATCTGAAGCTGTCTAAAGGGCAGAAAAAACGTGTGGCGCTGCTACTGGCATTAGCGGAGGAGCGCGACATTATTCTGCTGGATGAATGGGCTGCCGATCAGGATCCGCACTTCCGCCGTGAATTTTATCAGGTGCTGTTGCCATTAATGCAGGAAATGGGCAAAACCATTTTCGCCATCAGCCATGACGATCATTACTTTATTCATGCCGATCGTCTGCTGGAGATGCGCAACGGGCAGCTTACCGAGTTAATGGGTGATGAACGCGACGCCGCATCGCGTGATGCAGTAGCCCGTACAGCCTGCTCCCATAGGCCGGATAAGGAGCTACCGGCCTACGGTTAACACTCTCATCCGCCGTTTTTTTATCCAACCGGCGGCTCAGTTTATTGTTATTTACATAATTCAGCATCATGATTAACGATATTTCAAATCATGGATTTATGATTAATGTCTGTAATAAATAAAAACAGCGCCAGGCTGCGTGATGAAGAACGTGCGCGTCTGATCTGGCTGCTGACCACTGATAAAGCCATTATTTCTACACTGTTGGGCAAGCTTACCCTGGCTGAGCAATATGACGTCGGTACATTAGCCGACGATATTGCTGAGGTAGGGGCACTGGTGGCCCACCTGCCACCGCCCGATTTGGCCGATACCCTCGAAGCGTTACCCTCTGAAGAACGTCATGCCCTGTGGCGACTGGTCGAAAGTGAAAAACGCGGAAATGTGCTGCTTGAGGCGTCAGAAAACGTCTGGGACGATCTGATCGATGAGATGACCGACCGCGAGTTGCTGGACGCGTTGCAATATCTCGATATCGATGAACAGATTTATCTGGTGCAGCATTTGCCACGCAACCTGACAGGCCGACTGCTGGCATCGCTGCCGGCAGAGGAGCGGGCGCGTGTGCGCCAGGTGATGCACTACGAGAAGAATCGCGTCGGCGCGATTATGGAGTTCGAAGTCATCACCGTGCGCCCGGACGTGACGCTGGAAGTGGTACAGCGCTATCTGCGACGGTTGGGGAAAATGCCGGAAAACACCGATAAACTCTTCGTGACCGATCGCAATAAAGTCCTCGTAGGCGAACTGACGTTGACCTGTATTTTGCTTAATGATGTGCAGCGCAAAGTCAGCGAGGTGATGGAAGACGATCCGCTCACCTTCGCTCCGGAGGATATTGCAGAAAACGCGGCACGAACGTTTGAACGTGACAACCTGGTCAGTGCGGCGGTGGTGGATCCATCAGGTAAGCTGATGGGCCGTTTGACCATCGATGAGATCGTCGATGTGGTATATGAAGAAACCGACACCGATCTGCGCCGGATGGGGGGGTTAAGCGCCGAAGAGGATGTGTTCGCCCCGGTCACTAAAGCAGTAAAAACCCGTTGGGCATGGCTGGCGATTAACCTCTGCACGGCATTTATCGCCTCACGAGTCATCGACGGTTTTGAACACACGATTTCACAACTGGTGGCGCTGGCTTCGTTGATGCCTATCGTGGCGGGAATCGGCGGTAATACCGGCAATCAAACCATCACCATGATCGTCCGCGCGCTGGCGCTGCAAAATATTCAGCCCGGTAACCTGACGTTCCTGATCCTGCGTGAGATGGGCGTGGCGTTGATCAACGGCCTCGTCTGGGGCGGGATTATGGGGGGGATTACCTGGTGGCTGTATGATGATATGGCGCTTGGTGGCGTTATGACCCTGGCGATGATGCTTAACCTGCTGATGGCGGCATTGATGGGGGTAATCATTCCGATGACGATGGTGAAACTCGGGCGCGACCCGGCTGTCGGCTCAAGCGTTATGATCACCGCTATTACCGACACCGGCGGATTCTTTATTTTTCTTGGTCTGGCGACGCTGTTTCTGATGTAACCACTTGTTTGCATCTTACGATACGCGGCAGAACCAGCATCATCATCACTCCGGCAACCACGCCAATCGCCAGGTTGCCGGTAGAAACCGTCGCGGCAACGGTAATCAACATTACCAGCGTTTCGGTGACTGGCATTTTCACCAGCGCGGCGGGAGTGATACTGTGCCAACTGAACGTTTTTACCGCCACAATCACCATAATGCCGGCCAGTACCGACATGGGTATTTTCGCCATTACTTCACTTAATGCGGTGACCAGCAGCAGTAATACTAATCCGGCGGCCAACGTTGAGAGTCGACTGCGTCCTTTGCCCATCTCAACGTTGACGATCGTTTGGCCAATCATCGCGCATCCGGCAATGCCGCCATAAAACCCGGCCAGAATATTAGCGATCCCCAGTCCCGCACTTTCACGGTTTTTATTCGATGGCGTGACCGTCAGATCGTCAACCAGTCTTGCGGTTAACAACGACTCCATCAAACCGACAAAGGCGATGCTTAGCGCGCAGGGCCAGATAATGGCAAAAGTTTGCCCGTTAAGTGGTACCAGCAATTGGGTTAAACCAGGTAGTCCACCGCGCATTGAACCTTCGTCACCGACGGTAGGCAACAGTTGTCCACTGGTCACGGTGAATACCGTCAACAAGACAATCGCAACCAATGGTGCGGGAATATTTTTAATGAATCGCGGTAGCCACAGTACGATCAGCAGCGTCAGGATAAACAATCCCCAGATTAACGGGCTTTTTCCCCAGAAGTGCGGGACCTGAGCAAAGAAAATCAAAATGCCCAGCGCGTTGACAAAGCCCGTCATGACGGCCGCGGGGATAAAACGCATCAGGCGTGCCATGCCTAATACGCCAAACAGGATCTGGATAAGTCCGGCCAGCACGACCGCTGGCAGAATGTACTGCACGCCGTGTAGGTGCACCATTGGGCCAATAACCAGAGCTACAGACCCCGCAGCGGCGGTAACCATTGCCGGGCGCCCCCCCAGAAAGGACATTGCCAGGCACAGTACAACGGAGGCAATAAGACTGACTTTCGGATCAACGCCAGCGATAACGGAAAAGGAGATTACTTCCGGGATCAGTGCAAGGGCGGTAACCACGCCCGCCAACATTTCGCGCACCAGTAAATGGGGCTTACGCAATACGGTTCCAACGGAATGATCTGCCGTCGCGGCAGGGGAGGGATGGAGCGCAGACATATTTACTCTCAGGTCGGAAATGGCCTGATACAGCAGACCGACAAGCATCCGTGCGGTGAATAGCAAAGCGCAGCATAGTACCCGTCTGGTGGGCGGGTTTCCAGAAATGATTGTCAATAACCCTATAAAGAATCAACTTATTAATAACATTTTTAAAATTTAAATATAATTTATAAACAATATTTAATTATTTTTACTTAAGTGTTACCGTTGGTACCGCTCGATTTTCACCTGCAATAAAAGCTAAAAAGCGATACTAAAAGTAAGGCATTAACATTATGAAAAAAGTGACTGCCATGCTCTTCACCCTGGCCGTAGGACTGAACGTTGTCTCTATGGCGGCAAAAGCGAAAGCGACTGAAGAGCAGGAAACGGATGTGCTGTTGATTGGCGGCGGCATTATGAGCGCCACACTGGGAACCTATTTACAGGAACTGGAGCCACAATGGTCAATGACCATGGTTGAGCGACTGGATGGCGTTGCTCAGGAGAGTTCGAACGGCTGGAACAATGCCGGAACGGGACACTCTGCACTCATGGAACTGAATTACACGCCTAAAAAAGCCGACGGTAGTGTCAGCATTGAAAAGGCAGTCGAAATTAACGAAGCCTTCCAGATTTCCCGCCAGTTCTGGGCGTATCAGGTCAACAATGGCGTGATGCATGAACCCCGCTCGTTTATCACCACCGTGCCACATATGAGCTTTGTCTGGGGCGACGAGAACGTGAATTTCCTGCGTGCCCGTTATACCGCACTGCAGCAGAGTACGTTGTTCCGTGGCATGCGTTACTCCGAAGATCACGCGCAAATTAAAGAGTGGGCGCCGCTGGTCATGGAAGGTCGCGATCCAAAACAGAAAGTTGCGGCAACGCGTACTGAGATTGGTACTGACGTAAACTACGGCGAAATTACGCGCCAGCTGATTGCATCGTTGCAGAAAAAACCTAATTTTGCTTTGCAGCTGAGCACCGAAGTGCGTGGGTTTAAGCGTAACGCGGATAATAGCTGGACCGTCACGGTTGCCGATCTGAAAAACAGCGAAGCGGAACACGACATCAAGGCGAAGTTTGTCTTTATTGGTGCTGGTGGCGCTGCGTTGAAACTGCTGCAGGAAACCGATATCCCGGAAGCGAAAGGCTATGCCGGATTCCCGGTTGGTGGTCAGTTCCTGGTGGCGGAAAACCCGGACGTGGTCAATCGTCACCTGGCGAAAGTCTACGGTCAGGCGTCCGTTGGTGCACCGCCGATGTCCGTACCGCATATTGATACCCGCATTCTGGATGGCAAGCGCGTGGTACTGTTTGGACCATTTGCGACGTTCTCTACCAAGTTCCTGAAAAATGGTTCCTTATGGGATCTGCTCAGCTCTACCACCACGTCAAACTTTATGCCGATGGTGAATGTAGGGCTGGATAACTTCGATCTGGTGAAATATCTGGTAAGCCAGGTCATGCTCAGCGACGACGACCGTTTTGCTGCACTGCAGGAGTACTATCCGCAGGCGAAAAAAGAAGACTGGCGTTTGTGGCAGGCAGGTCAGCGTGTGCAGATCATCAAAAGTGATGAAGAAAAGGGCGGCGTTCTGCGTCTGGGAACTGAAGTGGTCAGTGACAAAGAAGGAACAATTGCTGCACTGCTGGGCGCATCGCCAGGGGCGTCAACCGCTGCACCGATCATGCTGCATCTGATGGAAAAAGTGTTTAAAGATAAAGTTGCCAGCCCGGAATGGCAGGCGAAACTGAAAACAATTATCCCGTCCTATGGCACGAAGCTGAACGGTAACGTTGAGGCCACAGAACAAGAGCTGCAATATACCAGTGAAGTTTTGGGTCTGAAGTACGATAAACCGCAGGTCGCTGATGAAGCACCGAAACCGCAGCTTAAACCTCAGGCACAACCGCAACCTGAGCAGAAAGCTGTCGCAGATATCGCACTGTAAAGAAAATGCCGGATGGCACTGCGCTTATCCGGCCTACTTCGTGCGTTTGTAGGCCGGATAAGGCGGTACGCCGCTATCCGGCACATTCTCACTTATCGCGCGACTGCGTCCTGAATCTTCTCTTCCGCTTTCCAGATTCGGTATTTCACTTCTACGTTTTCCGGAGTGTAGACCACAATCGGCAATTTGCTGTTGTAACGCACCATACCGTCATCACCCAGATAAGCTGTGATGAATTTTTTCTCTTTTTTGCCGTCCGGGCAGGCCATCATGGTCGAGACCGGGGAGCTGACTTTGTCAAAAACATAGTAGTCGTATCCCCAACCTTCCAGAGTTTTGCTTTCCAGCTCTCCACCAAGGCGATGCCTGTTGCAGTCAACTTCCAGCGTTTGTCCGATCAGCAGTTCCACTTTTAGAGTAGATTCATCTTTCTCAGGAGCGAGCTGGATAACCTGGCGCTTCATACCTTTGTCGGCTTTAGGATAAGGCGCTGTTTTTTCCAGTGGTTGAGTGTTGGCATCGTTGTTTGCAGCCCACACAGAGGTGCTGGCAACGGCAGCTAACAGGACGGCAGGGACAATAGTCTTCATCTTATTGTTCACAGTTTTTCCTTTCTTCTGTCTTCTGAACGTATCTATGGCAGGTTAGCATATTCACATCATCTATTAATCTAAATTTACTTATATTTTAAGTGTATTGGCTGAGTGTTTGTTATTAATATGGTGATATATCCTAAGAATTATCTCATAAATAAGATAATTCTCTTTTTGCGGTGTTCGTTATATAATTTAGTATATAACTAATTGAAATGTGAGCAAAAGCGCGTTTTTTTCCACCAACCCCACACTCTTTTGATCCGGCAACAGCATTTACCCCGATTGGGGTATGCACCTCTAACACATCCTGAAATATCTTACTGTTAAAAATAACTACTCATAAATAGTGCGGTTTTTATTGTCGTTCAACCCGCTCAGGGAGAGCGTCATTATGGAAGGACAATGTCATGGTTGATTTATCCCGTCGAGGCATGTTGACAGGCAACTGGCGTAACGCTGGCATTGGGATCCGTCCGCCGTGGAGCAAGGAAGAATCTCACTTTCTGGCCCATTGCCTCCGTTGTGACGCCTGCATCCAGGCGTGTGAAACCGACATCCTGCAGCGAGGCCAGGGTGGGTATCCGAGCGTAAATTTCAAACACGGCGAATGCAGCTTTTGTTACGCCTGCGCACAAGCCTGTCCCGAATCACTTTTTCTTCCGCGCCACACCAGGGCATGGGAACTGAACTTTACGATCGGTGAAAACTGCCTCGCAAATCAGTCTGTTGAGTGCCATCGCTGTCAGGATAGTTGTGAACCCATGGCCATTACCTTTCGCCCCACGCTGTCTGGTATTTACCAGCCACAGCTCGACAATCAGGGCTGTAACGGATGTGGCGCGTGCGTCGCTACCTGTCCGGTTTCAGCCATTAACGCGGAGTACAACCATGGACACTAACTGGCAGGTCTGCAGCCTGGTCGTTCAGGCCAAAAGTCAGCATATCAGCGATATCGCCACGCAGTTGAGTACATTTCCAGGTTGTGAAGTTGCACTCAGTGATGTGGAAAGCGGCCAACTGATCGCGGTGGTAGAAGCTGAACAAAGTGAAACGCTAATGAAAACAATTGAGTCGGTACGCAACGTTGCAGGCGTACTGGCGGTGTCGCTGGTTTATCACCAGCAGGATGAGCAAGGTGAGGAAACACCATGAAACTCAGTCGTCGTAGCTTTATGAAAGCTAACGCCGTTGCGGCCGCTGCGGCGGCTGCCGGGTTAAGCGTGCCGGGCGTAGCCCGCGCGGTAGTCGGTCAGCAAGAAGCTATCAAATGGGACAAAGCCCCGTGCCGATTTTGCGGTACAGGTTGTGGCGTATTGGTAGGGACTCAGCAAGGGCGTGTTGTGGCATGCCAGGGCGATCCGGATGCGCCGGTTAACCGTGGACTTAACTGCATTAAAGGTTACTTCCTGCCTAAAATCATGTACGGCAAAGACCGTTTAACGCAGCCGATGCTACGCATGAAGGATGGCAAATATCACAAAGAAGGCGAATTCACCCCAATTAGCTGGGACCAGGCCTTCGACGTGATGGAAGAGAAATTCAAAACGTCCCTGAAAGAAAAAGGGCCAGATGCCATCGGCATGTTTGGCTCCGGTCAGTGGACCATCTGGGAAGGTTATGCGGCGGCGAAGCTGTTCAAAGCGGGTTTCCGTTCAAACAACATTGACCCGAACGCACGTCACTGCATGGCATCAGCGGTAGTCGGTTTTATGCGTACCTTTGGTATGGATGAACCGATGGGTTGCTATGACGATATTGAGCATGCGGATGCTTTTGTTCTGTGGGGCGCCAATATGGCGGAGATGCACCCAATTCTGTGGTCACGCATCACCAACCGTCGCCTGTCCGATCCTAATGTCAATGTGGCGGTTCTCTCTACCTTCCAGCATCGTAGCTTTGAACTGGCCGATAACGGCATCGTCTTTACGCCGCAAAGCGACCTGGTGATCCTCAACTACATCGCAAATTACATCATTCAAAACAATGCGATAAACCAGGATTTCTTCAGCAAGCACGTTAACCTGCGCAAAGGTGCGACGGATATCGGCTACGGTTTACGTCCGACGCATCCGTTGGAGAAAGCGGCGAAAAACCCAGGTTCTGATGCATCCGAACCGATCAGCTTTGAAGAATACAAAGCGTTTGTTGCGGAATATACGCTGGATAAAACCGCAGAAATGACCGGCGTTCCGAAAGATCAACTGGAACAACTGGCGCAGCTGTATGCCGATCCGAATAAGAAAGTCATCTCCTACTGGACGATGGGCTTTAACCAACACACGCGCGGCGTGTGGGCCAACAACCTGGTCTACAACCTGCACCTGTTGACCGGCAAGATCTCCCAGCCTGGCTGTGGTCCGTTCTCTCTGACTGGCCAGCCTTCCGCTTGTGGTACCGCGCGTGAAGTAGGGACGTTCTCCCATCGCCTGCCTGCGGACATGGTGGTGACTAACGAAAAACACCGTGATATCTGCGAAAAACACTGGCAGATCCCAACCGGTACTATTCCGGCGAAAGTGGGTTTACATGCGGTAGCGCAGGATCGTGCGCTGAAGGATGGCAAGCTCAATGTTTACTGGGTGATGTGTAACAACAACATGCAGGCCGGACCGAATATTAACGAAGAGCGTATGCCTGGCTGGCGCGATCCGCGCAACTTTATCATCGTTTCCGATCCGTACCCGACGGTCAGCGCCCTGGCGGCCGACCTGATCCTGCCGACAGCGATGTGGGTGGAAAAAGAAGGGGCCTACGGTAACGCTGAGCGTCGTACTCAATTCTGGCGTCAGCAGATTAAAGCGCCGGGCGAAGCAAAATCGGATTTGTGGCAACTGGTGCAGTTTGCCCGTCGTTTCAAAACAGAAGAGGTCTGGCCGGAAGAACTGTTGGCGCAGAAACCAGAACTGCGTGGCAAAACTCTGTATGACGTGCTGTTTGCAACGCCTGCGGTGACGAAATACCCGGTTAGCGAACTGGCTGAAGATCAGCTTAACGATGAGTCCCGCGAGCTGGGTTTCTACCTGCAAAAAGGGCTGTTCGAAGAGTATGCATGGTTTGGTCGCGGTCATGGACACGATCTTGCACCGTTCGATGATTACCACAAAGCGCGCGGGTTACGCTGGCCGGTAGTTGAAGGTAAAGAGACCCAGTGGCGCTACAGCGAAGGTAACGATCCGTACGTGAAGGCTGGAGAGAGTTACAAGTTCTACGGCAAGCCGGACGGTAAAGCGGTGATTTTCGCACTGCCATTTGAACCGGCGGCAGAAGCGCCGGATAAAGAGTATGACCTGTGGCTCTCCACCGGACGTGTACTGGAGCACTGGCACACCGGCAGTATGACGCGTCGCGTGCCTGAACTGCACCGTGCCTTCCCGGAAGCCGTGCTGTTTATCCATCCGCTGGACGCGAAAGCACGCGATTTGCGTCGTGGCGATAAAGTCAAAGTGGTCTCCCGCCGTGGTGAAGTCATTTCGATTGTGGAAACACGTGGGCGTAACCGTCCACCGCAGGGGCTGGTGTATATGCCGTTCTTCGACGCCGCACAGCTGGTGAACAACCTGACGCTGGATGCGACGGATCCGCTTTCTAAAGAAACGGATTTCAAGAAGTGCGCTGTGAAACTGGCGAAGGTGTAAGTCGCTATGTCCCGGTCAGCAAAACCCCAAAATGGCCGCCGCCGCTTTCTGCGCGATATGGTTCGCGCAGCTGGCGGACTGGCAGTTGTTGGCGTGGCGCTGGGGTTGCAACAACAAACCGCACGTGCAACCGGCGTGCGGTTACGCCCGCCTGGGGCATTGAGTGAGGACGCATTTGCCAGCGCTTGCGTACGCTGCGGGCAGTGCGTTCAGGCTTGCCCTTATGACACGCTGAAACTGGCGACTCTGGCCTCCGGGCTGGCGGCGGGGACGCCGTATTTTATTGCCCGCGATATTCCCTGCGAAATGTGTGAGGACATCCCGTGCGCCAAAGTTTGTCCAAGCGGAGCGTTGGATCGGGAAATTGAATCGATCGACGATTCACGCATGGGGTTGGCGGTGCTGCTGGATCACGAGAACTGCCTCAATTATCAGGGATTGCGCTGCGACGTCTGCTATCGCGAGTGCCCGAAAATTGACGAGGCCATCACCCTGGAGCTCGATCGCAATATGCGTACCGGTAAACATGCGCGGTTTATTCCTACCGTTCATAGCGATGCCTGTACCGGATGCGGTAAATGCGAAAAGGTCTGTGTGCTGGAGCAACCAGCCATAAAAGTGCTGCCTTTGTCGCTGGCAAAAGGGGAGTTGGGACACCATTACCGCTTCGGTTGGCTGGAGGGGCAAAATGGCAAATCGTAAACGTGATGCAGGCCGTGAAGCGCGGGCGAAAAAAGGCTGGTGGCAGAGTCATCGTTGGCTGGTGTTGCGTCGTTTAAGCCAGTTTCTGGTGTTGGCGATGTTTCTCAGCGGCCCGTGGCTCGGTGTGTGGATCCTGCATGGTAATTACAGCAGCAGCCTGTTGCTGGATACCATTCCGTTAACCGATCCACTCATTACGCTGCAAAGTCTGGCCAGTGGGCATTTGCCTGCGACGGTGGCGTTAACGGGCGCGGCCATCATTACGGTGCTGTATGCCCTTGCGGGCAAGCGATTGTTTTGTAGTTGGGTCTGTCCGATGAATCCTGTAACCGACTTTGCGAGCTGGTTACGCAGAAGGTTTGAGTTGAATCAGTCAGCGACAA
This sequence comes from Citrobacter sp. Cm046, assembly GCF_030333065.1. Taxonomy (NCBI): domain Bacteria; kingdom Pseudomonadati; phylum Pseudomonadota; class Gammaproteobacteria; order Enterobacterales; family Enterobacteriaceae; genus Citrobacter; species Citrobacter sp. Cm046. Next base: position 162,698 of record NZ_JAOWGP010000043.1, on the reverse strand, counting down.
TTCCGCGCTATATACGCTACGTCCTGCTGGTTGTCATTTTGCTGGGCTCTGCTGTAACAGGCACGTTGCTGTGGGAATGGATAAACCCGGTTTCTCTGCTGGGACGTAGCCTGGTGATGGGGTTCGGAAGCGGCATACTGCTGATTATTGCACTGTTTTTATTTGATTTACTGGTCGTTGAACATGGCTGGTGCGGGCACCTTTGCCCACTTGGCGCACTGTATAGCGTGCTGGGAAGTAAAGGGGCGTTAACCGTTTCGGCGAAAGAACGCGAGAGATGTAACCGCTGTATGGATTGTTTTCATGTTTGCCCGGAACCGCATGTGCTACGTGCCCCGGTGCTGGATGAGCAAAGCCCGGTGCAGGTGACCAGTCGCGATTGCATGGCCTGCGGTCGCTGTGTGGATGTCTGTTCTGAGGATGTTTTTACAATAACAACACGATGGAGTTCGGGAGCGAAATCATGAAAAGCCATGACCTGATTAAAGCGCTGAGTCAAATGACGGCAGCGCTGGCCCTGGTAGTCAGTGGGGCAGTTTGGGCTGCAAACGGAGTGGATCTGAGCCAGTCACCGGAAGTCTCGGGGACGCAGGAAGGGGCGATTCGCATGCCGAAAGAGCAGGAGCGTATGCCGCTGAACTACGTTAACCAACCACCGATGGTTCCGCACAGCGTTGATGGTTACCAGGTTACAACTAACACCAACCGCTGCCTGCAGTGCCATGGCGTGGAAAGCTATCGGACAACCGGCGCGCCGCGCATCAGCCCGACGCACTTTATGGACAGCAATGGCAAAGTGCTGGCGGAAGTGGCGCCGCGTCGCTATTTCTGCCTGCAGTGTCATGTCCCGCAGGCTGATGCTGCTCCGATTGTCGAAAATACCTTCACCCCCTCGAAAGGTTACGGGAAATAAGAGGTCATTATGGAAAATTCTAACCGTAAACCAGGCTGGATTAAGCGCGTCTGGCAATGGTGGCGTCGCCCCAGCCGTCTGGCGCTCGGCACGCTGTTGTTAATCGGCTTTGTGGGCGGCATTATTTTCTGGGGCGGTTTTAACACCGGTATGGAAAAGGCCAACACTGAAGAATTCTGTATCAGCTGTCACGAAATGCGCAACACTGTCTATCAGGAATACATGGAAACCGTACACTACAACAACCGTAGTGGTGTACGTGCGACCTGCCCTGATTGCCACGTCCCGCATGAGTGGGGCCCGAAAATGATTCGTAAGATTAAAGCCAGCAAAGAGCTGTATGCGAAAGCGTTGGGGTTGATAGACACACCGCAAAAATTTGAAGACCACCGTCTGATAATGGCGCAAAATGAGTGGCGGCGTATGAAAGACAATAACTCGCAGGAGTGTCGTAACTGTCATAACTTCGAGTTTATGGATTTAACCGCCCAGAAAGGTGTTGCGGCTAAAATGCATGACCAGGCCGTGAAAGAAGGACAAACCTGTATCGACTGCCATAAAGGGATAGCACACAAACTCCCCGATATGCGTGAAGTTAAACCGGGATTCTAACAGGATGTTGATGCGTGCAAATGCTTGAAGCCAGGGAGCTGCTCTGTGAGCGGGATGACAGAATACTGTTTAGTGAGCTGTCATTTCGCGTAACCGCGGGTGAATGGGTGCAAATTACCGGGAGTAACGGCGCAGGAAAAACCACTTTGCTGCGCTTACTTACTGGTCTGGCTCGCCCTGATGCCGGAGAGGTTTGCTGGCAAGGGCAACCACTGCATCAAGTGCGGGACAGTTACCATCAGGAACTGCTTTGGATCGGACATCAGCCGGGAATTAAAACCCGGCTTTCGGCGTTGGAGAATCTGCGTTTCTTCCACCATGATGGCGATACTGCTCAGTGCCTGGCCGCTCTGGCACAGGCCGGGCTCGCCGGATATGAAGACATTCCAGTTAATCAACTCTCTGCCGGACAACAACGCCGTGTGGCATTGGCTCGTCTGTGGCTGACCCGCGCCCGGCTCTGGATCCTGGACGAACCGTTCACTGCGATTGATGTCAATGGCGTTGAACGCCTGACTCAGCGTATGGCACAACATACGGAGCAGGGCGGTATTGTTATTCTCACGACTCATCAGCCTCTGAATGTAGAGACCAATAAAGTGCGGCGTATTGCGCTGACCAGCGAGAGGGCTGCGCAATGATGTGGCGAATTTTCCGTTTAGAACTGCGGGTTGCGTTCCGTCATAGTGCGGAGATTGCCAATCCGTTATGGTTCTTCCTGATTGTGATTACGTTATTCCCGCTAAGCATTGGCCCGGAACCACAACTGCTGGCGCGAATTGCGCCGGGTATTATCTGGGTTGCAGCACTGCTGGCATCATTACTGGCGCTGGAGCGCCTGTTTCGCGATGACCTTCAGGACGGCAGCCTCGAACAGCTGATGTTACTGCCATTGCCGCTACCGGCGGTGGTGCTGGCGAAGGTAATGGCACACTGGGTCGTGACCGGCCTGCCGTTGCTTATCCTCTCGCCGCTGGTGGCGTTGCTGTTGGGAATGGATATGTACGGTTGGCAGATTATGGCACTGACGCTGTTGCTCGGTACGCCGACGCTGGGTTTTCTCGGTGCGCCAGGCGTTGGATTAACGGTTGGTCTGAAGCGTGGCGGTGTGTTGTTAAGCGTGTTGGTACTGCCGCTAACCATCCCGCTGCTGATTTTTGCGACCGCTGCGATGGATGCGGCCTCTATGCACTTACCCGTTGAAGGGTACATGGCGATTCTGGGCGCACTGTTGGTGGGGAGCGCGACGTTAAGTCCTTTTGCGACGGCGGCTGCGTTACGCATCAGTGTGCAGTAGCACGATTTTTATTTTAGCGTGCCTGATCAGGCGATTTTCCGCCATCAGGGACAACGGCAGTTTCATTTGTTTTGCTTGAGTCTGGTGACTGAACTATGTGGAAAATACTTCATCAACTGGCGATGCCCCCACGGCTCTATCAGATCTGTGGCTGGTTTATCCCGTGGCTGGCGATTGCCAGTGTAGTGATACTGGCAACGGGTTGGATCTGGGGATTTGGTTTTGCACCTTCGGATTATCAGCAGGGGCAGAGCTATCGCATTATTTATCTGCACGTCCCGGCGGCAATCTGGTCGATGGGGATTTATGCCTCGATGGCGGTTGCGGCGTTTATCGGCCTGGTCTGGCAGATGAAAATGGCCAATCTGGCTTTAGCCGCGATGGCCCCTGTTGGCGCAGTGTTTACCTTTATCGCACTGGTGACCGGGTCGGCATGGGGTAAACCAATGTGGGGAACCTGGTGGGTATGGGATGCCCGACTCACTTCTGAACTGGTGTTGCTGTTTCTCTACGTAGGCGCTATCGCACTGTGGCACGCATTTGATGACCGTCGCGTGGCGGGGCGTGCTGCCGGTATTCTGGTGCTGATTGGCGTTGTTAACTTACCGATTATTCACTACTCGGTAGAGTGGTGGAATACGTTGCATCAGGGATCGACCCGTATGCAGCAAAGTATTGATCCGGCGATGCGCACGCCGTTGCGTCTGGCAATCGTCGGCTATCTGTTGCTGTTTATCACGCTGACGCTGATGCGCATGCGTAATCTGATTTTGTTGATGGAAAAACGCCGCCCGTGGGTGAGCGAACTGATCTTAAAAAGAGGCCGCCAATGACCCCTGCATTTGCATCATGGAGTGATTTTTTCGCGATGGGCGGTTACGCCTTGTATGTCTGGTTGGCTGTGGCTATGAGCGTTGTCCCTATGATTGTACTGGTGCTGCACTCTGCGTTACAGCATCGGACGATATTACGCGGTGTAGCACAGCAACGGGCAAGAGAAGCCCGTATGCGCGCGGCACAAACGCAACGGGAGGCGGCGTGAATATTCGACGTAAAAATCGACTCTGGATTGCCTGTGCGGTGCTTGCGGGTCTGGCATTAACCATCACGCTGGTGCTCTACGCGCTGCGTTCCAATATCGACCTGTTCTATACGCCGGGCGAAATACTCTACGGTAAGCGTGAAACCCAGAAGATGCCTGAAGTCGGTCAACGTCTGCGTGTGGGGGGCATGGTTATGCCTGGCAGCGTTAAACGCGACCCGCAATCCCTGAAGGTGAATTTCAGCATCTATGACGCCGAGGGCGTAGTCGATGTGACGTATGAAGGTATCCTGCCGGATCTGTTCCGTGAAGGGCAGGGGGTCGTTGTGCAGGGTGAACTGGAAGAGGGGAATCATGTGCAGGCAAAAGAGGTCCTCGCCAAACATGATGAGAATTACACCCCACCGGAAGTCGAAAAAGCGATGCAGGAAAATCACCGTCGCCCGGAAAGTGTTTATAAGGATAAAACGTCATGATGCCTGAAATTGGCAATGGGCTTCTGTGTCTTGCACTTGGCGTTGCATTGCTGCTCTCGGTCTATCCTCTGTGGGGCGTAGCGCGCGGTGATGTACGGATGATGGCCTCTGCACGGCCATTTGCCTGGGTGTTGTTTATCTGCGTGATGGGTGCGTTTCTGGTGTTGGTAAACGCATTCGTGGTCAATGACTTTACCGTGACCTATGTGGCCAGTAACTCTAATACTCAGCTCCCGGTTTGGTATCGGGTAGCGGCAACGTGGGGCGCGCATGAAGGCTCACTGTTGCTGTGGGTGCTGCTGATGAGCGGCTGGACGTTTGCCGTGGCGCTGTTCAGTCAGCGGATGCCGCTGGATATCGTCGCTCGTGTACTGGCTGTGATGGGCATGGTCAGTGTTGGCTTCCTGTTGTTTATCTTGTTTACCTCTAACCCGTTTTCTCGCACCTTGCCTGATTTCCCTGTCGAAGGGCGCGACCTGAACCCGCTGTTGCAGGATCCGGGGCTTATTTTCCATCCACCGTTGTTGTATATGGGCTATGTCGGTTTCTCAGTCGCTTTTGCATTCGCGATTGCCGCGTTGATGAGCGGGCGTCTGGACAGCACGTTTGCCCGTTTTTCGCGCCCCTGGACGCTGGCGGCGTGGGTGTTTTTGACGTTGGGGATTGTGCTCGGCTCCGCCTGGGCGTACTACGAGCTTGGCTGGGGCGGCTGGTGGTTCTGGGATCCGGTCGAGAATGCTTCGTTTATGCCGTGGCTGGTAGGCACAGCGCTGATGCACTCCCTGTCGGTTACCGAACAACGCGCCAGTTTCAAAGCCTGGACGCTGCTGCTCTCGATCTGCGCTTTCTCGCTATGCCTGTTGGGCACTTTCCTCGTGCGTTCAGGCGTACTGGTGTCGGTACATGCATTCGCCTCCGATCCGTCGCGCGGGATGTTCATTCTTGCCTTTATGGTCATGGTGATCGGTGGATCTCTGCTGCTCTTTGCCGTGCGTGGTCATAAAGTTCGCTCCAGGGTGAATAACGCCCTCTGGTCACGTGAATCGCTGCTATTGGGGAACAACGTTCTGTTGATTGCCGCCATGCTGGTGGTGCTGCTGGGCACATTGTTGCCGCTGGTGCATAAACAGCTGGGGCTAGGCAGTATTTCGATTGGTGAACCGTTCTTCAATACCATGTTCACGTGGCTGATGGCACCGTTCGCACTGCTGTTGGGGATTGGACCGTTGGTTCGCTGGGGTCGTGACAGACCGCGTAAACTAAAAACATTGCTGATTATCGCGTTTGTCACCACATTTGTACTGTCGCTGCTGCTGCCGTGGCTGCTTGAAGACCGCATTGCCGCGATGACGGTAGTAGGTCTGGCAATGGCATGCTGGATATTTGTGCTGGCGATGTCTGAAGCATTCTTGCGTATTTCACGCGGAACGAAGTTGACGCCAAGTTACTGGGGGATGGTGTCAGGCCACGTGGGGCTGGCGATTACTATCGTGGGGATTGCCTTTAGTCAGAACTACAGCGTTGAGCGTGATGTGCGTATGAAGGCTGGCGATAGCGTGAGCATACATAATTATCAGTTTACATTCCGTGAAGTTAAAGATATCACCGGGCCTAACTACCGTGGTGGCGTGGCGATTATTGGTGTAACACGTGACGGTAAACCGGAAGCGACGCTGCATGCGGAGAAACGTTTTTATAACAGCACCAGTTCCATGATGACCGAAGCGGCAATTGACGGTGGTTTTACGCGTGACCTGTATGCTGCGTTAGGCGAAGAGCTGGACAATGGCGCATGGGCCGTGCGTCTGTATTACAAACCGTTTATTCGCTGGATTTGGGCCGGAGGGTTGCTGATGGCGCTGGGCGGATTGTTCTGCCTGTTTGATCCACGCTATCGCCAGCGCGTGCGTCCACGCACAGCTGAGCAAAAAAACGCGCCGGAGGCTGTATGAAGCGCAACGCACTCTTAATCCCTTTTATTATTTTTCTCGTTATTGCGGCAGCGCTGCTGTGGCAACTGGCGCGTAACGCCCAGGGAGATGATCCCACCAATCTTGAATCGGCATTGATCGGTAAACCGGTACCGACGTTCCGCCTTGAGTCGCTGGAGAATCCGGGGCAGCATTATCAGGCCGATGTACTAACGCAGGGTAAACCGGTGTTGCTCAACGTATGGGCGACATGGTGTCCGACCTGCCGTGCTGAACACCAGTATCTGAATCAGCTGTCTGCAGAGGGCGTGCGGGTGGTCGGTCTGAACTATAAAGACGATCGTCAGAAAGCGATTGTCTGGCTGAAAGAACTGGGTAATCCATATGCGCTTAGCCTGTTTGATGGCGATGGCATGCTTGGATTGGATCTGGGCGTATATGGCGCGCCGGAAACTTTCCTGATCGACGGTAAGGGAATTATTCGCTACCGCCACGCTGGCGATTTGAATGCCAGAGTGTGGGCAAGCGAGATCAAACCGTTGTGGGATAAGTACAGTAAGGAGGCTGCGCAATGAGATTTTTACTGGGCGTATTGATGCTGGTGATCTCTGGTTCGGCGCTTGCCACCATCGACGTAATGCAGTTCAAAGACGAAGCGCAGGAGCAACAGTTCCGCCAGCTTACCGAGCAATTGCGCTGCCCTAAGTGTCAGAACAACAGCATTGCCGACTCTAACTCGATGATTGCTACCGACCTGCGTCAGAAAGTCTATGAGCTGATGCAGGAAGGGAAAAGCCAGAAAGAGATCGTCGATTATATGGTGGCGCGCTACGGCAACTTCGTCACTTACGATCCGCCGCTGACGCCGCTGACGGTTCTGTTATGGGTGATGCCCGTCGTGGCGATCGGCTTGGGGGGCTGGATTATTTTTGCCCGCTCACGCCGTCGTATACGATTGAAACAGGAAGAATTTCCAGACGACATCACTCCGGATGGAAAACGTGGTGGATGGTGGCTGTATGTGCCAGGCGTTGTAGTCGCATTGGTGGTTGGCGCGGTGAGCTATTATCAAACGGGTAATTACAAGCAGGTTAAAATCTGGCAACAGGCTACAGCACAAGCTCCGGCGTTGCTGGAACGGGCACTGGATCCGAAGGCTGAACCACTGAATGAAGAGGATATGACACGCCTTGCGCTGGGACTGCGTACGCGACTGCAGGCCGATCCTGGAAACGTTGAAGGCTGGATTATGCTCGGACGCATTGGAATGGTATTAGGTAATGCCAGCACGGCGACAGAAGCCTATGCCAACGCCTACCGACTGGATCCTAAAAATAGCGATGCGGCGCTGGGTTATGCGGAAGCGTTGACCCGTTCCTCCGATCCAAATGATAACCGTCGGGGAGGGGAGTTATTGAGTCAGTTGGTCAGGGGCGATCATGCTAACGTGCGTGTACTGAGCATGTATGCTTTTAACGCCTTTGAGCAGCAGCGCTTCGGCGAGGCGGTTGCGGCCTGGGAGATGATGCTGAAGTTATTACCCGCCAACGACACTCGCCGGGCGGTGATTGAACGCAGCATTAAACAGGCGATGGAGCAGTTGTCGCCGCAGGAGAAATAAGAGCGGAAGATGCCGGATAGCGACCCTAAGAGTCTTATCCAGCCTGCACATAAGCCCGATAGCATAGCGCTACCGGGCATTCTGCGTATTACTGTATTCCACGCGTTTGCAGAAACAGGATGGTGGCGGCAACACGAGAGCGCACGTTGAGCTTGCGCAGCAGGTTGCGAATATGCACCTTCACCGTTTGTTCCGAAATATTCAGTACGGACGCAATCTGCTTGTTTGACAAGCCCTGAGCCAGTTCATGTAAAACATCCAGCTCGCGTTCGGTAAGTATACTGAACGGATCTTCTTCCGCACCAAACAGTTCACGCTCTCGCAGGTATTCGCTGACGCGTGCGCTGAAGGCTTTACCGCCTTTAGCACCACTGCGAATGGCTTCAAGCAGAACTTCTGGGTCGCTGTCTTTCAACAAATAGCCATCAGCGCCGGCATCAATCAATGCGTATACATCGCTTGCGGAATCTGACACGGTAAGAATGATGATTTGCGCAGTGATGCCATCCCGGCGCAGCGCATTCAGGGTATCAAGTCCGCTCATTCCCTTCATATTGAGATCCAGCAGGATCACATCAAGGTCAAGACGGTTTGCCAGATCGATTGCACTTGCACCATCACCCGCTTCGGCGACGACTTCAAATGCGCTATCCAACTGTAGCAACTGACTAATTCCTCGTCGCATCAGTGGGTGGTCATCGACAATAAGCACCTGAAAAGGCATTGCTTCAGGCATACTATTCTCCTGAGTATTTATTAGTATCATTATTGTTTTCAGCACGTAAATCGTCCAGATTCATCGAGCTGATGAGAGAATAAATTTTACCCTAATTTGTGCATGGGTAAGTAGCAAAACCGTCAAAGTTTAAAACGGGCAGGGGTGGGAGAGAGATGAGGTCTACTGCCAGGGCGCTGCTATAAAGACCAACTGCATGGCAAAATGAACATACCACTGGCCAGTGGCTATGTAAGCAGCTCCCTTGCTGGACATCCCTCATCGAGCTAGGAGGGTTCCGACGTACGAGTTAACAGCATATCAATCAACTTTTCATCGAACAGAACAGGGACATAGACAGTGTGAGTATATTCTAAAGCATCAGGAGGATGTGTGTATTCAAAAAGCTCAATATCATGGCCGTCGCGTCGGGTGATGCAGTGTTGGGCCATGTATTGCTTGTAGACGTAGAGTATTCTGTCTGATGTCGAACCCACTTTTTTAGTAAATGTAAAACGCAGATAATCCCCGGAGATAACCGGTAAAGCGGGTAGTTCTTTCTCCTTGCTAAACTCCGCAGTGACACCAATGTGGTAGTCGAAACTAATTTTATCACATTTCAAATTTACGGGTTTGCACAATGTATAAACCTTGTCGGGAATAGTGAGGAGCAAACTGGAGAATGTTTTTTCAAGTTCTGCTCTCTGCATGGTATGGGCTTTACCGATGTGATAAAAATCACATTCATACTTTCCAGAGACGCCATAGAGTTCAAGGTGCGGAATGTAAATATAACTCACGTCCAAATCCATGAGTGCGCCGTTTACTTTATGACCCCAGGCCGGAATTTTTCCAAATATAACTTCACTGTTGCTTCTGAATTCAACAGGCGTTGTACCAAAGCACTCTTTGAAGTATCGAGTGAAAGCTTGTTGGCTTGAGTAAAAGCAAAGCTCTGATATTTTTTTCACGGAGAGACCGGAGAATTTTAGGGCGAGTGAACACCGGTACATCTTGATCCCCATAATATAGTTTTTGATAGAACACCCCATCCTGGATCTAAATATCCTGTGGAGTTGAGCACTGCTGTAGCCTGAGCGAGATATAATGGAGGGGATGCTGATATTCTCATCCTGGCCTTCATCGATAAGCCTGAGCAGTTGCGTTATAAATTCATCGCTCAAAGGTCCTCACTTACATCTGGTTATAGCGAATCAAGTATAAGATCCTGTTTTAGAATATTACATTCAGATAATCAATAGCATAATCACAGAGTGATATTATTTGGTGGTAATAATCCAAAAAAAGAGTAATAAAGATAACTCGTTACAATTAATTAACGCAGATGGCGTTGCTGAGCGTAAAATTACTGGAAAACGCTGTGCAAATAATAACGTCTGGTATTATACTCGCCGTGAGTTTACTGGCACCATGATAACGCTGATGAATGATTATTGATTGCTTTATACAAATAAATAATTTAATTAAATTTTATTTGTTATGTTTTTGTTGTTTTTGTTTATTTATTCTCATGATTGTTTATTTGAATTGCGCTCTAAAGTTCGTTGAGCTGATAATCTTACGGTAACGCGCTGGTGCTATAAAAAATGTCATGAGTAGATACTCTCTATATATGTCGATGTTTCTCAAGACACCTGCCGTTGCGCTTATATATTCAATATTAAGTCATTTTATTTTAGGAACGGAATAAATGAAATTAACAAAAATTGCAGCGGTGGTTATTCTGGCTGGCACTCTGTCTTCATTCGCGCAGGCGCAGGATCAGGGGCATGGTTCTGTCACCTTTACGGGTTCCATCATTGATGCCGCGTGTTCTATTGCCAATGGTAAGCAAGATGTTTACTTGGGGGAGATCTCCAATGCGGCTCTGGCTGCCAATAGCAATACGGGGAACTCAACGCCAGTGAATTTCACCATTGACCTGCAAAACTGTGATGCATCTGCAGGCCACGTATCAACTACATTTAGTGGCGCTGTTGATGCTAACGATACCACCAAGACTCACCTGGGTATTACAGGTACAGGTTCCGGTGCGGGTATTGTATTAACTGACGGTGCGGGCAAACCTATTACCTTAGGTGCTGCGACAGCTCCTCAAGATTTGCAGGAAGGTAACAATACACTGTTGTTTTCTGCATACCTGCAGGGTGATGGCGCCTCTGCCGTTATAGTCCCTGGGGAATTCACTGCGATTGCAGACTTCACCCTGGATTACAATTAATCACTACCTGATATAGTGCCTGTTACTGTACGCCCGCCTGTGCGGGCGTATGGTGGTCAATTTGCTGAAGTGAGTTCATGATCCGAATAATACGTTATACCTGTATTTTTATTTTTCTTTTAGCATATTGCTCTATCGCTACTGCGGGCAGCGTCCGGTATAACAGAATGCATTTTTATGGGGTTATTAAAGCACGGGCATGTAATATTTTTATGGCAGGGGGGGAACAGCAGATTGATATGGGGGAGTTAATTGAAAAACAGCTGGAATATAATAAGAAAACTCTTTCAGAGCGATTCTCTATTCATCTCGATCATTGCGTATTTGATGTTAACTCAAAAAATGATACGCCATGGCAGTATTTCCGCGTTACGGTAGATAGCGTTGATGCAGACAATTTTTCTGAACCGGATGCCAACGCGGGAAACATTGTCTTGCAATTATTAAATAAAGGTATGCGAGCAAGTAATAAGGGTGAGAAGGTTGGTAATTACACAAAAGTAAGCAATACAGATATGCGTCTTGACTATGCCTTATCGTTTAAAGAGAGAAATGTCTTTGGCCCTGCGGATAACCTGCCATTGATACCTTCTTCATTTATCGTTGAATATAAGGTGAGTTACTTTTAGTTTTTTATAAATCATTCGCAAGAATAACTGACAACGATGGAACTGGAATGTATAGCTCTATAATGTTGCCGTTAACCAGGCGCATAATTTTTGGCATGTGCTTGTCTTTTGTTTTTTTACAGTGCGGTGTATACGCGGCTGATTATGTTGATTTCAATACTGATATTCTGGACGTTAATGATAAAAAAAACATCGACTTCAGTCGTTTTGAAAGCAGCGGGTATATTATGCCGGGAGATTACAGCTTTAAGTTAAAAATCAATCAGAATGAAATAGATGAACAGCCTATATCTGTTTATAACAAAGATGATGATAAAAAAGAGACAGAAGCTTGTTTCAGTAGTGAGCTGGTGAAGCAATTCGGGCTAAAAGAAGAGTTCTTACAAAAAATTAGCATGTGGCACCAGGGTCAATGTGCTGATATTACTTCGCTGGAAGGCGTAATTGTCAGCCCTGATATGGGGGCTGCGGTGTTGAATATCAGTATTCCCCAGGTCTATCTGGAGTATGTTTCCAACGACTGGGTGCCAATCAGTATGTGGGATGAAGGAATTCCTGGGTTGCTAACAGATTACAACCTCAACTTTCAGAGCAATACACAGGAGAGTGAAGGTAGCACTGATCGTACGTTGTCGGGTAACGGAACGAGTGGATTAAATATTGGGGCATGGCGAGCACGCGCAGACTGGCAGACGAATTACGCTAGCGGTTCAAGCGGAAATAGCGGAAGAAAAAAATGGGCATGGGATCGCAGCTATGTCTATCGTGCTATGCCTAAATTAGGCGCTAAGCTGACATTAGGTGAGGACTATATGAATTCTGATCTGTTTGACAGTTTTCGCTTTGTTGGCGCCAGTATGATATCTGATGACAATATGCTGCCACCCAATTTACGTGGCTATGCGCCAGAAGTCTCTGGTGTGGCAAAAACGAACGCCAAGGTGACTATTTCACAACAGGGGCGAATTATTTATGAAACGCAGGTCGCTGCCGGCCCTTTTTCAATACAAGATTTAAACAGCGCTGTATCAGGAACGCTGGATGTGCGCGTTCAGGAACAGGATGGATCGGTGCAGCAATATAAAGTCAGTACCGCATCAATACCCTATTTGACACGCCCTGGAAGTATCCGTTTCAAGGTTTTTTCAGGTCGACCGACCAATGAAAGTCACCAGGCAGCAGGTGAAACTTTCAGTTCTGGTGAAATGTCATGGGGGATTAATAACGGGTGGTCGCTTTATGGAGGATCCACAGTTAGTGATAGCTATCGTTCACTGGCTGTTGGCGTCGGGCGAGATCTTATGATGTTGGGGGCGCTCTCATTTGATGTTACACGTGCAGATGCCAGGCTAAATAACTATCAAAGCGAAGATAAAATAGGGCGTTCCTATCGCCTGAGTTATTCGAAACGATTTGACGACACAGGGAGCGAGATCACCTTTGCGGGATATCGTTTTGCAGAAAAAGATTTCATGAGTTTTAGCGATTTTCTTAATTATGTATCAACAACGGATGCATTTCAGGAAGATAAAGAGATGTATACGGTGACGTTTAGCCAGCAGTTTGTTGATTCAGGAACGAGTCTGTATGTGAACTACTCACACCAGACTTACTGGAATAGCCCGGAAGAAGATCGCTATAATCTCTCGTTGTCGCGTTTTTTTGATATGGATAAGTGGAAGAATATTAATATTTCATTGACGGCATATCGGAATAAATTTGAAGGCAATAACGACGATGGCGCTTATATATCGGCGTCAATACCGTGGGGCGACACCGCAACCGTAAGTTATAACTCAACGTTTAGTGATTCGAGTAACTCGCATCGTATTGGCTATTATGACCGTCTGGAAAATGGCGATAATTACCAGATTGCTACCGGGAGTGGTAACGAAGGGATGAATGTGAGTGGCTATTATGATCATTCTGGAGATTTATCAGATGTCACTGCAAACCTGGATTATGAGCAAAATCAGTATCGTTCGGCTGGCTTAACGTTGCGGGGAGGCATTACTGCCACAGCCAAAGGCGCTGCGTTGCACAGAGTGAATTCACTTGGTGCTACCCGTGTACTGGTCGATACCGTCGATGCTGCAAATGTCCCCGTCCATGGTTATGGCGATACGGTATTAACGAACCATTTTGGGAAAGCGGTTATTACAGATGTTACACAATATATCAAAAATAATTTAAGTATCGATATCGACAATATGCCGGATGATGCGGAAGCGACGTATTCTGTTGCATCGGCAACATTGACTGAAGGGGCAATTGGGTATCGCAAATTTAACGTGATATCGGGTATGAAAGCATTGGCTGTTATACGCCTTGTCGATGGTAGTTTTCCACCCTTTGGTGCCAGCGTACACAATGACGGGAATCAGGAAGTTGGTATTGTTGGCGGAGATGGTCAGGTTTATCTGAGTGGTTTAAACCCAGGAGCCAGCCTGCAGGTAGTATGGAGTGAGGACGACAGTTGTAAAGTAGTGATTCCGGAAAAACTGGGGCAATTGGATCTTACCGATACATTGCTTCTACCGTGTATCCATTAGAGATAAATAAATTTCGTTAATTTAAATTGGGTTGAGAAGATGAAGAGATCAAGATGTAGAATGTATTTTGCCGTTACGTTAACGGGTATCGCCTGTTCAATGCTGTCATCATATGTCAATGCGGCTATTTCACTGGATCGAACCCGGGCGATTATTAATGGTGATGATAAATCCATCAGCCTGAGTATTAGCAATGAAAATAAAAACCAACCTTACCTGGCTCAGGCATGGATTGAAGATCGGCAAGGGAAAAAGATTTCTTCTCCTTTAATTGTGTTACCTCCTGTTCAGCGTGTGGAACCTGGTGCGAAAAGTCAGGTAAAAATTCAAGCCTCTCCTGCATTGGCACAATTACCCCAGGATCGGGAATCGCTGTTCTATTTTAATCTGCGTGAAATACCGCCGCGCAGTAAAACACCGAATACATTGCAAATTGCGTTGCAAACCAGAATTAAGCTTTTTTACCGACCAAAAGCGATCGCCATGGATAAAACCCAGGCAGCGGATGGTGATTGGGTAGAGAGCACAACTCTGCAGCGTCAGGGGGACAAATTTATTTTGAATAACCCCAGTCCTTATTTTTTGACAGTGGTTATTGCTCAACCTAGTGTAAAAGGGAAAACGGTTAAATTTAAACCAACAATGATTGATCCACATGGACAGGCAACGCTGGAAGCATCGGCCAGTGAGTTGGGAAACCATCCGGTATTGACCTATATTAATGATTACGGTGGACGTCCGCAAATTCAGTATACCTGCAGTGGCAATACATGCCCGGCAAAATTATTGAAATAAATGCCACAGAAGGGAGTTATGGAGAAAATTCGACTCGTTGTAATTTTTATTGTCTTTTTAATAATGAACTCGGCGTATGCGGATCGATATACCACAATGATAACGGTTTCGGTTAAAGTTGTAGAACCGGCATGTGTGGTGAATGAAAACAAACCGATCAACGTGGATTTTAGCGATCATGTTGCTGTGACAGATGTCGCGGCAGGTTTGGCCGTAGAAGACATTGAGTACACGCTGCAGTGTTATGATGCAAATCCGTCGTCGGTGCCTGTTAATATGTATATTAATGGTTACGGGCAAGGATTTGATAAGGGTAGCGTGCAGACATCATTGGACTCTCTCGCTATAAGGATAAAAGCTGATGGTGTGGATTTTCCATTGAATACAGATTTGGTTATTAATTCGGGTGGGCCTTATCCTAAGTTGACGGCCACCTTAATTAAGGCACCGAATCGTGAGTTGCCGACGGGATCGTTCACTGCCGAAGCAACGATGGTAGTATATTATCCATAACACGATTCACCATGTTGGTAAGTAAAAGCAGGTACCAGTTTCTGATATTTAACTGAGGATCAGAATCCTTTATTTGTGTCACCAATAAATGTAGGCGATAAGTGAAAATAAATATTTGGCTGTTCGGTATAGCGCTTTGTGCAAGGGGCGGTGTGGTGAATGCTGATAATAATGTACACTTTACTGGTGCATTAATATCAGAACCTTGTGAAATTAATGGCAACCAGCAGATTAATGTTGATTTCGGTGATAATGTTATTACAACAGATGTCTCTGCTGGTCTGGTAACGAAAGATATTACTTACACCTTGGACTGCAGTAATGCTGGCTCCACGAGCAATTTAAGCATGGAAATATCAGGGACAATTGTTGATTTCGATCAGTATGGCGGAAGCCTCGAAACATCAATTCCAGAACTGGCGATTAAGCTAAAACATGATGGTGCAGATTTTCCGCTTAACAAGAGTCTGCCTTTTACTGCAGGTAGCCAGCCTGTTCTGTCAGCATTGTTGATTCAGGAACCTGGTTCTCACCTGCCTACAGGCCAATTTAGCGCATCAGCAACAATGACGGTAGACTACCCATGAAATCTTCTCTGTTACTCTTATTATTCTTTGTTCTCCAACCCTGGGGAATGGCTCAGGCCGATGGCCCTAATATGTTTTTCAGCGGGACCCTGGTGATGCCCCCTTGTACCATCAGTAAGGGCGCACCGGTAGAAGTTGATTTTGGTGAGGATCTAGGGGTCAATAAAATTGACGGCGTGAATTATACCAAGCCTGTTGATTATACGGTGGACTGTGACGAGGATTATGTGGCTAACCAGTTGGCGATCGTTATCGAGACGACGAGTCCAACCATTTTTGATCCGTCGGCAGTTGCAACTGACAAAAACGGGCTTGGCATCAAGGTGATGATCGGCACGCAGCCAGTTACTTTTGCCCAACCAATTGCTGTCGACGATCCCACATCCCCGCCGGTTATCAGTGTCGCTCCGGTTAAAGATCCCGCTATTACGCTGGAGGAGGGCGCCTTCGAAGCTTTCATGACTCTACGCACGGATTACATATAGGTAAGCCATGAAGCTCAATATTCTTCTGTTCAGTGTGCTTTTACTGTTGAAATACAATCCGCTCTATGCTGATGGCAATGTCCATCTTTCGGGGGCGCTGGTTTCGGAACCATGTACGCTGCCTGACGGTAGTGACAATATTCCGCTTAATTTCGGGACCGTGGTGGATAAAGATCTCTACGCGCACGAGCGTACTGATAGCAGTGCGTTTACGATTCATTTGGCAGATTGCGATCCGTCTGTATTGTCGACGGTCAGCGTAACGTTTCAGGGAACAGAAGAAACAGAGTTACCGGGTTTACTGGCGATAGATCCTGCCAGCACGGCAAAGGGTATTGCGATTGGTATTGAAGGCGATGATGGGACATTACTGCCTTTGAGTACGGCGAGCCCCTACGCTAACCTGATACCGGGAAATAACGATTTAAATTTTCAGGCGTTTGTCCAGGCCACGCCGACAGCGATGGCTAATAAAGCCCTTGTTGTCGGTGAATTTTCGGCGACAGCCACCTTTGTTCTGGGTTATCAATAAATATTATCGTCGAGGTTTAAATGCGCTATTTACTATCCAGCCTGTTGTTAATTATCTCTTCAGCGACGGCAAGCCAATACCCGGTGATAAGTTCTATCACTACTGATACACAGGACGCTGAGCATATAGTTTACCATATTACTCAGCATTTAATTAATTACCCGGACCCTGCAATTGATGCGATACCGCCTGCGGGCTATATGTATGCAACTTTGGCAATGAAACATCCAAAATATATCTATGATGGTAACCCTCAGACATTAGTGATGCCGGGTTATGTAAGAACATCGAGTAGCAAAAGTTACAGCGAATCAGCGCTGGAAGCATACAATAGTCAACAAGGTATCACTACGTTTATTTCACCGTCGGTATCCGAACCGTTAAAACCGGGCCAGGATTGTATAGGCTATTTCTTTACTCCGTCTTTAGACCCGAATATGGGCTCGTCTGCGATTAAAGCGCCTGCAGGGTGTGTGGGCGTACCGCCTGCACAAGAGTGGTGTAAGATAGTAACGCCAGAACTGGTATTCGATCACGGGGTAGCTACGTTGGAAGATGCTGAAGATAACAACATAGCTGATAAAACGGCAAATCTTCGAGTGAGTTGTACTGCCGATATGCAGGTGACTTTTAACCTGATGAATACGGATACTGGTGGCTATGAATCTGAGTCGATTAATTTAACTCCATCTGGCAGAGCATTTATTTCTGTTGATAATAAGGCGCTTAATAGCACTCGTAATATTCCTATTTCTCTAAAGGCTGGGAATAATGACCTGCCAGTAATTAGCCGAATATCTGATATTAACGCCACTGGCGTTTATTATGGAAGCAGTGTGTTGATAATGGAACCATATTAACTCTATTTGTTTCTGAAGTGTTAATAATTATCTTTTTATATCATGGCCTGATGATTATATAGATTCTGTTTGCGGGTGCGGATATCCTGTAGCATATAGGGCTATCGCATCTTTATTATTTATTAATATTGTTTTTTATTACTGTGAGCCAGTATGAACTCTCGCACGATTGTAAAATTTTCCCTACTGATGCTATTTATTCTTTTTGTCGGAATTTTATCATGGCCATGGAAAACGCTCTCTGGATACGGAATGGATATCACGCTCAATATTCTGGTCTGGATCTGGGTAGCTCTGTGGGGAGCTGCTCTTTCAATTCTGCTATGGCGTAAGAATATTAAGGGGAGTCTGCCTTTGGTACTTCTGCTCGCGGGCGCGATCCTGATGAGTGTACCACTGGCATGGACACCAATGAGTTCATGGGGAGAATCACTTACCCGTTTGGGGGGGATCTGGGCAATGGCCCTGCTAATGGGGCTACTTTTACAGTTTCCCCTGCGGGGACGCGAACGGCAGTGTATTTATATGATTATTATTGCAGCAGGGATTATTCAAACAGGGATTTCCTGTTGGCAAATTCTGGCACCGGAAAATGCTGCTGCCTGGACGGAGTATTCCTTTGCCGGCCAAAATGGCCGTCCTGCAGGCACGTTTCTGCAAATCAATCTGTTAGGTTCTTTTTTAGCAACCGCTTTCCTGTGTGCACTGTGGCTAATGTCTTCAGGACTGACGCCAGGTTTGCGCAAAGCATCCATGCTGTGTTCTGTGCTGTTGTGTGCCGGTGTCATTATTACGCAGTCCCGTTCAGCGCTGCTCAGTGCCATAGCAGGTGGTGTTTTGATGTGCATTTTTAATCGCAAGAAGCCTTTTATCCTTGCGGTTTTGGTGGTGATTTTGCTGGGGTCATTCGTGGGTGAGGCAACTCTCAATCAACGTGTCAAGCTGTTACCGCAAACACTAGATACCGCTATGGGGAATTTAACGGGGACAAACCACGACGAGCGTCCTCGTGATATCGACTTGAGAACAGACTGGAATCGCCAGCATTCTGATGCTGAACGTTTCACTTTACTCAAAGGCGGGATGGCGCTGATTTATTCGCATATTTTTAAGGGGAGCGGACTTTCTTCTTTTGAAACTGCATTCCCCAAGGCTTTGGCCAGTGAGGGAATAACCAATCCTTTTACTGTGACGGTTCGTTACCCACATAACGAATTAATTTATGTCTGGTGCGAAGGCGGAATACTGGCATTAACAGGGATCTTACTTTGGTTGTCTCTTGTGATTGCGCCGTTTCGGGCAATTAAAGCACGTAATGTCTGCTCGCGTGGGGCATTACTATTACCTCTGTTGCTACATATTATGACGGAGTATCCCTTGTATTTATCTGCTGTACATTGCGTGTTATTGGTTATATTGCTGTGGCTGGCACTTCCAGTGACGATCAAAAACAGTGAGAAACGCTGGCAACCTTCATTTCCATTACGCCTGGGAATACAGGCAGCAAGTTATGTTCTCTGTCTGTCAGGCACCCTATTTATGGTGACCGCACTGCAGTCTGCTAAACAACTGCGTCAGGCAGAGGATTTTTGGTTAAGCGATCCTTCATTATTGGCCGTTTCTGGTAATGATTATGCACAGGCAGACCATTTGTTGTTTGATCGGGCAGCTAGCGACCTGGCGCTTTTCAATATTAATTCTGATGTCTCGTTACTCATACAGTTTCAGTCTCAGGCCGGAGAGTGGCTGAAGTGGCATAACGATTCAAACATGATGGACTCAATGAGAAAAATTGCCTTGTATTTTCATAATTCACCACAAGCGCAATACTGGAATTATCGTGGTTGTTTGAGTTTTCCGCAAGATACTCGCTTTTCATGTACAACAGCTGTAATGCAAGGGAAACCACAATAATGAATGAGTCCAAAACGCTACAACCAGTATCAGCGGTGAAAATTACTCATCTGGATGAAATGGTTGGCGGCTGGTTTATTGGTGCATTTACGCCTGCTGCTTATTCGACGAATGATGTTGAAGTTGCTGTAAAACATTTTCCTGCTGGAGTGGTTGAAAAGGCGCATGTCCACCGGATTGCTACAGAAATAACATTGCTGCTACAGGGACGAGCACGGATGGCTGACAGGGAACTGAAGGCAGGCGATATTATCACTCTGGCACCTGGAACCGCCAGTGCATTCGAGGCTCTGGAAGCGTGTATTACCGTGGTAATAAAACATCCCGGTGCGCTTAATGACAAATATTTTGAGAGTTAATGTGATGCTGAATATTGTGATTCCAATGGCTGGTCGTGGTAGCCGGTTTGCGCAGGTGGGTTTTACCGATCCAAAACCCTTCATCTCCATTGCCGGTGTGCCGATGATTGAACTGGTTATTAATAATTTACGCCCGAGCTGCCCGCACCGGTTTATTTTCATTTGTCAGCAAGCACATCTGGAACGTTATGATTTTGCTGCGCGTCTGGAAAGTCTGGCTCCAGACTCTCTGGTTATCAGCGTCGCTGATATTACTGATGGCGCACTTTGCTCTGTTTTGAGTGCCGCAGCGTTAATTGATAACAGTTCCCCTCTGATGATTGCCAATTCCGATCAGTGGGTAAATATCAATATTGACGACTATTTAGCAGAAATCGAACGCCGCGACCTCGATGGCTTTATTATGACAATGTCGGCAACTGATTCTCGTTGGTCGTATGTTAATTATGATGAAGAAGGGTGGGTATCTCAGGTCGTCGAAAAAGAAGTTGTTTCCAGTGAGGCGACTGTTGGCATCTATAATTTTCGCTCTGGCCGTGATTTCTGCCGTCTGGCGCGATCGATGGTTGCACGCAACGAACGCAGCCAGGGGGAATTTTATGTCGCCCCTGTGTATACCCATATGTATCGTGAAGGGTTATTTCGTATCGGTACTTATAATATTGGCTGCAATGGGAAAGGGATGCATGGTCTGGGTACACCTGAAGATCTTGCGCAATTTATGAAGAGTAAGGCCCTGAAAAATGCCCTGGAGAAATGTGAGGCAACGGTATGAGACTTATTGCCTGCGTACACCGGAGAGGATTACGTTGGCCTGTATGCCGGGTATTGCAGGATCCTGAACGCTGTTTTTCCCGACTTCCTGAGAATACAACCGTCATTACATTTGCGCGGGTTAAGAGTGCTCCAGTACATAAACTGACAGCAGTAGAGCGCTTTTTAGACATCACTACCGCTAATGTTGTTTGTTCACACTGGGATTTTTCCCCATTGGCGGCTCAGTTACTATGGGATACTGCACATCTTATTCCTGTGGGTGGTTGTCTCTATTTACTTGAATCGGAAGGCGTAGGGGAATTACTCTCCAGGTCCTATTATAAAAATAGATTCGTTGAGATCACATCAGCAATCCCGGATATTCGTTGTTTCCAAAAAAAGAGTCTATTACCAGCCGAAAATGATCGTGGTCTGGATGCCTGGAGTTTCTGTATTCCGGTTGGTGGCACTGATGCAGACATGTTAAATGCTTGTGTGGAACGGATTCTCTCTTTGGGGGTGGAGCAACAAGAGATCATTCTTTGTGGTCAGGTACCTGAAGACTTTAGCTATTTTAGTGAAGTGAAAATTATTGGTAAAGCATTACCCGAATATCCAATACATATTACCAAAAAGAAAAATATGCTGGTAAAAGCGGCTACTTTACCTAATTTATGTATTCTTCACGATCGTGTTCTGTTGCCCGTTAACTTCAAAGACGCAATCAAGCGTTTTGGTGATAATTATCCCTTCGTCGGTTTTCAGTCATTCTGGTTTGCTGATCAGTGGCAGGCTACACCGCGTCGTTATTCCGACTTTGGTACGATATCGTCAGTACCTGAGGCTTTAATAAAAGCTGAGCGTTTACGTCGCACAGAAATTAAAGAATTTAACCCGATGAAAATGGCAGCGCAACATCCCGTTCGCTCTCATTTTGGTCATGATTATCTGACCGGCAGCCTCTATTTGTGTAAGCGAAGCGTTTGGCATTGCTTGCCACAGAATGAGAACCTGTTCTGGGGGGAGTTTGAAGACGTAGAGCAGGGAATTCAAGCGGCAGTAGCTGGTATACCTTCTCGTGTAAATCCTTATTCACTGACAGAATCGCAGCGCTATCGCAGCATAATGCATGGATATGGCGTGCTATCTGGAGTGGTGAAAAATGGTTGTATCAGACAAGAACGATCTCCAATGGAATGGTGGGGGTTTACACGCAAACCTGCACTGGATATTACTCATCAGGAAGGGATAAAGCGTCTCGCGGCTTTTGCTCAACGCTATACGGGAAGCGATATTCTGGTTCGTCAGATACAACATCGTCCCTTAACTGGAGTGCGTCGCTTTTGTCTGATAGCAAAATTATTGTGGCAAACGCAAGGTAATACCAAACATCTGGTAGAAGATTGGTTCAAGGAGGTTTTATGTGAATCTTATGATCCGGTCTCGAGAGAATCATTTCAGTTTGTACTGAATAGTGCAACAAGTGTCGCGGATAAAAAGCTTTTTTTCCTTAAGCATATTAGCCTGACGCGCCAGTTATTTAATAATTTTTTCTCTTCACCTTTCATTATGCCCGATAAAACTCAAGAAAAAACAGGGATCAATAAATTTATAGGAACATTCATTGCCGCAGTCTGGTTGAAGTTCTTTAGTCGACATACGGCTTTCCCTATATCGTTACTGCAACTCTGGCGTATCTTACGCAATCACAGAGGTGTTGTATGACACAAATTAATGTACTGAATGCACCGCTTACCACCGTACATTCATGGGCAGAAGGAAATAGCGAAGCGCTGTCATCATTATCTGGCATTAATGATACTTGTACTGTCTGGATTACACTGTGTGATGACCGGATAGTTGAAACCAGAGAAATGACGGAAGCCGGGCCTACATATCCGCTGGTTTTCATTATTTATCAGAATGGGATGCAGGAAGCACCAGAAAAGATTTGGCCAATGTGTCTCCATTATATCAATGCGGTCGCGCGCAATACACAGCAAGTGGATCTCATTCTCACAGGCGAAATGATCTCTCATCGGTATGCTGCGTGGGTAAACTGGTTGAATTTTGTTTCTGATACACCATTACCATTGCGTCGGCTGCTCCTCTTAAGCGTTTTGAAAATAATAGCCTATGGCAATGGGTTTTTTATTCAAAATAGAGCCGTACAATTTGTATCCCGCTTATTCAGGAAAATGTAATGAAACAACTAAGCCTCGTCATTCAGGGGCCTGTGCAAACTAAAGAACAAACTCTTGAGCAGTTTTTATGGCAGCTGCAACGAGTGCGGGATACATTTCCTTTAGCTGAAATTATTGTTTCATCCTGGGATATGGCTGATGCCGGGAACGAGTTTCTCGCCGACTTGTTATCACATATGGATATTACGTTGGTTCTCAGTGACGATCCTGGTCCCATTATCGGCTGGGAGTCAGCAGGTAAGCATTTGACAAATGTTAATCGCCAGCTAGTTTCTACTCGCGCGGGGTTGAATGCTGCAACCCGGGAACTGGTAATTAAGCTACGTACTGACTGTTATCTCACCGATCGATCTATTGTGAGGTTACTGGAACAGCATGTTGCTGCGGATGATGGCTTCATTCGTGATAATACGTTTAGTGTATTTTCTCAGCGCGTTATTACTGCCAGTTGGATCGCTCGTGATGCCAGAGGGAGCCTACCTTTTCTGTTTCATCCGGGTGATATTTTTCTTGCAGGACGCACGGAAGATATTAAAGTATTTTTTAATTCACCACTAGCCACTCAAGATCTCTTCATGCCCACTATATTTCCTGGGGGCCTGTGGTGCGCATGGCGTTATGTACCTGAGCAATGGCTGTGGGTTCATGCCATTAAAAAAGTTACGGGTAAGTCTGTTTTTGATGGCAATTCCCAGCGCTCGGAACAATTAATATCTCTTTCGGAACAATATTTTCTGGCAAATTTTATCGCTTATAATCCTGAACACCTTGGGTTGCGTTGGCCTAAGTTTCAGCGAAAATATAAATGGCGAGGTGCCTTCAGTGTATATTCTTATTCACGATGGTTACGTTTATATAAACGTTATAATGGAGTGAAGGCATTTACTCCTCGAGCGTTTGTCAGTTATCTTATAACACGGGTATGGCGTTGGGGATATATTATACGTGCAAGGTTGCTTTGCTGCGAAGCAATACGTCGCGTAGTCTTATCTGTCTTTATTCATCGGAGCGAATAGATGAGTATAGTTAATGGCTTTATTTCTGATGTAAACAGGAGAGCGACGATATATGAGGTCTGGCAGTCGAGGCACCTGATTGTACAACTAATAATACGTGATTTATCCGTTCGCTATAGCCAGACTCTGTTGGGATGGTTATGGGCTTTTTTAAATCCAGCCATGAATATGGCAATGTATTACGCTATTTTTGGGGTGATGGTACGGTTTTCACCACCAGAATATCAAGTATCTTATAGCTGGGTGCTGTTATGTGGGTTGATTTTATGGATGCTGTTTGCCTCCACGCTTAATGCCGTATCCGAATCTCTTATTAATAATATACAATTGGTTAAAAAAGTGTATTTCCCGCGGGTTGCACTGACATTTTCTTGCATAGGTGTTAACAGTATTGATTTTCTCATTACTATGTTCTGGTTAATTTGTATGCTCCCTTTTTTAGGGACTGACTGGTCTGTCTATCAATTGCCATTATTGTTTATTTGTAGTGGGGTGATGGTGCTAACCGGGTGGGGAGTAGGGTGTTTGATGGCGATACTGAGAACTCGTTTTCGCGATTTTCGCCATATTATCCCCCTGTTAACTCAGTGTTTGTTTTACGCAACACCTGTTGTCTGGACGCCTGGTTTACTGCCTGAACGTTTTTACTTTCTGACAGTATTAAACCCACTGAGCGGTATTATTTCTCTTTTTCGTTATGTCTTACTTGGCGGGGCTTGTCCTTCCTTTATCTTTTTGATTATCAGTTTTTCGGGGTGCGGATTAATCATTCTGGTGGGTTATTTTTGTTTTAATCACTATGAAGCATTAATTGTGGACAGAGAATGATCAGATTTGAAAATGTCAGTAAATGTTATCTCCGACATCAGCTACAAGGAAACTCGCTGCGTACGGCACTGGCGTTCCAGCGCAATAACGAGCATGAGTATTTTAATGCGTTAACCAGCGTCAGCTTTAATCTAGTGCAGGGTGAGTCTTTAGGTGTCCTGGGACGAAATGGTTCAGGTAAATCAACCTTGTTAAAACTCCTGACGCGAGTGACTCGCCCTTCGTCAGGACGCATTTTTGTTCGCGGACGTCTGGCCTCTCTTTTGGAGGTTGGTGCTGGATTTCATCATGACCTGAGTGGCCAGGAGAACATTTTCTTGGCAGGGGCAATTTTAGGTATGCGTAAATCGGAAACGCAAAAAAAAATCAAAGAGATTGTCGAATTCGCAGACATTAATGATGCACTTTACCAACCAGTGAGAACATATTCTTCAGGGATGTTTTTACGTCTAGCATTTTCGGTTGGTATCCATTTGGACTGCGATATTCTGGTTATTGATGAAGCGCTGGCCGTAGGGGATATGCAGTTCCAAAAACGTTGTCTTGAGAAGGTAAAAAGCTTCCAGCAGGAAGGGGGAACCTTAGTGTTAGTCAGTCATGATGCTGAGCAATTACGTGCAGTATGTCAGCGGGGTCTGGTCCTTGAGAAGGGATATCTGCTACATGATGGCTCCTTATCTGACGCTTTGAAATATTACTCAACGTTATAAAGAGATTAAGGATATTCACATGCAAATTTTGGCTCATCGAGGGGCCTGGCTCACATCCACAGAAAAAAACTCCCGCGGAGCGTTAGTGTATGCGCTTAAGTCAGGATGGGGAATTGAGACAGATATTCGTGACTTAGACGGAGAGCTGGTGATTAGCCATGATATGCCCCGACGAGGGGTATTGCCTCTGGAAACGTTATTTAAAGATTATGTGAATAATAGCTGTTCAGGCACACTGGCTTTAAATATGAAGTCTGATGGCCTGGCGAATGAATTGAAAGTTTTGCTGGCCCGGTATCAGATTACACGTTATTTCTGTTTTGATATGTCTGTGCCGGACTCTATGGACTATTTTTCAGCAAATATGATCACCGCTGCGCGTCTTAGTGAATATGAACCTGAAGGAGAACTGAGCCAGCGTGCGTCGGTTTTATGGGTGGATGGTTTTAGCTCTAATAAAGTCGAAATTGTTCTTATTAAAAGATGGCTGGCGTCAGGAAAGAGCGTGAGTTTTGTTTCACCAGAACTACATCAACGTGATCATGAATATTTTTGGCAAAGTCTGAGATCATTGCCTGAAGAATTGCTCAGTCACTCTAACATGATGTTGTGTACCGATTTCCCTGAGCAAGCAGAGGCATTATTAAAATGACACAGATTCGCGCCGTAGTGTTTGACATGGATGGGGTGCTAATTGATGCCAGGGATTGGCATTACCAGGCATTGAACCAGATTTTAGCGATGTTTGGGGTGGCGATTAACCATCAGGATCATCTGCTTGAATTTGATGGTTTACCGACTAAAGATAAACTGACTTTGCTGACAAAACGTTATGGGTTACCTGAGTCATTGCATCCTTTTATTAATGAGATGAAACAGCGTTATACCATGCAATTGATTCATCAACATTGCTGGCCAGTGTTTGAACACCAGCTCACGTTAGCCTGGCTTAGGCGTCAGGGTTATCAGGTGGCTGTTGCGTCTAATTCTATTCGCGACAGTATTGAAACAATGATGAGGAGAGCCCAGCTTTTACCCTATCTGAATTTTTTTCTGTCAAATGAAGATGTTACCTGCGGAAAGCCTGATCCGGAAATTTACAACAAAGCCTTTCAGATTTTAGGGATTACACCCGCGGAGTGTGTCATTGTCGAGGATAATCCACACGGTATTATGGCTGCGAAAGCTTCGGGGGCGCACGTTTTAAGCGTTAAAGAACCAAAAGATGTTACTCGAGATCTGGTACGTAACTTTATTAATCAATGTGAGTCTATAAGATAATGAAGCCTATTTTATTATGTATTAACACCGTCGCTATGAATAGTGAAGATATATTTTCTTCGATTATTAACTGCGTGTTTCAAACTGGAGTACACCATAGGAATATAGATAACATATGTTATCTACCATCAAATAATATGACACCGCTATGTCAGGCGCTGTATGCTGCAGCCGATATTCCAGACCATGTGCCTGTACTGATAACAACAAGTGAACGCCTTCCGGGTTTCTTTCCTGCAGAGATATCATTGTCTGGATTAGTTGCAGGGGATGACGGGTGGCTTTTTTTTCATCGAGCCGATTTTTTTCGTCATTGCGCTATGAATGCTATTCGGGCTTATGACCCAACCAGCAATATAATAACTCTGACGGATTGCTGGAATCAGGCTTTGCTCTCTACAGAATATCACTTATAGCCACTGTTATATCGACTCTTTATCTAAATGACTAATGTACTAGCGTTATTATTTCCATTATCTGGAGGTGGTTATGCCACATTTCACTGATGAATTTCATTTGCTGTATGCATCTCAAGTCAGTTCTCTTATCGGTGAGTTATCTTTGTTTGGGGTAACAAAAAAGATTAAACGAGAAGAGATTATCAGGTTTTCTCAGCCGGGACGTTCCGTTGTATTATTAATATCTGGATTTTTTTCAATCTATCATATGCAGGACAATCTGTTTATAGCTTATCAGTCCCCGCAGTCCATTTTCGGTTTGTTGGGGTTAGTTACGGATGTTGACAGTATCTATCTGAAGGCTGAGACGGATGCAGAAATAGTTTTAGTTGATGTTGATGTTGTGCGTGAAAAAGTGGAGGAGAAAAAGTTGTGGAAAGCAGTAGCCATTAATCTTGTCCACATGCTCGCTTTAGCGATTCATCGTGATAGCAAGACGCTCAATAAGACCACCTATCAGCGAGTTTGCTTATCAATTTTAGAGTATGAAAAATTACCTTCAGAAATAAAAAAAAGAGTCGTGCTCAGCAAATATATTATTACGCGAACAACATTATCTCGTTCGTTGGTGATGAGTATTTTAGCAAGACTAGCTAAAGAGGGACGCGTTATGATAAAACGTGGACGATTGCTTTATGTTGACTCTTGTTTAGCGAAATTAAGGGAGTGCAGACACTAATTTATTTGTCAGGTATGTAACGCAGTATCACCCTTCATTTTTCTCGTATGCACGAGGGGGGACGATGATGCAGACATCAAAGAACTCTCTTAAGAAAGGCTCTTCCAAAATTTTTCTCAGGTACACCCCAACAGTTGAGGGATGCTCTTACATCAACTGGAAATAATGAGCGTTTGATATGGCTATAGGCAACAAAAAGCAGCGAGTTTTGCAACTCGCTGCTTTAGGGGGGCTATGAACGAGTTTTGATGACTTGTTCATAAAATTTGATTGGTCGGCACGAGAGGATTTGAACCTCCGACCCCCGACACCCCATGACGGTGCGCTACCAGGCTGCGCTACGTGCCGACGCTATGGCTGCTAATACTACTGCTTTCCACCACGAATGCAAGGGGAGACCTTGCTAACTGATTTATAATTAATCAGTTAGCAATAAATCGTTTCTCATCCGTCAATACCTGCAGCAGCAGGCTTAGCTGCGGTTTCTGATCTTTGATTTTCTCGCCGTGCAAATTATACGTCTGGTAATTACCGTTGCTGTTGAGCACCAGCGTCATCTCCGGTGTGGTAATCGCCAGCGTATTGCCGTCGGCTGCTGTTACCCAATAATGGCGGCGCGTGGCATTGAACAGATCCTGCCCCTGAGAATATTCGTTCGCAGGCGTACTGACGTGCAGCAGGCGTTGCATGAGCGTGGTCATCAGGTCGGTATGATCGGTCAGGCTATTAATACGCTGTGCGGGTGTACCAGGCCAGTGAATCACCAGCGGAACCTGTAGATGACCACGAGACCAGTCGAAGTTGTTCTCTTCCTGAGACAGCGGTACACCGCGACCCGCGGTAATGATGACAACCGTATTGTCCAGCTTACCTGATTCACGCAGGGCGCTAAGGATTCGGTTAATGTTCGCGTCTACGTCCTGAGCCGCGTTGGCGTACCGTTTAACAAAATTCTTCTGGTTGCTGTCGTCAATGTTGGTACCGTTAAAGGAGACCCATGAGAACCAGCGGTTATCTTCCTGCGCGTAGCGGCCCAGCCAGTTGATCCATTGGTTTGCCGTTTGTTCGTCAGATTGTGTTTGCACGCTCGGCATGGAGAAATCCGACAGTAGCGCCTGACGATAAAGCGGGCTGGTGAAGCCATCAGAAGAGAATAACCCCAACTGATAACCTTGTTGATTCAGCGCGGAGATCAGCGCAGCAGGCGTTCTGGTCGCCAAAATGCCATCCATATAGCTTGGCGAAACGCCATAAAACAGGCCAAAGATACCGTTATCCGAGGTGTTTCCTGAACTCATGTGGCGCGTGAAAGAGATATTCTGTCCGGCGAATTCAGCCAGTGCTGGCATCTGCTTTTCAAAGCGTGAGTAGTTCAGGCCGTCGACAGTGATCAGCAGGACATTCTGGCCGGTTCCCATATCACGATAACGTAGTTCGCTAAGTGGATACTGCACAGAAACAGCTTCCGGGTTTCCTTGCTCGATCAGACGGCGCTGATACTCTTGCGCGTCCAGCAGACCATGTTTTTCCAGAAACTTACGCGCTGTCATCGGATAGGAAAGTGGCAGGTTAGCGCGCTGCATGGTAATTGGGCGATAGAAGTTAGCATCTGCCCAGATATACACCACATGGGAGGCGATAAATGAAACGAAAAAGAATGCTGCTAACGGCTTAGCGAAATGACGGCGACGCGTCAGACTGCGCAGCTTCTGCCAGCTCC
This sequence comes from Citrobacter sp. Cm046, assembly GCF_030333065.1. Lineage (NCBI taxonomy): Bacteria > Pseudomonadati > Pseudomonadota > Gammaproteobacteria > Enterobacterales > Enterobacteriaceae > Citrobacter > Citrobacter sp. Cm046. Next base: position 132,971 of record NZ_JAOWGP010000043.1, on the reverse strand, counting down.
AGGTCGCAAACAGCATTTCTATTAGCAGAATTATCGGCACGCTGATAAACATCAGCTGCCAGTCGCGTGCAGCTTCGTTCTGGTCAGGGTTAATGACCAGTTCCCAGACAATGGGATTGAGGTGCAGGTGGAAACGAGTGAAAACTTCGCTGTCAATTAACAGCAACGTCATACCTACCGTTGCCAGGATGGCTGATAAGAATCGCATCAGCCTCTGGGACATGACGATAAACGTCAGGGGAAACAGTATCAGCAGGTAGGTGGCAAACACCAGGAAGCTAAAATGCCCGACAATGCTCAGGTAAGAATAGACACGACCTGCAAGCGTAGTCGGCCAGTCGGCGACAAACAGGTACCGACTACCGAGCACCATGGCCAACAGAATGTTGAACAGGGCAAACCAGTGTCCCCAGCTAACCATCTGGGAGACTTTCTCACGGTAGCGCTGACGATGAGTTAGCATAAACTGTTGTTCGTTTCCCCGGAGCAGGCTCTCAATGCGCTTGGTCGTCGTTTACCGAAGACTGTAATGCGCGGGCAAAAGAGTTTGCAATCGCCTGGCGCTGGGCCGGAGCGATGCTTGTATTGATAAGGTTAGTGACCATGTTTCCCAGCACCATCAGGGAAAGATCGGTCGGCGCCTTATGTTTTTCCAGTACGTTGAGCATCTCATTCAACAATTGTTCAACGTGTTCATCACTATAGCGGGAAATTTGTGGCATAAATCGAAATCAGTCTGTTCATGAAAGGGCAACATATTACCGTAGCGACAGTTTTTTTTCTGCTTTTTTATCTTCTATTGCGTCACTGCCCGGCAGGTGGTTGAATACCGCCCGGTCTTAAAGGAGAGTTTATCATGAGTCTGGATATCAACCAGATTGCCCTGCACCAGCTTATCAAGCGTGATGAGCAGAACCTTGAGCTGGTCTTGCGCGATTCATTACTGGAACCGACAGCGACCGTTGTCGAGATGATGGCTGAACTGCATCGGGTGTACAGCGCTAAGAACAAAGCGTATGGCCTCTTTAGCGAAGAGAGCGAACTGGCGCAAACCTTGCGTTTGCAGCGCCAGGGAGAAGAGGATTTTCTGGCGTTTAGTCGTGCTGCGACGGGGCGTTTGCGTGACGAACTGGCGAAATATCCGTTTGCCGACGGTGGGATCGTACTGTTCTGCCATTATCGCTATCTGGCGGTAGAGTACCTGCTGGTCGCAGTGCTGAACAATTTGAGCAGCATGCGCGTCAATGAAAACCTGGATATCAACCCGACGCACTATCTGGATATCAATCATGCAGACATCGTGGCACGCATTGATTTAACCGAGTGGGAGACTAATCCCGAGTCCACACGCTACCTGACTTTCCTGAAAGGTCGGGTAGGGCGTAAAGTTGCTGATTTCTTTATGGATTTTCTTGGTGCCAGCGAAGGGCTGAACGCCAAAGCGCAAAACCGAGGCTTACTGCAAGCTGTGGATGACTTTACCGCCGAAGCTCAACTGGACAAAGCCGAGCGCCAGAATGTGCGTCAGCAGGTTTACAGCTACTGTAACGAGCAGCTCCAGGCGGGTGAAGAGATTGAGCTGGAGTCACTATCGAAAGAGCTTTCCGGCGTCAGTGAAGTCAGTTTCAGTGAGTTTACTGCTGATAAAGGGTATGAGCTGGAAGAGAGCTTCCCGGCGGATCGCAGTACACTGCGCCAGTTAACCAAGTTTGCCGGGAGCGGCGGTGGGTTGACGATTAACTTTGATGCCATGCTGTTGGGTGAGCGTATCTTCTGGGATCCGGCAACGGATACCTTAACCATCAAAGGTACTCCACCGAATCTGCGCGATCAGCTACAGCGTCGGACTTCGGGCGGGAGTTAATCGCCCTGATACGGAATCTCCCTGGCTATGGAGCCATGAACATGGCTGGGGAGAGGTGCTGGCTCAGACCTGAAACGTAATGATGAGGAATACGATTAATCAAGAGAATCAAAACAGGTTTATTCATATATGGTTTTTGTATATTTGATATCCACATTAATAAATGTATTTAATTGTATTATTATTCAGTATAAATAGTTTCTGCATTTTCATAATTTAATCGATATTGTTTTGCTTCTTATTTGTGATTTGTGACACGAGAAAGCCATTGTTATTAATTTATACTCCTGATGCCCGGAACAGGTGTGTATGTTGTATTGCTATTCATATTGTAACTGTATAAGTTTTGTAGATTATATTATTTTGCATGATTTGAGGTATTCATGTATTGATATTGAAAATTTATTGAGAGAGTAATGGTATGGAGAAAGGGAACTCTGATGATAAAACGTATGGTGTTACAGGTAATATAGCATTCTTGCAGGCATCCTTAGCCAGGAAACGACTCATTGGATGTGTGCTGGTTCTTTTTATTTTGGCTGGGGGAGGACTGTTTGCAGCGTTTAATACTGTTATTCATATTACGAGTACAGATGCTTTTTGCCTGAGTTGTCATGAAATGAAAGGCAATATACTTACCGACAATTATAACAATTCCATTCATAAAACTAATCGTACCGGTATCAAGGTGGCTTGCACAGATTGCCATATTCCAGAAGAATTTTTTCCCCGAATGGTGAGAAAAGCAGATGCACTTAAAGAAGTCTGGGGGCATGTAAGCGGAGTAATCGATACACCAGAAAAATTTGCAGCGCATCGTGATGAAATGGCAAAAAAGGAATGGGCGAGAATGAAAGCCAATGACTCTCAGGAATGCAGGAACTGCCATGATGTTTCTAAATTGACCAAGAGATTTATGGCTCCTTTTCATGAGGCTTCACATAAAGAAGGTCAAACGTGTATCGATTGTCATAAAGGAATTGCTCACAAGTTAGCAAATTAAAGTACACGTCAAGAGGATTAATTAGGCATTTCTGATTGTTACTTCTATCTAACTTTTACATAAATACAATAAATGTTTTAACGTGATTTAAAACTTCATGGAAAAGGACCGTGTTATGAGGAAAATACAAAGAGGTCTCTTATTAGCTGGGATATTAATGTCGTTCTCGGTGAGTGTTAATGCAGACAGGAATATGAATAAGATCCCACATATAAACTTGTCAAATCCATCTATTGAACCAGTGAGTGAGAAGATTATACAAACCGATATTGTTGTTATCGGGGGCGGACTATCAGGAATGTCTGCCGGACTAACTGCAGTTCAGGGAGGAGCTAAAGTCGTAATATTTGAGAAGCTCCCGAGCTTAGGCGGCGCGGGTGTCTACCCGGAAGGCAGTCTAGGTATTGGTACCCTGATGCAAAAGAAAGAGGGTAAGGGCGCAACGCTGAATCAGGCTTTTGGTAAAGCTATTGATTTTCACCACTGGCGAGCAAACGCCAGCGCTTTGCATGCGTTAATGGCAAATTCTGGAGAGACAATTGATTGGGTCGCCAGCAATGGTGTGGAGTATACAAAGTTAAAGACCACCATTTACCCTGAGAGTGACTCGTTGTGGACATGGCACATGTATAAACATAACGGAGCCTCGGTCACAAAGAGCTTTTATAAAAGAATTTTGGACGGCGGAGGACAAATTTTTCTGGAAACGCCGGTCAGAAAAATTTTACGCGACCAAAAGAGTGGCGAGGTGGTCGGCGTAGAAGCAGTTAACAGTGTCACGGGTGAAAAAATTATTGCCTATGGCAAAGGGGTCATTGTGGCAACGGGGGGTTTTGCTAACAACCGTGACATGATTGAAAAATACATAACAGATGTAAACCAGAAAAATATGGTTCCTGTAAAACTTCGTGGTCCTTTGATTGATGGGCGTGAAGGCGACGGGATAAAAATGAGTATGGAGATCGGCGCGGATATAGCAGGGATGCAAACTATTGCCGGTAATAGTCCTTACGTCGATCAGGATCCTCCTATCAGGCAATTTAATGGCGCTGATTATCAAAAACAGGCCAGAACATCATTAAGCCAGCCGTTTCTGTGGATCAACAGGCAAGGCGAACGTTTCTTTGATGAATCTCTGGGGTCCAGTTTTACCCTCGTTTATAACGCAATCACTATGAACGGAGGAGTAATGTATTCCGTTTGGGATGATGCGATGCGTCAAAAAATGATTAACGAGGGACCCGTCACTGCTTTTAATGCGATTGTTGTACCCGGTCAACCGATGAAAGCGTTGGATCAGGCTATTGAAATTGGTATGAAAGAAGGCTGGTTATTTAAAGGGGAAACTCTGGACGATCTGGCTAAACAGATTAATGTACCGGCTGATGCCTTAAAAGCAACAGTGGCCAAGGTTAACAAATACACTGATGACGGGTTTGATCCTGATTGGGGCCGTAAGAAAGAACATCTCTTTAAATTTCAGGATACCGGACCTTATTACGCGGTTAAAGGTATTCGAGCCTACTTCCTGACGTTAGGTGGGCTGAAAATGAATAGCGATCTACAGGTTTATGATGCCAGCGAAAAAATCATCCCTGGTTTATATGTTGTCGGGCAAGATATGGGCGGCTTATATGACAGTTCTTATGATTTGGTATTGGAAGGCTCAGCTTCTGGTTTTGCGTTAACGTCTGGTCGTATGGCGGCTAAGCATATCATTAGCACAAGAATGCAGAATGCAGGTGGTGATAAATGAATACGTTACTGAATAAAATTGTCATAGCCTTTGTTACCTGTGTGCTTTGCAGTGTTATCGGTGTTTTTTCAGCAAGTGCTCAGGATATTGTTGGCATGAAAATGCATAAGACGATTGGTCTCGAATGTAATAACTGCCATGTCGATGATGCCAATGCGAACAAAAATATGACACCAACTTGTGTAAGTTGTCATGCACCTGGTGAGCGTTATTATCATGGTAAAAAAGATGCTTCTGGCGATACGGTCTTAAAAGAGTATCCTGAATCAGGTAAAACCCGCACGGCCTCATTTCACGACTCTCATGGAGGCGAAATCCGTTGTACAGTATGCCATACGTCACATGAAAAAGAACCTGCGAAACTGTATTGTAATAATTGCCATCAATTTGATGTGAAAATTAAATAACATTCTCTTATTTTAAAAGAAAGTGTTGCAGTCATCAGTAACAGAGACTCTGTTACTGATGACATTTATTCATTATGCAATCATCCCCTCTTATCACTTTATGGTGATTGGATTACTCTCGTGAAAATACTTACCCAATTACGCTGGTTCTTTGTCTTGCACTGGAAGCGTTATTCAGGTGCTGTCATTATTCTTGTTATCATAACTTTTCTGCAATTATTGCCACCTACAATAGTGGGGATGATTGTTGATGAGGGAATTCACCATCAGGTTAATCGCACTACTTTAATAATATGGATTTCATTAATCGCTGGTTTAGCTCTTGCAATTTATATCTTACATTATATATGGCGGGTATTACTATTTGGTGCTTCATATTATCTGGCTACTGTGTTGCGTAATCAGCTATATCAAAGATTTAGTCACCAGCCTGCTGGGTTTTATCAACGTTATCGTACCGGTGATTTAATTACCAGGACCACCAGTGATGTGGACAAAGTCGCCTTTGCTGCTGGTGAAGGTATATTTTCTATGGTGGATACTATGGTAACCGGGGGGGCTGTACTGGTGGTTATGATTGTTCAATGTGGCTGGCAGTTAACCTTGTTTTCGTTGATTCCGCTACCTGTTATGGCTTTTTGTATTAAACATTATCGTAAAGCTTTACATCAGAGTTTTAGCTCCGCACAGACAGCCTTTTCCTCACTAAACGATGATACGCTAGATTGTCTGACCGGTATCCGGTTGATTAAAGCATTTGGGCTGGAGAATCACCAGTCGGCTTTATTTGCTGAAACGGCGGCCCGTGCTGGTAAACAGAACATGCGTGTTGCCAGGATAAATGCATTGTTTGCACCGACCATATACCTGGCTGTTGCATGCTCCAACTTACTGGCTGTAGGGGCTGGCTGTTGGATGATTAGTCATGATTTGCTGACGCCCGGTAAGTTAACCAGTTTCATTATGTATCTGGGATTAATGATTTGGCCAATGCTGGCTTTGTCATGGATGTCTAATATTATTGAGAGGGGAAATGTCGCTTATGAGCGAATTTCAGTATTGCTGAAAGAAGCTCCGGCTGTTTTGGATGGTCCTTTGGAGTTACCTGCTGGTCGTGGCGTTCTTGAGGTTAATATACGCTATTTTAATTATCCAGTGGGAAAAGGATTTTCACTGAATAATATTTTTTGTTGCCTGGAACCAGGTAAGAAATTAGGGGTATGTGGGCCAACAGGGGCGGGTAAAAGTACGTTGTTGGCGTTGATTCAGCGGCATTTTGATATTTCTGAGGGCAATATTCGTTATCACTCCATACCTGTTGATCAGATTAACCTGAATGAATGGCGTGCCCGTTTATCTGTCGTTAATCAAACAGCATTCCTGTTTTCTGCCACGATCGCGGAAAACATTGCCCTGGGTAATCCACAAGCGACACAAAAGGAGATTGAGTACGCAGCCAACCTCGCTTGTATACACCAGGATATTCTCGATCTTGCGCAGGGGTATCAGACTCAAGTAGGTGAGCGGGGAGTGAGGTTATCGGGTGGACAAAAGCAGCGGATCGCAATTGCCAGAGCGTTATTAATGAATAGTGAGATATTGATTCTGGACTCCGCGCTTTCTTCTGTCGATATTCAGACCGAGTCTCAAATATTACAAAATATAAGACTGTGGGGGAAAGAACGCTCGTTGATTATTTGTACTCATCGCCTTAGTGGATTGCTTGATGCTAGTGAAATATTGGTTTTGCAGGAAGGATATATTGCGCAGCGGGGGAAACATGATGAACTGGTTGCAAAAAGCGGATGGTATCAGAATATGTTCCGCTATCAACAACTGGAAACAATGTTGGATAGTTAATATAAAAACGGCCCAGAAGGGCCGTTTTTGTTTCGAAAATCTGCTACCGATTTCAAACCTGTTGCAGACAAGCAAAGGGAATGAAGTTAGGGCAGGTTTTCTTCAACTTGTTGGCGATTACGCGCGAACGAAGTCGATGTGAGCCAGTTTTGGCTTGAACGGATGACGCTGTACTGCCTGAGCTTTAACTTTAACTTCTTTACCGTCAACAACGATGGTCAGAACTTCGCTGTAAAATTCAGCTTTAGCTTGCATGTTCATGATTGAATCGTGATCCAGTTCGATAGCAATCGGGGCTTCTGCGCCACCGTAGATGATTGCCGGGAACTTGTTAGCGGTACGCAGGCGGCGGCTCGCACCCTTACCCTGCTCTTTACGTACTTCTGCATTGATAGTAAACATTTAAATCTCTCTTAATTAAGTCCTGTTACAGGCGACCCAGCAACAGGTAAGTGATCTGCTTTGCGTATGCAAAAGCGGGCGAGATTCTATACTCAAACGGCTGGTACATCAATCAAAAGTACAATTAACCACGTAATTCATGTGCTCGCCGGAAGCGGCCTTCATAATCGAAGACCTTTTCTCGGACTTGCCAGTACTGACCTTTCATGCGTGCGACCACAAAATCGGGATACCGTAACAGGGCCTGTTGCGCAAGAATATCGGCGGCGGTTATCCAGCGTAATGGAATACCCGGTGTTCGGGTGTGAGGGCGAATAAATAGCTGCTCAAACGCAGTGCGTTGAGCGGGAGTGTGCAAGCGAAAGCGCTCGCTGACATCTGCGCCATCTTCATCGTAATAGGTGATTTTCAGCCATTCGCCTTTGTCATCCTGACCATTCTGTAGCACCATTCCGCTACAGCGCAGGACCAGCGCATCTTTGAGCCTCAACGCCGCCTTTAGCATATCATCCGGGTCGACCAGGACGGTATCGCACTCACGACAGCGCCGGGCGGCGATGTCATTTTCAGCATTGCATTGCGGACAATTTTTAAAGCGGAAACGAAAATCGCACTGTTCACGATGGCCATCATCATCTTCAAACCAGCCCTGACAGCGTCGGCCAAAATGTTCAATTAGCGTGCCATCGGCGGTCATCTTTCCCCAGAAGGTGTTTGCAAACCCGCAGGCTGGACAGAAAACCTGTACCGGGACATTGTCGCTTTTCCCTTTCGGCACGCCGACTTCCGGGGCGTACAAATCGTGTGGATTACCTGCGTAGTCGAGGATCAGACAATCGGTCTTGCCTGGTGCCAGTCGTAACCCGCGCCCGACAATCTGTTGGTAAAGACTAACTGACTCGGTAGGGCGCAGGATCGCAATGAGGTCGACGTGCGGGGCATCAAATCCGGTGGTTAATACCGCCACGTTGACCAGGTAGCGAAAGCGTTGTGCTTTAAAGTTTTCAATAAGTACGTCGCGCTCGCTTCCTGGTGTATCGCCAGTAATGAGAGCAGCATCGTCAGCAGGTAACAGCCCGAGAATCTCTTTAGCGTGCTCAACGGTGGCGGCGAAAATCATTACCCCTTTGCGCGTCTGGGCAAACTCAATAATCTGGCTGATGATATGCGGCGTTATTCGCTGCTGCTTTTTCAGCTCCCGGTTAAGGTCAGCTTCGCTAAACAAGCCATTACTCTGCGCCTGCAGGCGACTAAAGTCATACTGGACTACTGGCATATCAAGGCGTTCTGGTGGCGTCAGATAGCCATGTTTAATCATGTAGCGCAGCGGTAATTCGTAAATGCAGTCGCGAAACAGCGCCTTTTCATCTCCGCGCACCATGCCATGATAATGAAAATGGTAAATCCAGCCTTTACCGAGACGAAAAGGTGTGGCGGTAAGACCGAGCAGGCGCAAGTGAGGGTTTACTTTGGTCAGGTGAGTAAGGATTTGCTGATACTGACTTTCTTCATCATCACCGATGCGATGGCACTCATCGACGATTAACAGGGAAAACTCAGCCTGAAACGCCTCAAGATTGCGTGCGACTGATTGCACGCTACCGAAAACCACTTTTCCATGACTCTCTTTACGCTTCAGACCCGCGGCAAAAATATCAGCTTCCAGCCCTAGTGCGCAGTACTTTGCGTGGTTTTGCGCGACCAGTTCTTTTACATGTGCCAGCACTAACACGCGCCCACGCGCCACGCGAGCCAGTTCGGCAATCACCAGGCTTTTACCGGCTCCGGTTGGCAGGACGATTACCGCAGGTGTGCGGTGGTGGCGAAAGTGGTTGAGCGTGGCATCCACGGCTTCTTTTTGGTAGGGACGAAGTGTAAAAGTCATGGTCTCACTGTGATAAATGGTAACGATGAATAGTATGCCACGAATCTTTTTCCCTTGAGGGAAGTTGTTAGCTCGTTATACTGGGCGGAAAACGGCTCCACTTTTCGGGCATAACGCTCGATTTCCGTATTGTTACAGGCAAAATCACACTCATGCGACTTGATAAATTTATCGCTCAGCAACTCGGCGTCAGCCGCGCTATTGCCGGGCGTGAAATCCGTGGTAACCGTGTTACCGTTGATGGTGAAATCGTCAGAAATAGCGCGTTTAAACTGCTGCCAGAACATGACGTTGAATATGACGGCAATTCCCTGGTTCAACAAAATGGCCCGCGCTATTTTATGCTTAATAAACCTCAGGGCTATGTTTGCTCAACGGATGACCCGGATCATCCGACGGTGCTCTATTTCCTTGATGAGCCTGTTGCCTACAAACTGCATGCGGCAGGGCGTCTGGACATTGATACCACCGGGCTGGTACTGATGACCGATGATGGACAGTGGTCACATCGCATCACTTCTCCGCGTCACCATTGTGAGAAAACCTATCTGGTGACGCTGGAGTCGCCGGTGGCAGAAGATACCGCCGAACAGTTTACCCGGGGTGTTCAACTGCATAATGAGAAAGATCTCACTAAACCGGCGGTGCTGGAAGTCATTACGCCTACGCAGGTCCGTTTGACCATCAGTGAAGGGCGCTATCATCAGGTTAAACGTATGTTTGCTGCCGTGGGGAACCACGTTGTGGCGCTGCATCGTGAGCGAATCGGTGCCATCAAGCTTGATGACGATCTTGCGCCTGGTGAGTACCGTCCATTGACCGAAGAAGAAATTGCCAGCGTTAACTTAACCCCTCGTTAATTTCAGGAGCTAAATGTGACCACCCGGCAGAACTCTTCAATTGCCATTGTTTTTATCCTTGGCTTGTTGGCCATGTTGATGCCGTTGTCGATCGATATGTATCTTCCGGCTCTGCCGGTGATTTCAGCTCAGTTTGGCGTGCCTGCGGGCAGTGCGCAAATGACTCTCAGTACCTATATTCTGGGATTCGCGGTAGGGCAGCTGCTCTATGGCCCAATGGCAGACAGCATTGGGCGCAAGCCGGTGATTTTGGGGGGAACGCTGGTTTTCGCCGCGGCGGCCGTTGCTTGTGCGCTGGCGCAAACTATCGATCAATTGATCATTATGCGTTTCTTCCACGGCCTGGCGGCTGCGGCAGCGAGCGTGGTTATCAATGCTCTGATGCGCGATATTTATCCGAAAGAAGAATTTTCGCGCATGATGTCATTCGTCATGCTGGTCACGACAATTGCTCCGTTGATGGCCCCGATCGTGGGGGGCTGGGTATTAGTATGGTTAAGCTGGCACTACATCTTTTGGATCCTGGCCGTAGCAGCAATTCTGGCCTCGGTGATGATTTTTACCCTTATCAAAGAGACTCTGCCCGTCGAGCGCCGTCAGCCGTTTCGCCTGCGCACGACAATGGGGAACTTCGCCTCGTTGTTTCGACACAAGCGGGTCTTGAGCTACATGCTGGCCAGTGGGTTTAGTTTTGCTGGGATGTTCTCATTCCTTAGCGCCGGACCCTTTGTCTACATTGAGATCAACCATGTTTCGCCGCAGAATTTCGGCTATTACTTTGCGCTGAACATCGTCTTCCTGTTTGTAATGACAATTATCAACAGCCGATTTGTCCGTCGGGTTGGGGCATTAAATATGTTCCGCACCGGGCTATGGATCCAGTTCGTTATGGCAGGCTGGATGGTATTCAGCGCGTTGTTCGGGCTAGGGTTCTGGGCGCTGGTGGTTGGTGTTGCTGCGTTTGTCGGTTGCGTGTCGATGGTGTCATCAAACGCGATGGCAGTCATTCTGGATGAGTTCCCACATATGGCAGGTACGGCGTCATCGCTGGCCGGGACTTTCCGCTTTGGCATTGGCGCTATTGTTGGTGCGCTGTTGTCACTGGCGACCTTTAATTCGGCCTGGCCGATGATCTGGTCGATAGCATTTTGTGCTACCAGTTCAATTCTTTTCTATCTCTATGCCAGCCGTGCAAAAAAAACGGTGATCTAATACACAACCTGGAGGCCACAAGGCCTTCAGAGTTGATGTACATCAACAGCAAATCTATCATTTCCCCAGCTTATGTTTATTTTATGTAAAATCAATTTATGTAAAAAGTCACACCATTGTAGTTAAAAAGGTTGAGTTAGATCGCAGAAACGAGTACATATAGCCCGCAAAGATGTCCGAATTGATAAATAAATTTAAATACCTGGCTAAGTAAGCCGCATACGGACTGGATGTAAACGTTTACTAACTCTCTAAAGACGTGATGTCAATGATGTGTTAATATTAGTGTAAAATAATTGTGAAGTAATTGTGCTTCCGGGGAATAAAAGTGACTACATTACAACTCTCAATCGTTCATCGTCTGCCGCAGTGCTATCGTTGGTCGGTGGGTTTCGCAGGTTCAAAGGTTGAACCGATTCCGCAAAACGGTCAGAGCACGGAGAACAGCCTGGTGGCGCTCAAATTGCTCAGTCCCGACGGTGACAGCGCGTGGTCGGTAATGCATAAACTCAGTCAGGCGCTCAGCGACATTGAGGTTCCTTGTTCCGTTCTGGAATGTGAAGGGGAACCGTGCCTGTTTGTAAATCGCCAGGATGAATTTGCCGCAACCTGCAGGCTGAAAAATTTCGGTGTGGCGATAGCGGAACCTTTTTCAAACAACAATCCGTTTTGAGCGTCAGCTTAGCGCGAGCAGCTGACGCGTATATTCCTGTTGTGGTGCGTTAAATACGTGCTCGCATTGCCCCTGTTCCACGACATCTCCCTGCCTTAGCACAATCACCTGATGGCACAACGCACGTACAACATGCAAATCGTGGCTGATGAAGATATAAGCCAGGCGATGCTTTTCCTGTAATAACTTCAGCAGCGTCAGGATTTGCGCCTGTACGGTTCTGTCGAGTGAGGATGTTGGCTCATCCAGAATGATAAGTGATGGTTTTAAAATTAAGGCTCTGGCAATTGCGATGCGTTGGCGTTGACCACCGGAAAATTCCGCAGGATAGCGATGTCGCGTTTCAGAATCCAGCCCCACTTCTGCCATGACCGCTTTCACTTGTGCTTCGCGTTGTTCTGCCGAAAGGGTTGGCTGGTGAACCCGCAATCCTTCTTCAATGATCTGTAACACACTCAAACGCGGATTCAGTGAAGAATTTGGGTCCTGAAAGACAACCTGAATGCGATGGCGCACCGGCAACAGCTGACGACGATTTAACGTATGCAGCGCGTGACCATCAAATACAATACTCCCTTGTGATGCGATTAGCCTCAGTAGAGCCAGGCCAGTGGTGCTTTTGCCTGAGCCTGATTCACCTACCAGCCCTAACGTTTCCCCAGCTTTCAAAGAAAAGCTGACGTTATTAACCACCACATTATGGTCCACTACGCGTTTGAGGATGCCTTTGCGAACGGGAAAACCGACACAGAGACGCTCAACTTCCAGCAAGGGAGATTGTCCGGCCGGTAACGGTACCGGCTCGCCGGAAGGTTCGCTGTTTAATAATTTTTTCGTGTAGGGATGGGAAGGGGATGAAAGCAGTATCCCGGCCTGATTTTGTTCAACACACTGACCGTTTTGCATAACTGCAACGGAATCTGCCAGTTTTTTCACAATGCTGAGATTATGGGTGATAAACAGCAGACCCATGTTCAATTCGCGCTGCAATTCCCGTAGCAGTTGCAGGATCTGTGCCTGCACGGACACATCCAGCGCGGTAGTGGGTTCATCGGCAATTAACAGCTCCGGACGTGTTAGTAGCGCCATCGCGATCATGACGCGCTGGCGTTCGCCGCCGGAAAGCTGGTGCGGATAGTCCCCCAGACGTTTTGCCGCCTGACGTATCCCTACGCGATCCAGACAATTCAGGATTTCTGCCCGTGCAGCCTCCCGACGCATTCCCCGGTGAAGTGACAGCACTTCATAGAGTTGTTTCTCCAGACTATGGAGCGGGTTCAGCGACACCATCGGCTCCTGAAAAATCATTGCGATTTTATTTCCCCGTACGCCGCGTAGCGTCTGCTCGTTAGCGTGGAGTAATGGTTCACCGTGAAAACGGATATCGCCGGAGAGGTATACCGCCGGAGGGGAGGGCAATAAACGTAAAATCGACAGCGCGGTGACGCTCTTACCCGAGCCAGATTCACCCACCAGTGCCAGGGTTTGACCTGCTTCAACACGCAACGAGACATTATTGACCACGGTACGCACGGTTTCCTGCTGGCGAAAACCAACCGACAAATTCTCAATGGCTAACAGAGGTTGTGTCATCTTATATCGCCTTGTTGGGGTCAAACGCGTCACGCACCGCTTCACCAATAAAAATCAGTAGCGAGAGTAAGAGGGCTACGGACACAAAGGCTGTGATCCCAAGCCACGGTGCCTGCAAATTGTTTTTACCCTGTAAAAGGAGTTCTCCCAGCGATGGTGAGCCGAGCGGTAAGCCGAATCCCAGAAAATCCAGTGATGTGAGCGTAGTGATTGAGGCGCATAATATAAACGGTAAAAAGGTCAGGGCGGCGACCATTGCATTCGGCAACATATGGCGCAGGATAATGTTGCGATCGCTCACGCCTAGAGCCTGAGCGGCGCGAATGTAATCAAAGTTTCGCGTGCGTAAAAATTCGGCGCGTACCACACCAACCAGACTCATCCAGCCAAACAGTACCGTGATGGCCAGCAGCCACCAGAAGTTCGGTTGTACGACGCTTGATAGCAAAATAATCAGAAACAGCGTCGGCATACCTGACCACACTTCAATGAATCGTTGCCCCCACAGATCCACTTTTCCGCCGTAGTAGCCCTGTAGCGCACCCGCCATAACGCCCATAACGCTGGAGCACAGGGTTAACATCAAACCAAAAAGAATCGAAATACGTGTGCCATAGAGGATCCGTGCCAGCACATCGCCACCATTTGCATCCGTACCCAGCCAGTTTTGTACCGACGGTGGAGAAGGGAAGGGCTTGTCGGTGGCAAAGTTAATGCTGGTGGCTCCAAAGCGTACGGGAGCCCACAGGATCCATCCCTGACTTTCCAGACGCTGCTGTAGCCACGGATCCTGATAATCGGCTTTGGTTGCCAACGGTCCGCCGAAGTCGCTTTCGCTGTAGTTTTTGACGAGAGGGAAATACCAGCCGCCTTCATAGCGCACCAGCAATGGCTTATCGTTCGCAATCAGTTCGGAGCACAAGCTGAGCCCAAACAGCACCAGAAAAATCCATAGCGACCAGTAACCGCGACGATTATGGCGAAAACGTGCCCAGCGGGCCTGATTGACGGGGCTTAATCGCGGCATTAGCGTCCCTCAAAATCTATACGAGGATCGACCAGTGTATAGCTGATATCACTCAGGATATTGAGCAGCAGGCCGATCAGGGTGAAGATGTAGAGTGTGCCAAACATCACCGGGTAGTCGCGTGACACGGTAGATTCATAACCCAGTAATCCCAGGCCATTAAGCGAAAACATCACTTCAATAAGCAGCGAACCGGTGAAAAACATGCTGATAAAGGTAGCTGGGAAGCCTGCTATCACTAACAGCATGGCGTTACGGAAAACGTGTTTCCACAGAATATTCTTTTCGCTAACGCCTTTGGCTCGTGCGGTGACAACATACTGCTTACGAACCTCATCCAGAAATGAGTTTTTGGTCAGCATGGTCAGCGCGGCAAATCCGCCAACCACCGTTGCCAGCACCGGTAAGGTGATGTGCCAGAGATAGTCGGTTACCTTCTGATACCAGGGCAGTGTGTCAAAATTAGCGGAAACCAGGCCCCGTAAGGGAAAGAGGTCGTAGTAACTGCCGCCAGCAAAGAAAACGATCAATACAATAGCAAACAGGAAGGCGGGGATCGCATAGCCGATAATAATGAATGCGCTGCTCCACACGTCAAAGCGGCTACCGTTATACACCGCTTTACGGATCCCGAGTGGAATCGACACCAGGTAGATGATGAGCGTACTCCATAACCCCAGAGTAACTGAAACTGGCAGGCTGTCTTTAATCAACGTGATTACCGAGGCACTACGAAACAGGCTATCGCCAAAGTCGAAACGAACATAGTCCCAGAGCATTTTGAAATAACGCTCGTGAATGGGCTTATCGAATCCGTAACGGCGGGTAATTTCGGCGATCACTTCCGGATCAAGGCCGCGTCCGCCTCGATAATTACTGTCACTGATATTCCCGACGCCAGTTTGCGCATGACTGGCGCGAACTCCTTCACTACCCGCGCCTGGCAATGCCCCGGACTGACCGAATTCAATGGCGGCAACTGCCTGCTCGACTGGGCCGCCAGGTGCAATCTGCACGATAAAAAAGTTGATAGTAATGATGGCCCAAAGTGTCGGGATCACCAGCAGCAGACGTCGTATCAGATAAGCGCCCATTTATTCTCCCTGTCGTCTGGCTGCGGGAAGTTTTGCCGCTTTGTTAACGTCATACCACCAGGTATCCAGACCAATGGTATAAATGGGGCGGATGGCCGGATGTGAAAATTTGTCCCACCAGGCCAGGCGATCCTCTGCCATAAACCACATCGGCAGCATGTAATAGTTCCAGGTTAATACCCTGTCCAGCGCGCGTCCCAAAGGGATCAGCTTTGCTTTATCACCCTGTGCCGCAATGATTTGGTTAATCAACTTATCAATGACCGGGCTTTGCACGCCAGGGGCGTTATAGCTGGAATCGATATATTCTGAGGCCCAAAGGATTTGCAGATCAGAACTTGGCCATGGCGTCGCGCGATATAACCTCGGCATCATGTCATAGTCGCGACTGCGCAAACGGTTAGTGATTTGCGAGTTATCAACCTGGCGGATATTCATGGTAATGCCTAGCCGTTGCAGGTTGTGTTGAAACGGTAATACCCACTGACTGTTACTGCCTGCCGGGAGTAACAGTTCGAATGCCAGTGGTTTGCCGTTGGTGCTGTTAATCCTCCGCTGGCCCTTCAACACCCATCCAGCCTGATCCAGTAACGCACTAGCTTTCAACAAATTCTCACGATCGTAACCATCGCCTTGAGATACCGGGGGCTGATAGATTTGATTGAAAACCTCGGTTGGCAGATCTTTCTTCATTGGTGCGAGTATGACCAGTTCATCCGCGTCAGGGTAATTTCTCGCGGCATACTCCGTATTCTGAAAATAGCTGTTTGTTCGGCTCCAGGCATTATAAAACAGAGCTTTATTCATCCATTCAAAATCAAAAGCCAGCGTAATGGCTTCACGTACACGCCGGTCATTGAATACCGGACGTTTGATATTAAAGGCTAACCAGCGAGTATCCTGTGCGGATTCGTTTTTTTGTTCATCTTTGACGATGTGGTGATTAGCAAAATTTTTACCGGTATAGCGTGTTGCCCAGTTTTTAGCATCGCTCTCAAGGCGCAGGTCAAAAGCCCCGGCTTTAAACGCCTCAAAGGCGACGTTGTCATCAAGATAGTAATCGTATCGAATGGTATTAAAGTTCCAGCGCCCGCGATTGACCGGCAGGTCAGCGGCCCAATAATCTTTGACGCGCGAATAGACTATATACTGTCCCATTTTCCACTGGGTGATGCGGTAAGGACCGCTGGCGAGTGGAGGGGAGGGCAAAGGGTCGCTGAGCTTGTGATCTTTCCAGTACTTCTCTGGCATAACGGGTAATGAAAACAGGCTGAGCATGTCTTCTTTGCCTGGCTTGGCTAATTCAATCCGTACGGTTAACGGGGCGATTGCTTTGACGGTCGTGCCTTTGTAGACCAGACGAAACTGCGGCACGCCTTCTGTCATAAATTTCTGGAAGGTGAATGCGACGTCTGCGGCGGTGATGGGTGAACCATCGTGAAATCGCGCGCGTGGATTAATCGTGATTTCTACCCATGAGTAGTTGTCAGCATAGCGTGCGCTATCGGCGATGAGCGGGTAGTAACTGCCTGGTTCATCGTCAGACGTGGTAAATAAGGTGTCATAGAGCGTTTCGGTGCGCGCACCGGGATTGCCACGCACTGAATAGCGGTTAAAGTTGTCGAATGTACCAATGGCTGAGAGGGTGATCTGTCCCCCTTTGGGGGCTGCAGGATTAACATAATCGAAGTGATTAAAATTGAACGCGTATTTTGGTTCGCCCAGCACAGCAAACGCATAGCTTTCTTTGATGGTTTGGGCCTGTACGCTAAAACCAATCAGGGCGATGAAAAGTAATAATACGCGTCGGATCATATGAAGATGGTTTCCTTTTCCAGTCACCTGTCGCTATCCAACAGATATCATGCCTGAACAATAAGGGATTCGTCGGCTATTGTATCGTGTTTGTACACATTACATGACGCCATCACCATTTTGGCATATCGGGTTTAGCCATCCAGCGTACGAAATTATCAAGAGTCAGCGGACGGCTGACCCAATATCCCTGAAAAAAATTAACCCCATGGGCGCGTAACCAACGGGCTTGCTCCAGGGTTTCCACCCCTTCAGCAACCGTCAGCATATTGAGGCGTCTGGAGAGAGTCAATACGGCGTCCAGCACCGGGGATGTCACGGTTTCTGTACCAATAGCTTTGACGAAACCGCGATCGATTTTCAGGTAATCGACGGTGAAACGTTCCAGATAGATGAGTGCGCTATGGCCGGTGCCAAAATCATCAATGGCAATTTCGAACCCGGCGGAATGCAACCACTCAAATATTTGAGTCGCTCCATGCTGATCAAGCATATCGCGTTCGGTAATTTCCAGGACTATTTGAAAATGCTGCGCAGGCATCGAGGATT
The DNA here is from genome assembly GCF_030333065.1 of Citrobacter sp. Cm046. Lineage (NCBI taxonomy): Bacteria > Pseudomonadati > Pseudomonadota > Gammaproteobacteria > Enterobacterales > Enterobacteriaceae > Citrobacter > Citrobacter sp. Cm046. The sequence goes on along the minus strand of NZ_JAOWGP010000043.1, from coordinate 114,971 downwards.
TCAGTTGCTGAATATCGTCTTTAAAACTTTCGTCGTGCAGATGAGTCGGTGCAATATTGATCCCTAATTTGGCCCCAACAGGTAACACTTTTTGCAGCACAGGTGCATCCCGGGACACCAGCTCGAACAGGTGCTGGGTCAACGGCACAATCATCTGCTGTGATTCGGCATAGTGAATAAACGCATCGGGGGGAATTTCGCCTGCGGTAGGATCGCGCCAGCGCAATAATATTTCGACACCTTTAACTTCCAGCGTCTGCATATCCATAACGGGCTGGTAGACCACATAAAACTGATTGTGCTTGATAGCTGCCAGGATCTCTTTACCCGGTCGTAAACGGACTGAGTAAATGTAATAGCAGAGTAAAGCGGCAATGACCCCGCCCATGCAGCCCAACATGACTGCATACCATACGTCGTTGTATGTCCACTCATCGGTATACAACCGTATCTTTAGCGGCAGGTCACCTATTGCCACCTCACGTGAGGGGGTATCGGGGAGATCGGCAAGCGTCATTAATCGCGCAGAAAATGTCGAGATTGCGGTGTTGCCGATGAGCAGGGCAAAACCTTTAAAATCATCCTGCCGGGCAGTATAGAGAAGGTAAGGGGCCAGGTTGATATTCAGAGAAGCAAATACGCCACTATTATCCAGTGATGGATGAGGGTACCAAATCATTATGGCTGGTTTGGTCGGCATCATCGGTGTACCAGACTGGATCTCCATATCGATTTTTTTACTGATATCCAGGCCGGGTATCAATGACTGAATAGGGGAGTCCATCGCTCCGGTTGCTGACGAGCAGAACGCGATGCCGTCTTTTACCAGCAAAAAAGCGCGAACATTCAGGCTAAAAGCCGCGCTGGAAGTGAGCTTAGATGAAACTTGCTGACAGCTTTTGGGGATCAGAGGCTGTAGTGCCTGGGCAGTAAAGCTAAGTTCTGCGAAGTATTTTTCCACATGATGCTGTATATCGGACGCCAGCGTATCGTACTTAACTTCTCGATTATGCCATGACATGAAAAATTGCAGAATGCTGACGAATAATGCAACGATTAACCCCGTTAAAACACAGGTGAGCAGGATTTTCCGACCGGAAGAAGAGGCGCGTTTGAACATAGTTCCTGATGTTTACCCGAAGTAACCGCTTATTATTAAACCGCTTAATCTGTATGACTATAACCTGGAATGACTCACATAGTGAGATTTTTCTTAAGTGAAGGCGTAAAGCAAAAAGCACTGCCTAAGCAGTGCTTTTTAAAAGTCTCATCAGGATAGCCAAGGGATAGCTGCCAAACGAAAATTAACTGCGGCTCAGGACCCGGCGAGCTTCGTTGTAGCGTTTTTTCCAGTAAGGCTCATTCATACTGGAGATAACAACGCCACTACTGGTCGAGGCGTGGACAAACTGATTGTTACCGATATAAATACCGACGTGACGTCCAGTGGAGCCAGCACGGAACAGAACCAGATCGCCTGTGCGCAGATTGGTGCGCGAAACGGATTTACCCGTTTCCTGTTGTTCGTAGGTTGAGCGAGGAAGCTCTAAACCAAATTGTTCACGGAATGTACGCTGTACAAAACTCGAACAATCGATGCCTTTTTTGGTGCTGCCGCCAAGGCGGTAACGCACACCTTTCCAGTCAGCATATTGATCCATGATTCGTGATTTAACATCGATATTACGAACCATATTTTCAAATTCATCCTGAGAGGCTTGCAGTGAAGAGTTATCTCCATTGCCCACAGCATGCGTCTCAGAATGCATATTCTTGGCGGTGTTCGTTGTGCTACATGCAGAAAGCAGAACCGCAACTGCTATCGCGGGTATACCCCGCAAGATATATCTCAAAATCGGTTGAGATTTGACCATTTTGTTTGTTTTCCCTTGAAGTCCTTAACGATAAATATCGTTATAAAAAATGCCAAACGTGACGAGACTAATTACCCACGCACGATGAGACAATTCTTTAAGGTCAAATCTGTGGCAGAACGCACAAATTTATTCATAAAGAGAATAATTATCCCGCGAGGCAAAACGAGTTCGAGATTACCCGATCGCTACGGTCATTGCGAGTCATTTTATGTGATTTTTTATAAGAAAAAGTGATACAGAAAGTGAATAAACGGCATTGGTCAAAATAAGAACAATCAGGGTGGGAAACATGCAATCCATTCATTTTCAACAGGAATAAGATGACAGGAGAATGACAGTTAAAATGATGAATTATTGTTCAACATCATCAGGGAATCAGAAGTATCCCTGATGATGTTAATTACTTTGCGTTATTTGTTTAAAAAATGTTTGTTTTTACCCGGAAGATAATTAGCAAAAAGAGTCACCATCCGGTCGCTTAATGGCGTCATTAGCCACCAGGGCAGTCCAATCAATACTACCGTCATTGAACCGACCACGATATCAGTGAGCCAGTGAGCGCCGATCATTACACGCGGAAATGCAAAAACCACAGCGATAATAAGGCCGATTAATCCTGCGACTTTTCCGAAATAACGCAGCATAAATGCGGAAAAAATAAGCAGCATCATACCGTGATCGCCAGGGAAACTGTCTCTTGACGCATCTTTGGTTGGAATATGCAGCAGTTCACTGACGCGATTAATATTATCCAGCATCAGGGTGGGGCTGGCGCGTTTAACCGGAATAAGCGCCTGGCCCAACTGGTTTAATACCACCGCAGTGAGCAGCATCACCAGGCCAATAGCGACAATACGCCGGCGCCCGGTTGGTGTTTCTTTTAACCAGAAACTCAGCATTAGTGCGCCCATCGCCAACAATGAGCAGCCGTCAAATGCCCGATTGTTGGTGATTGCAACAATCCACAGGAAGAGCGGGCTTTCAACCAGTTTCTGATTAAAAAAGTGGAAGACGCCATAATCAATAGAAAACCAGAAACCATGCCCGGTCGGAATGTACCATGACAGAAACAGCGCCAGGCCAGCGATGTTGAGCATAAGGATAAGAGGGTATCGAGTTTTCATCGTCGTTTTCCATTGCTAAAAACGCAGGCAACCTTACGCGCAACCGTCTAAACGAAGCCTCAACAATGCGCTCTGTAACGCATTCCAGTCGGTCTCAGTGTCTGAGATGAGTTCAATACGGCTGTCCGGCGGTGCGACATTTTGTGTCTCAATATGCCAGTCGTCGCCCTGACGATTAATCCGCACCAGTCCTTCTTTAATACGCATAACGCCCTTTACGCGCCCGACCGGGGCAAGACGTGACCATTCCAGCAGGCCGATGGTATCGAACACGGTATCAGCATCAAAAATCCAGCCGCAGGCCTGATGACCCTGGCCACTGTTCAGGCTACGACGCCAGCGTTGTTGTGCAGGCAGACTCAGCGCCGCCAACCCCTTTTTGTCAGCATGTTGGTGGGTGTGCGCTGCGCTGGAGGGAAGTTCAGCCAGATTCAGTCGCGGTAAATCCAGTAACTGCCCGTCAATTTTTCCGTGCTCGGCATGAATCAACTGGCGATTTCCGCCGTAATGCTGCCACCAGGTTTGCAGGGCATTCTTGCTTTCCGTTGTGGCGCGATCTGATTTGTTGGCGACAATGACATCTGCGGCAGCTAGCTGATCGCGGAAGTTATCATTAGCGACGCTTTTTTCGTCCAGTAACAGGCGTGGGTCAAGGATGCAAAGCGTGGCGCGCAGATCGATCCATGGTTCGTAAACCGGAGCGGTGAGTAAGTCCAGAATCTGTTTTGGGTGCCCAAGACCGGTAGGTTCGATCAGCAGCCGGTCAGGTTTTCCCTGGCGCAACAGCGTATTGAGACCAACCTGCATCGGTAAACCGTTAACGCAGCACATGCAGCCACCGGGGATCTCCTTTAGCAGCGCTCCGCTGTCAGCCAACAAAGCACCGTCAATGCCGACTTCACCAAATTCATTGACCAGCACGGCCCACTTCTCTGCGGGATCTTTGTTCGCCAGTAAATGAAGAATCGAGGTGGTTTTGCCACTGCCGAGAAAACCGGTAATGAGGTTGGTTTTAGTCACGTTTGCTCCAGAATTATAAAATGCCGTGATAGCGTTCAATAATCCTGGCGAAAAAAAATGAAAAAGAGAAGGGGAGAGAGGACGAAGGAATGCTTCGTCCTGTTTAGAGCCTATCCCATTAGGCTATTTTATTTGTCATTTTGTATCCTGGCAGTGCCCATAATCCTCACGTACTGCATGCACGCTTCGGTTGTTCCGCGCTGTTCGTATCCAAACTGACTGCAACAATCTACGCCTAATGGGATAGGCTCTTAATGGCAGAAATCGTTAATTTTTTAACGTATCAATTACGGCCTGGTGCGCACCGTGCTGGGCAATACGTTGCCATGCCTGCTCAATGGCGCTGACAAATTGCGAATTTTGCACCAGATCGGTGGCAAAAATTTCGTGCAAGGAAAGTAATGCGGTGACACGCTCTGATTCCGTACTGCGCTCGACAATTGTGCGGATTTTTTCACTCATCGGGTCGCGTATATCTATGGCTGAGCCTGCATCGTCCACCCCGCTAACGTAACGCATCCAGCCCGCAATACCGAGTGCCAGCAAGGGCCATTCGCTTTGGCGCGCTAAATGTACGCGGATGCTTTCCAGCATGCGCTGCGGTAATTTCTGGCTCCCGTCCATCGCGATTTGCCAGGTTTTGTGCTTTAGCGCCGGGTTGGCAAAGCGTTCCAGCAGGCTGGTGGCGTACTGGTCTAAATCAACGTCGGTGATTTGCAGCGTGGGGGCCTGTTCATTGAGCATCAGGCAGTAAGCGGCTTTACGAAACGCACTGTCTTGCATACAGTCGCTGATGTGTTGAAATCCGGCCAGATAACCGAGATAGGCCAGAAACGAATGGCTGCCGTTGAGCATTCGCAGTTTCATTTGTTCCCACGGCAGAACGTCATCGACCATCTGTACGCCCGCGCGCTCCCACTGGGGGCGACCAGAGACAAAGTTATCTTCGACGACCCACTGGATAAAAGGCTCGCAGCTGATTGAGCAAGGGTCGGCAACGCCCAATTCATGGGCAATTTCATCCAGTGACTCTTCGGTCGCGGCCGGGACAATGCGGTCTACCATGGTGCCAGGAAAACTGACATGCTCTTGTATCCACAGCGCCAGTTCAGGCGATCGCTTTTCTGCCATTCCCAGTACGGCATTTTTTACCACATGGCCATTGTCCGGGATGTTATCGCAGGAGAGTACGGTAAAAGGAGGCACTCCTCGTTCGCGTCGGCGGTGCAGGGCTTCAACAATGATACCTGGTGCTGAGTGCGGTTCATCCGGCGTCTGTAAATCGTGAACAATGCGCGGGTTGGAGATATCAAGCGTCCCTGTCGCCGGATCAATACAGTAACCTTTTTCGGTGATGGTTAAGGAAACAATAGCCACCTGTGGCTCGCAGAATTTTTCAATGATGGCTGCCAGTGAATCCAGCTTAGCGTTCAGACACTCTTTGACGGCGCCAATAACAATTGACTGATTGCCATGCGCGCCTTTTTCTAACACGGTATATAAATGATCCTGCTCACGAAGTTGACTCATCAGTCGATCGCCACTGAACAGACTGATCTCACAAATTCCCCAATCGCCACCCTGTGCATTCAGTGCCCGATCGGTCAATAAGGCCTGATGAGCACGGTGAAATGCCCCGAAACCAAAATGTACGATCCGCGTTTTTAATTGTTGTCGATCGTACTGAGGCATCAGTACATTTTCCGGGAGTTGGGCGGAGGCAATAGTTTTCATTAAATACACCTGATTAACCATTAATTAACAATGCCAGTATAAAGTTATATGACAGCAAATTAAATTGGTGTGCCTTATTTATCCGGGGAATGTGAGCTTGATCAATCAATCATCGGCGTTCTGTTGATCATTCAACGGATGCCTGTATGGTAGTCGTCATTCGCGCAACTTAATTTGGTATAACAACTTATGAGGTGAACCAATGGAACAAACCTGGCGTTGGTACGGACCTAACGATCCGGTATCGCTTGATGATGTGCGTCAGGCTGGCGCAACTGGTGTTGTGACCGCCTTGCACCATATTCCCAACGGTGAAGTGTGGCCCGTCGAAGAGATTCAAAAACGCCAGGCCATTCTGGCTGAAAAGGGGCTGACCTGGTCGGTGGTGGAAAGTATTCCGGTTCACGAAGATATCAAAACGCTCTCCGGGCAATATCAAACGTGGATTGCGAATTATCAGCAAAGTATCCGTAATCTGGCGACCTGCGGCATTGATACCGTGTGTTATAACTTCATGCCGATTCTCGACTGGACGCGTACTGACCTTGAATATCAGTTGCCGGACGGCTCTAAAGCGTTGCGTTTTGATCAGATAGCGTTTGCAGCCTTTGAGTTGCACATCCTGCAACGTCCAGGCGCTGAGGTGGATTACACCGTGGAAGAGCAGCGCCAGGCCCGGGACTATTTCAATTCCATGAGCGCCGCTGATATTGAAAAGCTGACCCGCAATATTATCGCTGGTCTGCCAGGTGCTGAAGAAGGTTATACCCTGGATCAATTCCGCGCGCGTCTGGCGGAATACGACGGCATCAGCAAAGATGATCTGCGTAATAATATGGCTGTTTTTCTGCGTGCGATCGTACCGGTAGCAGAAGAAGTTGGCGTGCGCCTGGCCGTACATCCTGACGATCCGCCACGCCCGATCCTCGGCCTGCCACGTATCGTTTCTACGATTGAAGATATGCAGTGGCTGAAAGAAACGGTAGACAGCATCTATAACGGTTTCACCATGTGTACCGGATCATACGGTGTGCGTGCGGATAACGATCTGGTGAAAATGATTGAAACCTTTGGCGATCGTATCCACTTTACGCATTTGCGCTCAACCTGCCGTGAAGAAAACCCGAAAACTTTCCATGAAGGCGCACACTTACAAGGTGATGTGGATATGGTATCGGTAGTGGCTGCCATTCTGACCGAAGAACAGCGTCGTAAGAAGGCGGGCGATCTGCGTCCAATCCCGATGCGTCCGGATCATGGACACCAGATGCTTGACGATCTGCACAAAAAAACCAACCCAGGCTACTCTGCTATTGGTCGTCTGAAAGGGCTGGCTGAAGTTCGTGGTGTTGAACTGGCACTGAAACAAACACAGTTCCGCGATCTGTTGTAATGTCGCTAACAGGGATTGAGCGTCAGGCTCGATCCCTGTTCATCACCAGGGCTGCAATAATGCCTGCTCCAGCACCGTCAGTACCTTGTTTATCTGCTGTATTTGCAACCCACCAAAACCGAAAAACATGACAGCGTCGCTGTTCTCTTTACGCCAGGCATCTTCCGAACCATTTTCAATGTTCTCCAGCGTATCAAAACGGATACCTGCCTGCAGACAGCGCGCTTGCAGTTTTGCGATAACCTCGGGTGATCTGGCTATGCGCAAAGAGAGGTGCAGGCCTGCCGTCGCACCATCGATTTTCCCTTCAGGAAACAAAACTGAAAGGCCGTCACGCAATAGGGTAAGACGTGCTACATAGCTGCAGGCAAGTTTGCCAAGATGGGTATAAAACACCTGATTTTGCATGAGCTCAGCTAAAAACTGCTGCAATAACCACTGGCTGCCGTTGTTATTTAGCGCTTTCATATTCTGTACAGCCGGTAGAAGCTCATCAGGACAAACGAGATAGCCGAGACGCACCCCCGGCCCCAGCGTTTTTGAGAATGTCCCCATATAGATAACCCGATCGTGATAGTCCATGGCTTTCAGTGCCGGAAGAGGATTCTCTCCGTAGGTAAAAACGGCATCATAGTCATCTTCAATGATGTAGGCTCCAACGCGCTGTGCCCAGGTCAGTAATGACTTTCGTCGTTCTAACGACAGAACATTTCCCATCGGGTATTGATGAGCTGGTGTCACATAACAAAGCTGGGTTTCAACTTCGGGTAAATTATCAGTGCGTAGGCCATGGCTATCGACTGCAACAGGGGTAATATCCGCGCCGTAATAATTAAACAGGTGCCATGCGCCAGAATAACAAGGGGATTCGGTCACAACATGACACTTTTTTTTCTGTGATACAGCATGATGAATAATAAATATTTGGCTAAGCAGAGATAATCCTTCCTGAATCCCATTGGTAATAATGATGTTCTCTGCACGAGTATTAATACCTCGGGATAAATTAAGGTATCTGACCATTTGATCACGTAATGGAAATAATCCATTTGGTGAATGATAACGAGTAAGCAATTGTTCCTTAAGTACACTGGGAGCATTATTCCATTTTCGCCAACTTGCCCAGGGAAAGGCATTGGGATCGGGAACGCCCATCCGGCAATAGAACTCTCTACCCATCTCACCGTAGACATCGGTGGAAGCCCCCGCAGGCTTGGGCTTTACTGGCGGAGAGCCTTCTGCAGAGGTCACGTGTGTTGGGGGGCTACGCACAGGAGCCGTAAAGATCACTTCATAACCAATACCCTGCCGGCTCTTAATAAAGCCCGCCGTCATGAGCTTTTCATACGCCATAACTATCGTAATCTTGGCAACATTTAACGTCTGGGCTTGCTCACGGATAGAGGGCAGTTTGTCACCGCAAAGCAAATCTCCCTGCTGAATAGCCTGGAAATAAAATTGAAAGATCTGCAATTGCAGTGGAGTACGGCTTTCTCTGTTGAGAGACAGTGTCAGCATGAGAAATTCCTTATTAAAACATTATTGGCATATTACGACTTTCGGCTTTCCACTATTTTGACGCGCCTCATAGAGTCGGTGCTGTTCCTACGCCCCACCTTCAGTGTCTCTATTTTTGATTTTTATTATCCCTTAGCGTGTCGCTATTAAAATAATGGAGGCAAGTATGTCGTGGATAAGAAAAAACGCGCTTTGGTGCGTATTCGGCGGAGCAGTAGCAATGTCTTTCGTCATTTGGGGAACGTGGCAGGGCGTACATTACACCAGCACCACTGAGTTTTGTTTATCGTGCCACGCGATGGGTACTGCAGGGGAGGAATATAAAACCAGCGTGCATTTTCGAAATGCCTCTGGCGTTCGCGCGGAATGTAAGGATTGCCACATTCCACCGGGTATTGTTCCAACCCTGATACGTAAGACGGAAGCGTTAAACGATCTATACCACACCATTATCTCTCCTTCGATCGATACGCCTGAGAAATTCAATCTAAAGCGTGCGGAACTGGCGCAACGGGAATGGGCGCGCATGAGCGCTAACAATTCCGCGGCCTGTAAATCGTGTCATAGCTATGAAGCGATGGATCACGCTAAACAGTCTGCTAATGCTGTGGCACAAATGATGGCGGCTGCGGCAAAGAACAGTAACTGCATTGACTGCCACAAAGGCATTGCACATCACAAACCCGATATGAGCAGCGGTTTTCGCGATCGTTACAAGCAATTGCAGAGTCAGGGTGAACAATTACCCACGGCGACGACGCTGTATTCGTTAGGTGAAAAATCACTGGCTGCCACAGCAGAGAGTGCTGCAGGTAAAGCCATGCTGTACCCGGCAACGGAAGTGCGTGTGCTGAAAAGAGAGGGGAAAAACGTTCAGATAGAACTGACCGGCTGGCGGGAAAGCAAAGGACGTGGTCGGGTGATAACTCAGTATATGGGCAAACGCGTTTTCGCTGCCGTATTAGATGCTTCGCTGATGAATAATGTGAAGATTCAGCAAACTCAGGTTGATCCTGAGTCACATCAGGAATGGCAACTGGTGAGCGTGATTGCCTGGAGTTCTGCGGATGGTTTTACCGACAATGTTGACTCCATCTGGCAATACGCCGATCAGATGTTGCAGTCCACCTGTAGCGCCTGTCATAGCACACCGCCAACGAGTCGTTATACCGCTAATGGCTGGATCGCCGGCTTGAAATCCATGTCCACCTACTACCGGCTTAATCCGGTGGAAGATCGCACGCTGTTGAAATATCTCCAGACTCACGCCAGCGATGTACCTGAATCTAACAATACAAAAGGATAATTTATGGATATTCATGATTTTAACCCGTCACGTCGACGGTTTTTGACCGGAATGTTAGCCGTTGGCGCCGCCAGCGCATTAGGGCCGAATCCCCTGATCTCAAAGGTCTGGGCTGCAGGTGAAAATCCTGAGCAATGGATCCAGTCAGGTTCGCACTTTGGCGCTTTTGAAGCCAAAGTCGTGAACGGTGAATGGATAGATACCCGTCCATTCAAACATGATAAATATCCCTGCGATATGCTCAATGCCGTTCGGGAAGTGGTTTATAACCCATCGCGCGTGCGCTATCCGATGGTGCGGCTGGACTGGTTACGCAAACGTGAAAAGTCAGATCGCAACCAACGTGGCGATAACCGTTTTGTCCGTGTGAGCTGGGATCAGGCGTTGGATCTGTTCTATGAGGAGCTGGAGCGGGTGCAAAAGACCTCTGGTTCTTCGGGCGTATTTACCGGACTGGCGGACTGGCAAATGATTGGAAAATACCATAAGGCCGGCGGCGCGATGGACCGGGGACTTGGCTTGCACGGTAGCTATGTCACTACCGTTGGCGACTATTCAGCTGCAGCGGCGCAGGTGATTTTGCCTCACGTGATTGGCTCGCTTGAAGTCTATGAACAGCAAACTTCGCTCCCGTTGGTTATCGAAAATACCAATACAATCGTGCTATGGGGTTGCGATCCTATCAAGAACTTACAGATCGAATTCCTCGTTCCCGATCACGACGCATTTGGATACTGGCAGCAGATTAAAGAGGCCGTCGCGCAGGGTAAAATGCGGGTTATCAGCGTCGATCCCGTACGCAGCAAATCGCAAAACTATCTTGGCTGTGAACAACTGGCGGTAAGACCGCAAACTGATGTTGCTTTGCTACTGGCGCTCGCACATACCTTGTACGAAGAAAAACTATACGACGCCGAGTTTATCAGCGATTACACCGTTGGGTTCGAGCAGTTTTTGCCGTACCTGACGGGAGAGAGCGACAAACAGCCGAAAAACGCTGAGTGGGCGGCGGAAATTTGCGGCCTGACTGCGGAGCAAATTCGCGATTTTGCCCGTTTGCTGGTGAAGGGGCGCACACAATTTATGGGTGGATGGTGCGTGCAGCGTATGCACCATGGCGAACAATATCCCTGGATGCTGGTGGTACTGGCCAGCATGGCTGGACAAATTGGGCTGCCTGGTGGCGGTGTGGGCTTTGGCTGGCATTACAACGGTGGCGGTACAGTCACCTCTGCGGGCCCCGTACTGAGTGGCCTCGGCAGTATCAACAACCCGCCTGCTGCGAAATACAAAGCGGACTTTCGCGGCGCTTCGGAGCATATTCCTACCTCACGAATGATCGATTGTCTGCTGGAGCCGGGCAAGAAGATCGCTTTCAATGGTGAAACATTAACTTTTCCTGACATCAAAATGGCGATTTTCAGCGCGGCCAATCCGTTCCATGCCCAGCAGGATCGCAACCGGATGATCGATGCCTGGAAGAAGCTGGAAACCGTGGTAGTTCTCGATCATCAGTGGACGGCATCTTGTCGTTTTGCAGATATCGTCCTGCCCGTGACAACGCGCTTTGAGCGTAACGACATTGAGCAGTTTGGTACACATTCGAATAAAGGGCTGATGGCCGTCCGCCAGGTTGTCAAACCCCAGTTTGAAGCGCGACACGACTTTGATGTCTTTGCCGGTCTGTGCAAACGCTTTGGTCAGGAAGAGACATATCGCGAAAAGCGCGATGAAATGCAGTGGATAAAATCCATTTATGAAGAGGGCGTGAAAACCGGGTCATCACTTGGCGTCAGTATGCCGGACTTTGAAACCTTCTGGCAGGGCGAAGGATACATTGAATATCCTGTCGGGAAGCCGTGGGTGCGACATGGAGAATTTCGCGAACAGCCGGATATCAATCCGTTAGGAACGCCTTCCGGTCTGATTGAAATCTACAGTAAAACCATCGCTGGTTTCCAGTATCAGGATTGTCCTGGACATCCGGTGTGGATGGAGCCATTTGAGCGCAGCCATTCTGGTAAGAAAGATAAATATCCGCTGCATTTGCAATCCTGCCACCCGGATAAACGCCTTCATTCCCAGCTCTGTTCCAGCGATGCGTTTCGTAATACCTATGCGGTTGCTGGAAGAGAGCCGTTGTACATGAGCGAGGCGGATGCCCGTGCGCGTGGCTTAAAAGCCGGGGATATTGCGCGCGTATTTAATGCCCGTGGTCAGGTGCTGGCGGGCGTGGTAATCAGCCCTGACTACGCGGCTGGCGTTATCCGAATTCATGAGGGAGCGTGGTATTCGCCGCAAGAAGGTGGGAAATCGGGCACGTTATGCACCTATGGCGATCCGAATGTGCTGAGTGCGGATGTCGGTACATCGCAACTGGCGCAGGGACCTTCAGCGCATACGGTACTGGTCGAGGTGGAACGATACCAGGGGAGTGCCCCACAGGTCACGGGTTTCGGTGGTCCGGAGGTCATGAAAGAGGAGAAGGTTAGTGCAGCATAATCACATTTTTCAGCAGCGTGCAGCGGTATACCAGTGGTTTTCGCAACTGCTGTTCCGTGAGCTGCACGAGGAGCAACTCACCAGCCTGGAAAGTGGGGAAAACCGAAAGTGGCTGGCGTCGCTAACGGCGATCCCTGGGTTGTCTTTTGATATCAAAAATCTGGAACGCAGCCTTGCCCGGGTGCTGCGCCGTGAAGACCGACAACTGGAGCTGGCGGCGGATTTTGCCTCGTTGTTTTTGCTGGCGCCTCCCGGCGGTGTTTCTCCCTATGCGGGACATTATCCACATACGACGGCGGCCGAAGAACGCAGGGAAATGAATGTGCTGTTAGTTGAGTATGGGCTGACACCGCATGAAAATGAGACTGCCGACCATATTGCTGTACAGTTGTCATTGATGGCGAGAATGGTTGCCAATAAAGAGAAGCTGTCCGCGCAATATTACTTTTTGCATCATCACATCATGTGCTGGGCACCGCTGTTACGGGAAAGCTGCTTGCACCGGGACGAAGAGGGATTTTATCCTCAGGCGGTTAATGTCATAACGCATTTTATGCGTGAAGATGAGTTGTATCTGGAATCTCTTTTGATGGACGATTTTTACCTCAGCAGCCAGAGCTGAAAATAACAAAGGGACAGCAGATGCTGTCCCTTTTAACTTGTGTCGCTGCGAAAAGTTAGTCTGCACGGCCCATATAGCGGCGTTCTTCAATGTGAATACGGATTTTTTCACCCGCACTCAGATATTCAGGAACCAGGATCACCAGACCAGTGCTCAGAGTGGCGGGTTTGTTACGCGCACTTGCTGAAGCGCCTTTGATGCCCGGTGCCGTTTCAACGATCTCCAGATCTACGGTCTGTGGCAGTTCAAGCGCCAGCAGTTGGCCGTCCCAGGTCAGAACCTGCATGTCCGGCATCCCGCCTTCCGGAATGAACAGCAGCTCTTCTTCAATCTGGTCTTTGGTGAAGGTATACGGGGTATAGTCTTCTTTATCCATAAAGACATATTCGTTGCCATCAACGTAGGAAAAATCAACGCCACGGCGGCTCAGCGTAACGGTATCTACGATATCGTCGCCTTTGAAGCGCTCTTCAACTTTCAGACCGGTACGGACATCAGAAAAACGCATTTTGTACAGCGTAGCTGCACCGCGTGCGGTTGGTGATTGAATATCAATATCTTTTACAATCAGCAGTTTGCCGTTGTAGTTCAGTACCATACCTTTTTTAATTTCGTTCGCTCTTGGCATCGAAAAAATCCTGTAGTGGGGAGTGTCTAAAATATCGCGTCAAACTACTCGCGCCGGGCCATTCAGGCAAGCGGAATTGTCACTTTTGCTGGTGCAAAAAAGGGGATACACACATCATCCTTGACGTTGCCTCTTTGTTGGCTGCGCTTATAACTCCAGGGGCGTCTTACGTGTACGCTTCCGGGACTCATTCACTTGCTGCCCCGATGCTTATCGAGTGATTGTGTGTATACTGTTCGCTACCTGCACCATCCGATGGTTTACGTTAAAGAGAATACTGTATGGAATGCCGTCCGGATTGTGGTGCATGTTGCACTGCGCCTTCTATCTCCAGCCCTATCCCTGGCATGCCTGATGGCAAGCCTGCCAATACACCGTGCGTTCAGCTTGATGAATCACTGCGCTGTAAACTCTTTGGTTCTGAGTTGCGCCCAAAAGTGTGTGCAGGTTTGCAGCCCAGCGCGGAAATGTGCGGGCAAACAACGCACCAGGCAATGCTGTATCTTATTGAACTCGAAGCGCTGACCGCACCCTAGAGCCAGTCCCATCAGGCTCTTAAACGTCTTTGATGCGCGCGAGGCAAAATACGGTGGCGATAATCATCACCAGCGCGAACCAGAACACGGCATGATAATTCCAGATTTCAGCGGCAATGCCCGCCAGCGAACCTGCAATAATCCACCCCACGCGGATGGTGTTCGTATACAGGGTGGTAGCTGAACCAGCCTGTCCCGGCATTAAATCCTGAAAATAGAGCATCCCAATTCCGCCGAGAATGCCGATGTAAATCGCGTTCAATAGTTGCAAACCGAGCAAAATAACCGGTGAGTGCGCCAGCAGCATACCGGCATAAAATAAAAAACCGGCGACTACAGCGATCCGCATTAACAGGCGTTTACCCAGCCGTTTAGCAAAGTATCCGGCGATCAGCATTGTCGGTATTTCCAGCCCGGCGGCGGTACCCATCATGATGCCTGCGAGTTTTTCCGGCAGGTGCAGTTCGTTGATGATGAACAGCGGCATATTAATAATATAGAGGCTGTTGGTGCCCCACATTAATGTGCAGATTGCAAAAAGCAGAAGCGTATCACGACGATTACGCCTTGGAGCCTCGACTACGCCGGTTGCCAGTGGGACGTTTTTGTTCATGGACGGTAAGAACAGCCAGACCATGACGCCGCAGATAATAAATGCGACCGCAGCGCTGAGATACATCACCGTAAAGCTGAACCCCATCGCCAGTGCGTAGGCCAGAGGGGGACCGATCACCCATGCCAGTGAAACCTGTGCGCGTAAAATTGAGCTGAACATCACGGCTTCCCGGCCTGTGCGGTCGGCATGCTCGCGGGCGAGGGCAAACATTTGTGGGTTAGCGGTAGAGCCAAAGCTACTGAGAAAAACACCGACAAACAGCAAAATAAAATAGTTACGGTTCCAGGCAAACAACACGCAGGCCAGCATCCCCAGCACACAGCAAAAAACAATCAGGTTCTTGCGATCGCCTTTTTTATCAGAGCGCCCGGCCAGAAACTGACTTACCAGGATGCCGATGACGGCACTGCCGGTAAAAAAGAAACCCACCATCCCTGGGCGGGCATGGACTTCATCGGTCAGAAAAAGGCTGAGTGTAGGAGTCTGCAATGCGCCAGCAATACCCGTCAGAAAAGCGACAAGCAAAAACGCCGAAGACGTTAAATCAAACGCCTTTGGTGTGGCGGCTACGGGGGTGTTATGCATGTTTCGATATCAGTGGTGTGAAGAGAGGCGGAGTTTACGCTGCTTGTCAGAAAACAAACAAGGAGCTAAATCAAAATCAGCATGAAAAATCAAAATCGCATTTCAGTCTGAGAAAACAGCATGCTGACGATGCTGAACATGATAGGGTAACCCTATTTTTTGCGTCAGCAATTTCCACACATAGAAGAAAAAATGTGCGTTACATCTAAATTCAGCAAGCAAATCTACAACTTTACTTGCGTGCTGAAGCAGAAAGATCAAGACTTCTTGAAACGTTTCAGCGCTATCAGATTTTAAATGATGGAGTCGGGTGGCGCCTTTTTTCTCATGTTAGCTGAATCGTTTCAATTCGGCAGGAGAGGAGAACCATGTTCCAGTTATCTGTTCAGGATATACACCCGGGCGAGCAGGCCGGAAACAAAGAAGAGGCCATTCGTCAGGTTGCAGCCGCGTTAGTACAAGCGGGCAACGTCGCGGAGGGCTACGTCGATGGCATGCTGGCACGCGAACAACAGACATCCACTTTCCTTGGCAACGGTATTGCTATACCTCACGGTACAACGGATACGCGCGACCGCGTGCTGAAAACCGGTGTGCAGGTATTTCAGTTCCCGCAAGGCGTGACCTGGGGTGAAGACCAGGTCGCGTATGTGGCTATCGGTATTGCAGCCAGCTCGGATGAACACCTCGGTTTACTGCGCCAACTGACGCACGTGCTGAGTGATGATTCGGTGGCTGAGCAACTGAAATCAGCCACTACAGCAGAAGAACTGCGCGCCTTACTGATGGGCGAAAAGCAAAGTGAACAGCTGAAGCTTGATAATGACATGCTGACGCTGGACGTTGCCGCCAACTCTCTGATGACGCTGCAGGCGCTGAATGCTGCACGGCTGAAAGAAGCTGGAGCGGTCGATGCGACATTCGTCACCAGAGCGATTAACGAACAACCGATGAATCTCGGTCAAGGGATTTGGCTGAATGACTGTGCTGAAGGCAATGTGCGCAGCGCTATCGCGGTCAGTCGTGCGGCCAACGCATTTGAGGTTCAAGGTGAAACGGCTGCGGCGTTGATTACCGTTGCTATGAATGATGAGCAGCCCGTTGCGGTGCTGAAGCGCCTTGGCGATCTGTTGTTGAACAATAAAGCTGACCGTTTACTGAAAGCTGACGCAGCTACCGTGCTGGCGCTGCTGACCAGCGATGACGCATTAACTGACGATGTATTAAGCGCTGAGTTTGTGGTGCGCAATGAGCATGGTTTACACGCCCGTCCGGGCACCATGCTGGTGAATACGATTAAACAATTTAACAGTGAAATTACCGTGACAAATCTTGATGGAACCGGAAAACCGGCAAATGGACGTAGTCTGATGAAAGTCGTTGCCTTAGGCGTGAAGAAAGGACATCACCTGCGCTTTACCGCACAGGGTGATGATGCTGAACAGGCGCTGAAAGCGATTGGCGATGCTATCGCGGCAGGTCTTGGGGAGGGCGCGTAATGAGCAGACGTGTTGCAACTATCACCCTGAACCCGGCTTACGACCTTGTCGGTTTTTGCCCGGAAATTGAACGCGGTGAAGTAAACCTGGTTAAAACGACCGGTCTGCACGCGGCTGGAAAAGGCATCAACGTCGCGAAAGTTCTGAAAGATCTGGGTATCGACGTTACGGTTGGCGGTTTCCTGGGTAAAGACAACCAGGATGGCTTTCAGCAACTGTTCAGCGAATTGGGTATTGCTAACCGTTTTCAGGTGGTGCAGGGGCGTACCCGTATTAACGTCAAACTGACTGAAAAAGACGGCGAAGTTTCAGACTTCAATTTCTCTGGTTTTGAAGTCACCCCAGCCGACTGGGAACGCTTTGTGAATGACTCCTTGAGCTGGTTGGGGCAGTTCGACATGGTGTGTGTCAGCGGCAGCTTGCCGACCGGTGTTAGTCCGGAAGCATTCACCGACTGGATGACGCGCCTGCGCAGCCAGTGTCCATGCATTATCTTTGATAGTAGCCGTGAAGCACTGGTCGCGGGTCTGAAAGCGGCTCCGTGGCTGGTAAAACCTAACCGCCGCGAGCTGGAGATCTGGGCTGGCCGTAAACTGCCGGAAATGAAAGATGTTATTGATGCTGCACATGCACTGCGCGAGCAGGGTATCGCTCATGTGGTGATTTCACTCGGTGCGGAAGGTGCGCTGTGGGTTAACGCTTCAGGCGAATGGATTGCGAAACCGCCATCCGTTGAGGTGGTCAGCACCGTAGGTGCGGGAGACTCAATGGTCGGCGGCCTGATTTACGGCCTGCTGATGCGTGAGTCCAGTGAACACACCTTACGTCTGGCGACCGCTGTTGCTGCACTGGCCGTAAGTCAAAGTAATGTGGGTATTACCGATCGTCCTCAGTTGGCCGCAATGATGGCGCGTGTCGACTTAAAACCGTTTAACTGACAGCAGGAGAGGCATAATGAAAACGCTGCTGATTATTGACGCTAATCTCGGCCAGGCTCGTGCTTACATGGCGAAAACCCTGCTTGGAGCGGCGGCGCATAAGGCGCATCTGGATATTATTGATAATCCTAATGATGCTGAGCTGGCGATTGTTCTGGGCGACAAACTCCCGAATGACACTTCGCTGAACGGAAAAAATGTCTGGTTGGGTGATATTGGTCGTGCGGTTGCTCATCCTGAGTTATTCCTTAGCGAAGCGAAAAGTCATGCAAAACCCTACAGCGCGCCAGCTGCTGCCGCACCTGTGGCAAGCAGTGGTCCGAAACGTGTGGTTGCGGTAACGGCCTGTCCAACGGGCGTAGCGCATACTTTTATGGCTGCTGAAGCCATTGAAACCGAGGCCAAAAAACGCGGCTGGTGGGTGAAGGTTGAAACCCGTGGCTCTGTTGGGGCGGGTAATGCCATAACCCCGGAAGAGGTTGCCGAAGCTGATCTGGTGATCGTGGCTGCTGATATTGAAGTGGATCTGGCGAAATTTGCCGGAAAACCGATGTACCGTACCTCGACCGGTCTGGCACTGAAGAAAACGAAGCAAGAGCTGGATAAAGCCGTCGACGAAGCGACCCTCTACCAGCCTGCGGGGAAAGGACAGTCTACAGCGACACAGGGTAAGAAAGAGAGTGCTGGCGCATACCGTCACCTGCTGACGGGCGTTTCTTACATGCTGCCAATGGTGGTTGCGGGTGGCTTGTGTATTGCGCTGTCTTTCGCGTTTGGTATTGAAGCATTTAAAGAGCCTAACACGCTGGCAGCGGCGTTGATGCAGATTGGCGGTGGCTCAGCCTTTGCGCTGATGGTTCCGGTTCTGGCGGGTTACATTGCGTTCTCTATTGCCGACCGTCCTGGCCTGACGCCGGGTCTTATCGGCGGTATGTTGGCGGTAAGCACCGGTTCCGGTTTTATCGGCGGGATCATTGCCGGTTTCCTTGCGGGTTACCTGGCGAAGTTAATCAGCACTAAGCTGAAATTGCCGCAAAGTATGGAAGCGCTGAAACCGATCCTGATCATTCCACTGCTCTCGAGCCTGGTGGTGGGTCTGGCGATGATTTACCTCATTGGCAAACCGGTTGCTGGCATCCTGGAAGGTCTGACTCACTGGCTGCAAACCATGGGGACGGCGAATGCGGTACTGCTCGGTGCAATTCTTGGCGGTATGATGTGTACTGACATGGGGGGACCGGTAAACAAAGCCGCATATGCTTTCGGTGTGGGTCTGCTGAGTACACAAACGTATGCGCCAATGGCTGCAATCATGGCTGCGGGTATGGTGCCACCGCTGGCACTGGGTCTGTCTACCCTTGTTGCGCGTCGTAAATTCGACAAAGCACAACAGGAAGGGGGGAAAGCCGCTCTGGTTCTGGGTCTGTGCTTCATTACCGAAGGGGCGATTCCGTTCGCAGCCCGTGACCCGATGCGTGTTCTGCCGTGCTGTATCGTCGGTGGTGCGTTGACCGGAGCAATCTCCATGGCGGTAGGTGCTAAGCTGATGGCTCCGCACGGTGGTCTGTTCGTACTGCTGATCCCTGGCGCAATTACACCGGTTCTTGGATATCTGCTGGCAATTATCGCAGGTACGCTGGTTGCAGGTCTGGCCTATGCGTTCCTGAAACGTCCGGAAGAGGACGCTGTCGCTAAAGCGGCATAACCCTCCTCTCATCAAAGGGCAGAGATTTCTCTGCCCTTTTTTTATGCTTAAAGCGTTATCCATTGAAATTCTATGGGGCGAGGCATAACGAATCCTTTTGCTATGCGGTTCAGGCAATCATGGGTGCAATGATAAAGCCAAAGGCAACACCAGCAATAATGCCGCCTAACCCTGGCAACATAAACGGATGGTTTAAGACATACTTGCCAACCCGCGTTGTCCCTGTGGTGTCGAATTCCATTGCTGCCAGCGACGTGGGATAAGTTGGCAGAACAAACACCCCGGTTACCGCGACGTACGAAGCCAGTATGGCCCAGGTTGGTACACCGAGGGCGACGGCAAGAGGGATAATCAGTGGCGTGGTTGCTCCTTGTGAATAGAGGAGCGCGCAGGTACCAAAGAGTACCAGTGCCAACAGCATCGGATAGGCCTGCAGAATATCGCCCGCGATACTTTTAATCTCCGCCAGATGCGCATCAATAAATGTTGTGCCCAGCGTTACGATCCCGAGAATTACTGCCAGTGAGCTCATGCCCGCGCGAAAAGTGGATGTCAGCACAATGGAATCTGTGGATGTTTTACACAACACCACCATCAGGCAAGCGGCGGACAGCATGCAGATAATAATGATATCCCGCGTATTCATTGGGCTACCGATGTCGAAGCCGGGGCGTAGCTGAGGACATGCGGCAAGAATAACGATGACGACTGTTGCCAGCATAAACAGGCCGACAGAAAGCCTGGCTCCCGGCGTAGTGCTGTGCTGCCCTTCATATTTACGGACCAGACCTTTTTGCAGACGCTCCAGATATACTTCGTCATCTTCCAGCTCGCATCCCTGGCGTGAAGCGATTAATGCGGCAACCATCGCGGCAACGAATGAGGCCGGAAGACAAACCGCCATGACCTGAATAAAGCTGACGCCATTCCCTTCCATGATCGTCAGCATCGCGGCCATGGCGGCGCTAATCGGCGAGCCAGATATCGCAATTTGGGAGGCGACTACGGAGCCAGCTAGCGTGCGAGAGGGACGTATGCCGGATTCTTTTGCCACTTCTGCAATTACCGGCAAGGTAGAAAAGACGATAAACCCGGTTCCCGCCATAATGGTCATCGACCAGGTAATAATTGGCGCAATAATATTAATATATTTTGGATTTCGTCGCATAAAATTGCCGGCGATGCGTACCAGATAATCCATGCCTCCTGCGGCCTGTAGTGCAGATGCTGCTACAACAACCGTCATAATAATAAGAATAACATCTACGGGCGGGGAACCGATGGAAAGACCAAATCCCAGCGTCAGAATTGCCAGTCCCAGTCCACCGCATAAACCAATGCCAATCCCGCCGAGACGAATACCAAAAAATATTGATCCTAATACCACGATAATTTCTAGCCAAATCATAATGATCTCCGCCAGACAATAATTTGTCGTTAAAGGTGAGTGTTTAGTTAATATGTTTATTTAGTTAGGTTTGTTTTTATTGCGCCAGGAGATGGTGCTTTCCTACTCTTTTTTCGTACCACTTAATACCTGCACGAACTAATGATCCGGTTGAATCAATATATTTATCCGGTGACTGTTTAACTGCTTCGGCAAGGATCACAGGAACTTCCGTACAGCCCAGAACGATAACTTCAGCACCGCGTGAGAAAAGTATTTCGGCTTGTTCAAGCATCATTTTTTGCGCGTGCTTAAGATCACCTGCTTTTAAGCAATAAATACTTTCCATCACTTTTTCCTGACTGGACGTATCAGGACTGATGCAGCTTAATCCAAGAGATTCTATACCTTTTTGATAAAGTCCCATGTAGAGTGTGGCGTTGGTTGCCAGCAGCCCAATACGGGTTTTTCTGCATTTTTCAACCTCATTCATCGTTGTATCAACAATGCTTAGCAGGTCTATATGGCAGGAATCTTTTAATTCGTTGAACCAAAAATGGGCGGTATTACAGGGAATCACAATACACTCCGCCCCGGCATCTTCCAGTTTATGCAGATAATCACGCATAGCGGGAAGAGGGGAGCGACCATGATGCATCAGAGCATCGGTCCGGTCGGGAATATCAGGAATAGATGATATAATTAATGGAATATGTTCCTGATCGCACTGTGCTGCCGTATAAGTGACAAATTTATTAAAAAGATCGACGGTTGCAGCAGGACCCATTCCGCCAAGTACGCCAATTAAACCTTTCACGATTTATACCTCATTTAACCGTTAATAAATAATCTGTATTTTTTCTTTCGCTAATGTTTAACAGCTGATGACGGCGATGAGAAATGCAATAATGTTTGCTGTAATGCAAAAACCGCATGATTGTGAGTGTTGCGTCAGGGGCAGAATGCCAGCGCCCGGCAAAGAGTATGGGTTCTGGTCAGAATCGAGCGCGAACATATGGGAGAAACCATCAGGAGGTTAATGTCAAAAACGAAGGTGTCATGCAAAAAACGAATCACTAATTGCTGAGAGTCAATGATATGTCCTGAAATTCTCAGGCATGATGTTATATGCTCATGGACATATTTAAATACCTGTGTGACCGATATGAAAAACATCGAGACAAAATGGTTATATGATTTTTTGACACTGGAAGCCTGTCGTCATTTTTCCCAGGCAGCTGAGCAACGTAATATATCTCAACCAGCATTTAGCCGACGGATCAAAGCGCTCGAGTCGGCGGTAGGAGTCATGTTATTTGATCGCACCACTTCGCCGTTGCAACTTACGGAAGAGGGGAAGTTGTTTCACTCGCAGACACGAAGCTTATTGCAACAGCTGGAATGTAATCTTGATGAGCTAAGCGGTCATAACTTGCTAGGAGTGCCGAATATTAAAGTTGCGGCGGCACATTCGCTGTCGCTTACCATGCTACCCAGATTAGTTCACTCGATGGCAGCCTACGGCGAAGAATTTGTTTATCACGTTGAGGCCATTGATGTTGTGCAGGCGGTTAACACCCTGCGAGAAGGGAAAAGTGATTTTATTATCTCATTTCGCGATGAAGACCTGATGCAGTCACCTTTTTGTGGCCTGAAAGTTTTTGAATCAGAGCTGTACCCTGTTTGTGCTGCTGATGAGCAGGGTAAACCGTTGTTTGATATCTGGCAGCCGCAGGTGCCGATATTGAACTACACCAGTACATCTTATATGGGGCGGTTGGTTAACCGCCATCTGGCGGAAGTGGGCGGAATTACGGGACGCACGTTATTTATGTCTTCGATGAGTGAGTTGCTGAAAAATATGGCGCTTGATGGACATGGTATCGCCTGGTTGCCCGCATGGTCGATTGTTAACGAACTGCGCACAAAACGGTTGGTTTCACTGGCGGTACCGGAGCTAATGGTGCCAATTCAGGCCTATATTTACAGGATGGATACCCGGTTGAATAAAACAGCTGAAAATTTCTGGGGCATCTTGCGTAACCATATGCCAGAGCTTTGATTTTCACTTCTGAGATGCGCCAGTTTGTCTGGCGCGCGGGAACGATGTTACGCGACTGCTTTTTCTGTTTGCTGGGCTTTCAGCCAGGCTATCTCTTCTGCCCAGATATCAGGGTTGATGGTCTCAAGTACCAGTGGAATACCGTCAAAACGCTTGTCCTGCATGATCCAGCGGAAGGCATCGTGACCGATGTTGCCTTCACCTAAGCTGTGGTGGCGGTCAACACGGCTGCCAAATGTGCTCTTGGCATCGTTGAGATGCATCCCGCGTAAATAATTAAAGCCGACGATGCGTTCAAATTCCGCAAAGGTCTTTTCGCACTCGGCAGTAGTGCGTAGATCGTATCCGGCAGCGAAGGCGTGGCAGGTATCGATGCAGACACCGACACGGGTTTTATCTTCTACGCCATCAATAATGGCCGCCAGATGCTCAAACTTAAACCCAAGATTACTGCCCTGTCCGGCGGTATTTTCAATGACTGCCGTCACGCCCTGAGTCTGAGCGAGGGCAATATTGATCGACTCCGCGATCCGCGCCAGGCACTCATCTTCCGGGATCTGCATCAAATGGCTACCAGGGTGAAAGTTAAGCAGAGATAAGCCAAGCTGCTCACAGCGCTGCATTTCATCAATAAAGGCATCGCGTGATTTTTCCAGCGCGTCGCTCACCGGGTGTCCGAGGTTAATCAGGTAGCTGTCGTGAGGCAGGATTTGTGCCGGAGAAAAATGGTACTTCTCGCAGGCTGACTTAAAGTCATCTATGACTTCGGTCGTCAACGGCGCGGCGCGCCACTGGCGCTGATTTTTGGTGAACAGGGCGAATGCGGTCGCTTCGATTTCCGCGGCTCGAATAGCGGCGTTAGCCAGACCGCCAGCGGCGCTTACGTGCGCTCCAATATATTTCATAAGTTAAACCCGCCATACTCAAAAGGGGAGAGTATAGCGGGTTAACAAGGGTTAGTCGTGATCGATCATGCCATCAGCGCGTGGATGGCAACGTTAATCGCACCGCCGCCCACAATCAGCCATACAAACAGAACAAGCGCCATCAGTAAGGGTTTAGCACCTGCTTTCTTCAGTGCACTGACGTGAGTGGTAAGCCCAAGTGCGGCCATCGCCATCGCCAGCAGAACTGTATCCAGCGTAACCAGCATGTCCACTACGGACTTCGGTAGCAGGTGGAACGAGTTGAAAATCGCAACCACAATAAACAGGATGGCAAACCACGGAATAGTGATTTTACTTTTTTCCCCTCCGGTCGCCGGAGACAGCTGTTTCACACGGGCAGCCAGGATGATGAGGAATGGAGCCAGCATCATAACGCGCAACATTTTTGCAATCACTGCCGCGTTTTCTGCATCCGGAGTAATTGCATGTCCGGCGGCGACAACCTGTGCTACTTCATGCATGGTAGAGCCAATGTAAATCCCATAGGTTTCCGGGCTAAACCAGTGCGCCAGCAGTGGATACATTGCCGGGTACAGGAAGATTGCAATCGTACCGAAGATAACCACAGTTGCGACAGCGACCGTCACTTTACTGGCTTCTGCTTTGACTACCGGTTCTGTTGCCAGCACC
Organism: Citrobacter sp. Cm046; assembly: GCF_030333065.1. Classification (NCBI taxonomy): domain Bacteria; kingdom Pseudomonadati; phylum Pseudomonadota; class Gammaproteobacteria; order Enterobacterales; family Enterobacteriaceae; genus Citrobacter; species Citrobacter sp. Cm046. The sequence goes on along the minus strand of NZ_JAOWGP010000043.1, from coordinate 90,342 downwards.
GCGGCTGCACCGCAAATGCTGCTCCCGGCACCAATGAGCCAGCTGGTGTGCCGATCCAGGCCAAACACTTTCTGCCCAAGGAAACAGGCAAGCATAAAGGTACTGGTCAGCGTCAACACATCGATCACGATACCGCTGACGCCAACGTCAGCAATCTGCGCGAATGTGAGGCGAAAGCCGTAGAGGATTATCCCCAGGCGTAATAAATGTTGTTTGGCAAACAGTACGCCACCGTCACAGCTTTTCCAGATGTGTGGATAGACGGTATTACCGAGAACCATCCCCAATAAAATGGCTAAGGTGAGGGCGCTGAACCCGGCACCCGCTACGGCGGGAATGGAACCACCCCACAAAGCGGCCCCGGTGATAACTGCACTCAGGGCAAGCCCCGGAATAAAATGCCACACTGTACGTCGATGATTCTGTAGGGCGAGTTCTGTCATGACCCCTCCTGTGAATTGGAATGAAATCTTTGACAAAATAGTAAGGTGAAGTGGCTTAAAAATAAAATTGATTATATATTTATAATTAATCTTTATAAGTGGTAAGCACGGCTACCTGGTGGAAAATGACTATGCATATCACCCTACGACAACTTGAAGTGTTTGCTGAGGTACTGAAAAGCGGCTCGACGACTCAGGCATCTGTGATGTTGTCATTGTCGCAGTCGGCGGTTAGCGCCGCGCTTACCGATTTAGAGGGGCAACTTGGTGTCCAGCTATTTGACCGCGTGGGTAAGCGCCTGGTCGTTAATGAGCACGGGCGATTACTCTATCCTCGCGCGCTGGCGCTGCTTGAGCAAACAACTGAAATTGAACAGCTTTTTCGTGAAGATAATGGCGCTATTCGCGTATATGCCAGCAGCACCATTGGTAATTACATTCTTCCTGCCATGATCGCCCGTTACCGGCAGGATTTTCCTGATTTGCCACTGGAGCTGAGCGTGGGCAACAGTCAGGATGTTATCAACGCGGTACTGGATTTTCGGGTAGACATTGGGCTTATCGAAGGCCCTTGCCACAGCACGGAAATTATCTCTGAACCGTGGCTGGAAGATGAGCTGGTGGTCTTTGCTGCGCCGTCTTCGCCATTAACGAAGGGGCCCGTTACGCTGGAACAACTGGCAGCGTCGCCCTGGATCCTCCGCGAGCGTGGTTCCGGTACGCGTGAGCTTGTTGATTACCTGCTGTTGTCGCATTTGCCGAGGTTTCAAATGGCCATGGAGCTGGGTAATTCAGAAGCGATTAAACATGCTGTGCGTCATGGATTAGGGATTAGCTGTCTGTCGCGTCGTGTCATTGAGGAACAGTTGCGGGCCGGAACGCTGAGCGAAGTTCCCGTGCCACTACCGCGGTTAGTTCGCACCCTCTGGCGTGTCCATCATCGTCAAAAACACCTCTCCAATGCGCTGCTGCGTTTTTTACGTTATAGCGATCAGGTGGAACAGGCCGGGTAAGACGCAGGTGTGTCGGAAGCAGGTAGTGCCGACACGCTCTTACCTGATGGGGCTATGTTTATCTGGTCTGCACGCTTTCAAATCTCTGCTTTACTTATAATCCGCGGCCAGTCATGAAGGTCTCTTATAACAGCGCATTTGTGCCGGAAGAATGCCGTTTCGTCTGCTACAATCGCGCCTCATTTTTTGGATGGATAGCATTTTCACATGGTTTCCGAAACTAAAACCACAGAAGCGCCCACGCTACGTCGTGAACTGAAAGCGCGTCACCTGACGATGATTGCCATTGGTGGCTCCATCGGTACGGGTCTTTTTGTTGCATCTGGTGCAACCATTTCTGCGGCGGGTCCTGGCGGCGCGCTGTTTTCCTATATTCTGATTGGTCTGATGGTGTACTTCCTGATGACCAGTCTTGGTGAATTAGCCGCGTATATGCCGGTTTCCGGTTCGTTCTCCACCTACGGTCAGAACTATGTAGAAGAAGGCTTTGGCTTCGCGCTGGGCTGGAACTACTGGTACAACTGGGCGGTAACCATTGCCGTTGACCTTGTGGCTGCACAACTGGTGATGAGCTGGTGGTTCCCGGATACGCCCGGCTGGATCTGGAGTGCGTTGTTCCTGTGCGTCATCTTCCTGCTGAACTACATCTCGGTCAGGGGTTTTGGTGAAGCGGAGTACTGGTTCTCGCTGATCAAAGTTACCACCGTTATTATCTTCATTGTGGTTGGCGTGATGATGATCGTCGGTATCTTTAAAGGCGCTCAACCGGTGGGCTGGAGCAACTGGACGACAGGTGAGGCTCCTTTTGCCGGTGGTTTTGCGGCGATGATTGGCGTGGCGATGATCGTCGGTTTCTCTTTCCAGGGCACCGAGTTGATTGGTATCGCTGCAGGCGAATCTGAAGATCCTGAGAAGAACATTCCTCGCGCTGTGCGTCAGGTGTTCTGGCGAATCCTGTTGTTCTATGTGTTCGCTATTTTGATCATCAGCCTGATTATTCCATACACTGACCCAAGCCTGCTGCGCAATGATGTTAAAGACATCAGCGTCAGTCCGTTCACGCTGGTATTCCAGCACGCCGGCCTGCTTTCTGCGGCGGCGGTGATGAACGCCGTTATCCTGACAGCGGTATTGTCGGCGGGTAACTCCGGGATGTATGCGTCAACGCGTATGCTTTATACCCTGGCATGTGATGGTAAAGCGCCGCGTATTTTCGCTAAGCTGTCTCGTGGCGGTGTACCGCGTAATGCGTTATATGCGACCACGGTGGTGGCAGGGTTGTGCTTCCTGACTTCAATGTTTGGCAACCAGACCGTGTACCTGTGGCTGCTGAATACCTCCGGGATGACGGGCTTTATCGCCTGGCTGGGGATTGCCATTAGCCACTATCGTTTCCGTCGTGGCTATGTGCTGCAGGGGCATGATGTGAAGGATCTGCCGTATCGTTCAGGTTTCTTCCCGCTGGGTCCGATCTTTGCTTTCGTGTTGTGCCTGATTATTACGCTGGGACAAAACTACGAAGCATTCCTGAAAGATACCATTGACTGGGGCGGTGTGATGGCAACCTATATCGGTATCCCGCTGTTCCTGATTATCTGGTTTGGCTACAAGCTGACAAAAGGGACCCATTTTGTTCGCTACAGCGAAATGCACTTCCCGGGGCGAGTGAAGAAATAACCTTTTAGACAGACCTGTCCGGATCCAGCATTTATGCCGTCATCCGGCAGACAAAATAACAAAAACCCCGGCATTATTCGTGCCGGGGTTTTTTATTGCACTGTACTTAGAAGTTGTAAGTCAGGCCAACGGTATAGCGACGACCATCGAGAACGGTGTCGTAGGTATCGTAATTGATTTGCTTATCCAGAACGTTATACACGCCAGCAGTCAGCAACAGATCTTTGTTGGCGTAGTAACGCAAGCCGACGTCAACCTGAGTATAGGAAGGGGTTCCTTGTGCCATTGAGGTACGGCTCAGGTACTCGGATGTTTTACCGCGCAAGTTCAGACGGCTCCAGAAGCCGATATCCTGCGTAGCCTGCCAGTCCAGCGTAGTGTTAAACATATGTTTTGGCATTTTATTCAGCGGCTGACCAGAGAACTGACCGCTTTTCTGCTCAGACTCGGTGTAGGTGTAGTTAGCTGTCCAGTTGAGGTCAGAGGTAATCTTCCAGCCGAAGGTGGACTCTACGCCGCGCATGTTGGCTTTATCAACGTTAACCCGATCGCTGACAAAATCGTAACTGGTTGTGCCGATGGTGCAGGCAGGATCGGAACTGCTGTTACAGCGGCGAACTTCGGTAATTTTGTTTTTGAAGTCAGTGTTGAACAGAGTGACGCCTGCGTTGAGGTCGTTACCGTTGTCCCACAGCAACCCGATTTCTTCACTCAGGCTTTTCTCCGGTTTCAGATCCGGGTTACCTACAATGATACCGTTCAGGCGACCACCGCCGGTGACCTGTCCCCAACTGGCAGATGACTGACGCAGGTCTGGTGCACGATAGCCTGCTGAAACACCGCCTTTTAAGGTCCATTGATCGCTAAGATGCCATACGCCATAGCCACGCGGCGTCCAGTTATCACCGTAGTTTTCATCTTTGTCCATACGCAGACCACCGGTCAGCGTAAAGGTATCGGTAACGGCCCATTCATCTTCGGCAAACAGCGCCCAGCTCCAGCGAGTTAGCTTGTTCAGACCATCTGCCGCTTGCAACTGGTTACCGTTATCGCGCAGTTTTTCATAACGGTACTGTCCACCCGCCGTCAGGGTATGTGCCCCGAGGAAGATCTGGTTCTGGTTATTGAAGATGGTGTTGTAGGACTTCATCTGGCGACCGGGATTCTCGCTCTCTTCCTGCTGAACATAGCTGGTGGTATTGAAGTCGTCATAGTAACCGCTGTGGGTTAATGAATAGGTGGTGTGCACATACTTGCTTTCGCTTTTGCTGTTTGGCTTACAGGTGCCGTTGCGGCAGCTCTCTGCGGCCATTGACTTGCCTGGCGTGCTGTCGCGATCCTGCAGTTCACGTGCGTAATCGAAGTCAATATCGTTTTTATCATCCGGCGTAAAGTTCAGGGTTAATCCCCCGCTACGCATACGCTGCTCATTGTAACCATTGACGATTTCATCTTCTGCACGGTGAGAGAATAAACCGGTGACTTTTGCGCCGAGTAACCCGTCAATCAGCGGCCCGGAAGCATAGGCGTTAGTCTGGTAAATATCGCCAGAATCCCGGTCTTCCTGGAAAGTGGCATCGCCATGCAAGGAGCCGGTCCAGGCTTTGGTATTCGAGACTTTTTTGGTAATTACGTTGATGACGCCGCCCATTGCATCAGAGCCGTAGAGCGAAGACATAGGGCCACGGATCACTTCGATACGTTCAATGGATTCCAGCGGCGGGAGCCAGCCTTGCTCAATGCCAGAGTTATCGCTGTTGGGACGTGTACCACGCGTGCTGATACGTTTACCGTTTACCAGGAAAAGCGTGTATTGCGAAGCCATCCCGCGAATGCTGATATCGCTGCTGCTACCACCACCTGTTACGACGACGCCAGGTACATCTTTTAGCGCATCGGTGACATCACGGTAAGCTTTATCCTCTATCTGCTGCTTGGTGATCACAGAAATAGAGGCGGGGGCGTCCTGAATTTTTTGCTCAAACCCGGTGGCTGTAACAACGACGGTATCCTGGTCAGCAGCATAGACGAGTGATGGGAGACTGGCGACGCATACTGCGGCAGCAACAGCCTTAACGTGAGGTATAGTCATTTGTATCATTCCATTTAAATGAATTTACCCGTAATACTTCAAGTTGCAGGTGTGCTGACTAAGCTCGTTCACCCCAGGAACGTACTTATGTGCGTTCCTGGGATTTACTCCCCTGCCGCATGATCCGGCAAGAGAGCCTCACCCCTTCGGGGCCAGCACTGTTCAAAATGCAATTGCATTTTGTCCTACAACTCGAATTCTTAGGGTAACGATCAACTCGTCATGACAAAGGCCATGACAATTATATGTATTTGTCTTTTAAGGACTCTTTTAAGTAAAGAAGCTAGGAGATTGTACAAAAGTGTGAATGTTTGTAAACACAAATGATAATTGGAATCATTTGTGTTTGATATGATTGGCAAGGAAAAGCTTTTTCAGTCAATGAGATAGCGGCAAAATAAAAATGGAGAAAAAATGAGGAAATGATGGAGAAACAAAGAGGGCGGACGCCCTCAGTGCGTTACTTCAACAGATATTGTGCGTGGAAGCGCAGATGATCTTCAATGAACGACGCAATAAAATAATAGCTATGATCGTATCCGGGCTGAATGCGTAACGTCATCGGCCACGCCGTCTGACGAGCCGTTTCTGCCAGCACCGCAGGTTGAAGTTGATCGGCAAGGAACTGATCGCTGTCACCCTGATCGATGAGTGTTGGAATGGCATCTTCTGGCTTACTGGCTAACATTAACGCGCAGCTATCCCATGCGGCCCAGGTCGTCTTATCATCGCCCAGATAGGCACTAAATGCCTTTTCTCCCCACGGAACACGGCATGGGTTTACGATTGGCGCAAACGCGGAAACACTGGTGTATTTACCGGGGTTTTTCAGCGCCATAATCAGTGCACCGTGACCGCCCATGGAGTGTCCGCTGATGGCGCAGCGATCGCCGACGTTAAACTGTGACTGAACCAGTGCCGGAAGCTCATCGCGCAAGTAGTCATACATGCGGAAATGCGAAGCCCATGGCTGCTGTGTGGCATTGAGATAAAATCCGGCACCTTGACCTAAATCGTACCCGTCATCATTGGCCACCAGTTCACCGCGCGGGCTGGTATCTGGCATCACCAGAACAATCCCCAACTCAGCTGCAATACGCTGCGCGCCTGCTTTGGTAGTAAAATTCTCATCATTGCAGGTCAGACCCGACAACCAATACAGTACCGGAGGCGGGGTGTTATCGCGCGGCGGAGGGAGAAAAATGCTGAAAGTCATGGTGCAATTTAACGTAGCGGAGTCGTGACGCCAGCGTTGCTGCCAGCCTTCAAAACAGCGGTGCTCTTCAAGCATTTCCATGCGTGGCTCCTTGTTGTGTCGAATCTGAATGTGTTTGCGAACCCATCATAATACAGATTATTCATTGCACTGTGAGTAACTTTCACTTCCGCATTGGGCAAACATACTTCATCATCTATATAACTTTACATTAACACTCATACTCACCGGGTTGAACGGCAAGTAGGATCTGTGCATTAACAGGCTGCGCCAATTTCAATAATTATCGCGGTGAATACTGGATTATGTGCGCCGCCTCACGCACAATGTTCTGGCTGTGACACAGCCTAAAAACTTTGCCCCACGCAGGGCAGAGGCGCCACACCTGCAGGAGAAGAAGAAATGTCATCACTCAGTAAAGAAGCGGCCCTGGTTCATGAAGCGCTGGTCGCACGTGGTCTCGAAACCCCGTTGCGCCCGCCCGTGCATGAGATGGATAACGAAACGCGCAAACGTCTTATCTCCGGCCATATGACCGAGATTATGCAATTGCTCAATCTTGATTTGAGCGATGACAGTCTGATGGAAACCCCACATCGCATCGCTAAAATGTATGTTGATGAGATTTTCTCCGGTCTCGATTACGCGAACTTCCCGAAAATTACCGTCATTGAAAATAAAATGAAGGTTGATGAGATGGTCACGGTTCGTGATATCACGCTGACCAGCACCTGTGAGCATCACTTTGTCACAATTGATGGCAAAGCGACGGTGGCGTACATCCCGAAAGAGTCTGTGATTGGCCTGTCGAAGATTAATCGCATTGTGCAATTCTTTGCGCAGCGTCCACAGGTACAAGAACGTCTGACTCAGCAAATTTTGACCGCGCTGCAAACGCTGCTCGGTACTAATAATGTGGCGGTTTCAATTGATGCGGTGCATTACTGCGTGAAAGCGCGCGGTATCCGTGATGCGACCAGTGCGACCACTACCACCTCGCTTGGCGGGCTGTTTAAGTCCAGCCAGAATACGCGTCAGGAATTCCTGCGCGCCGTGCGTCACCACAACTGATTAGGGCAGGGAACCATGGAGCGTAATGTCACGCTGGATTTTATTCGTGGCGTTGCCATCCTTGGTATCCTGCTTCTCAATATTAGCGCCTTTGGTTTGCCGAAGGCGGCATACCTGAACCCTGCCTGGTATGGCAACATTACCCTGTCGGATGCCTGGACCTGGGCGGTGCTTGATCTCTTCGCGCAGGTGAAGTTCCTTACTCTTTTTGCGCTGTTGTTCGGCGCAGGCCTGCAAATGCTGTTGCCGCGCGGCAAACGCTGGATCCAGTCGCGACTCACTCTGCTAGTTTTGCTGGGTTTTATTCACGGCTTATTATTATGGGATGGCGATATCCTGCTGGCATACGGCTTAATTGGTCTTATCTGCTGGCGGCTGATCCGCGACGCTCCTTCGGTCAAAAGCCTGTTTAATACCGGTGTGCTGCTCTACCTCGTAGGTATCGGCGTATTGCTGCTGCTTGGCGTTATTTCCGGGGGCGAAACCAGCCGGGCCTGGACGCCGGATGCCTCTGCACTGCTGTATGAAAAGTTCTGGAAGATTAACGGCGGTATGGAAGCGGTCAGTAACCGCGTGGATATGCTGTCGAACAGCCTGCTGGCACTGGGGGCGCAGTACGGCTGGCAGCTTGCGGGAATGATGCTGCTCGGCGCGGCATTGATGCGCAGCGGCTGGCTGAAAGGACAATACAGTTTGTCGCATTATCGTCGTACAGGCGCGTTGTTGGTCATCATCGGAATGGCGATTAACCTGCCGGCTATCGTCGCCCAATGGCATCTGGAGTGGGCATATCGCTGGTGTGCTTTTCTGTTACAAGCCCCGCGAGAACTGAGCGCACCGTTTCAGACTATCGGTTACGCCGCATTGATGTTTGGTTTCTGGCCGCAACTTAACCGCTTTAAATTTGTTATTGCCATTGCCTGCGTAGGACGCATGGCATTGACCAATTATCTTCTGCAAACGCTCATCTGCACCACACTGTTCTATCAGTTTGGTCTGTTTATGAAGTTTGACCGGCTGGAACTGCTGTATTTCGTTATCCCTGTTTGGACTATAAACCTTCTTTTCTCCGTCATTTGGCTACGTTTTTATCGGCAAGGTCCGGTGGAGTGGCTGTGGCGTCAACTAACCCTGCGTGCCTCAGGGGCGTCATTGCCGGGAACATCCAGATAACGATCTGGATCACATTCATTAACAAAATGGATGTAAGCGTTTTCATTCCTGTGACATGACTCACGCAGTGCTATTCATCGTGCTGACAAAATACACAATCCAGGGTGTCTGTGGGCAACCGCAATCTCAAACAGGGTAGTGAATATGATCACCATACGTGATGTGGCACGTCAGTCTGGCGTTTCTGTGGCGACTGTTTCCCGCGTACTGAATAACAGCGCGTTGGTGAGTCCAGATACTCGCGAAGCGGTAATGAAGGCAGTGACTCAGCTAGGCTATCGGCCCAATGCTAATGCGCAAGCGCTGGCCACGCAGGTGAGTGACACTATTGGTGTAGTGGTGATGGATGTTTCAGATGCGTTCTTTGGTGCGCTGGTGAAAGCCGTAGATATGGTTGCCCAGCAGCATCAGAAGTATGTGCTGATTGGTAACAGTTATCATGAAGCAGAAAAAGAACGTCATGCCATCGAAGTCCTGATCCGTCAGCGTTGTAACGCGCTGATTGTTCACTCAAAAGCGTTGAGTGACCAGGAACTGGGGGAGTTTATGGATCAGATCCCCGGAATGGTATTGATCAACCGTATTGTGCCGGGCTACGCCCACCGTTGTGTCTGCCTGGACAATATCAGCGGGGCCAAAATGGCGACCCGTATGCTGCTCAATAACGGGCACCAACGCATAGGGTATCTGGCGTCAAGTCATCGTATTGAAGATGACGCGATGCGTAGAGAAGGGTGGCTAAGCGCGTTGAAAGAAAACGGAATCACTCCGGCAGAAAGCTGGGTTGGCACCGGTTCGCCCGATATGCAGGGCGGAGAATCAGCGATGGTGGAACTGCTGGGACGTAATTTGCAACTGACGGCGGTCTTCGCTTACAACGACAATATGGCCGCCGGGGCGCTTACTGCGCTAAAAGACAACGGCATCGCCATTCCGTTACATCTGTCTATCATTGGTTTCGATGATATCCCTATTGCGCGTTACACCGATCCGCAGCTGACGACCGTGCGCTATCCTATTGCATCAATGGCAAAAATGGCGACAGAGCTCGCACTACAAGGCGCTGCGGGTACGTTGGATCCTGCGGCGACCCATTGCTTTATGCCAACGCTGGTGCGTCGTCATTCTGTGGCGTTGCGGCAGAATGCGGCACCGATCACTAACTGATAATGTCACTCGATGTAACCGTTTTCAATATGTGAGTAAATTCACAGTATCTTAACAATGCCATAGCTATGATGACACTGTTTGTTGCGCTGTAACTACTATGTAACGGTGAATAATCACTTTCATCGAGGTATAGGCGTCTTAAACAAAAATTAAAGCCTGTTTTTGGAGCGTTGCCAGACACGGAAGAAATATTTTTAAAAGTGAGCTTCGGCGTTCAGTAACAGTTTAGTAACGTTCTGCCCTGCCGAGCATTTATCTCAAGTACTACCCTGCATAATAAAACCGGAGATACCATGAATAAGAAGGTGTTGACCCTGTCTGCTGTAATGGCAAGCATGTTATTCGGCGCGGCTGCGCACGCTGCTGATACCCGCATTGGTGTGACGATTTATAAGTATGACGATAACTTTATGTCTGTGGTGCGTAAGGCTATTGAGAAAGATGCCAAAGCGGCGCCAGATGTCCAGTTGCTGATGAACGACTCCCAGAACGATCAATCCAAGCAAAACGATCAGATTGATGTGTTGCTGGCAAAAGGCGTTAAAGCACTGGCTATCAACCTGGTTGACCCGGCTGCAGCAGGCACGGTAATTGAGAAAGCTCGTGGCCAGAACGTACCGATTGTGTTCTTCAACAAAGAACCTTCACGTAAAGCGCTGGACAGCTATGACAAGGCCTTCTATGTCGGTACTGACTCTAAAGAATCTGGCATCATCCAGGGTGATTTGATTGCTAAACACTGGGCAGCAAACCCGAACTGGGATCTGAACAAAGACGGTAAAATTCAGTTTGTTCTGCTGAAAGGCGAGCCGGGACATCCGGATGCTGAAGCACGTACTACCTACGTGATTAAAGAGCTGAACGACAAAGGCATTAAAACTGAGCAGCTGCAGTTAGATACCGCCATGTGGGATACCGCTCAGGCGAAAGATAAAATGGATGCGTGGATGTCCGGTCCAAACGCCAACAAAATTGAAGTTGTGATTGCGAATAATGACGCAATGGCAATGGGTGCAGTTGAAGCGCTGAAAGCACACAACAAAACCAGCGTTCCGGTATTTGGCGTGGATGCGTTGCCTGAAGCTCTGGCTCTGGTGAAATCTGGCGCAATGGCCGGTACCGTGCTGAACGACGCCAATAACCAGGCGAAAGCAACCTTCGATCTGGCGAAAAACCTGGCTGAAGGCAAAGGTGCGGCAGACGGCACAACCTGGAAAATTGAGAACAAAATTGTTCGCGTTCCGTATGTAGGTGTCGATAAAGACAATCTGGCTGAGTTCACTAATAAATAAGCCTATACACACCATACTTCAAGTTGCCTGTGCGTTGGCTGTGCTCGTTCACCCCAGTTACATAGTTATCTATGTGACTGGGGATTTACTCACTCACCGCCTTCCTGCAACTCGAATTTTTTAGTGTATATGTCTGTGGGCGCAATTCTGTTGCGCCCTCAATTACGCACTCAGCAAGGCCAACAAGGTATAATTATGGTCAGCACTAATACTCAGTCGTCAGGCGAATACTTGTTGGAAATGAGCGGCATCAACAAGTCCTTTCCCGGCGTTAAGGCTCTTGATAATGTCAATTTAAAAGTCCGCCCACATTCTATTCACGCCTTAATGGGGGAGAATGGAGCTGGAAAGTCAACATTATTAAAATGTCTTTTTGGAATCTATCAAAAAGATTCCGGTAGTATTTTATTTCAGGGTAAAGAAATCGATTTTCATTCTGCTAAAGAAGCGCTTGAAAATGGTATCTCGATGGTACACCAGGAATTGAACCTGGTATTACAACGTTCCGTAATGGACAACATGTGGCTAGGGCGTTATCCCACCAAAGGCATGTTTGTCGACCAGGATAAAATGTACCGGGATACCAAAGCGATATTTGATGAACTGGATATTGATATCGATCCGCGTGCGCGCGTCGGTACATTGTCAGTTTCGCAAATGCAGATGATAGAAATTGCTAAAGCGTTTTCGTACGATGCCAAAATCGTCATCATGGATGAACCTACCTCGTCTTTGACGGAGAAAGAGGTTAATCATCTGTTCACGATTATTCGTAAACTGAAAGAGCGTGGATGCGGTATCGTTTATATTTCTCACAAAATGGAAGAAATCTTCCAGTTGTGCGATGAAATTACCGTGCTACGTGATGGTCAGTGGATTGCGACCCAGCCACTGGAAGGGCTGGATATGGATAAGATCATCGCCATGATGGTGGGACGTTCGCTGAACCAACGTTTCCCGGATAAAGAGAACAAGCCTGGCGAAGTGATTCTGGAAGTGCGTAACCTGACATCTCTGCGTCAGCCGTCGATTCGTGATATCTCTTTTGACCTGCATAAAGGGGAGATCCTTGGCATTGCCGGTCTGGTTGGTGCAAAACGCACAGATATTGTTGAAACACTTTTTGGTATTCGTGAGAAATCATCAGGTACGATTACGCTACACGGCAAAAAAATTAATAACCACAGTGCGAATGAAGCCATTAACCATGGTTTTGCGCTGGTGACGGAAGAACGTCGCTCAACGGGCATTTATGCTTATCTGGATATCGGTTTTAACTCGTTAATATCCAATATCCAAAACTATAAAAATAAAGTTGGCCTGTTGGATAATACCCGTATGAAAAGCGATACCCAATGGGTAATTGACTCCATGAGGGTGAAAACACCAGGTCACCGTACACAAATTGGTTCACTGTCCGGTGGCAACCAGCAAAAGGTAGTTATTGGCCGTTGGTTATTAACACAGCCAGAAATACTGATGCTGGATGAGCCAACACGTGGGATCGATGTTGGTGCAAAATTTGAAATTTATCAGTTAATTGCGGAGCTGGCGAAAAAAGGGAAGGGGATTATCATTATTTCCTCCGAAATGCCGGAGCTGTTAGGTATTACCGATCGTATTCTGGTTATGAGCAATGGTCTTGTGGCTGGAATTGTTGAAACTAAAACGACAACGCAAAACGAAATTCTCCGTCTTGCGTCTTTGCACCTTTAAGATTAGGGGCTCCTCATGAGTGCGTTAAATAAGAAAAGTTTTCTTACTTACCTGAAAGAAGGCGGAATTTACGTTGTTCTTTTAGTTTTGCTGGCGATTATTATTTTCCAGGACCCTACTTTCTTAAGTTTGCTGAACTTGAGTAATATTCTGACGCAATCCTCGGTGCGTATTATTATCGCACTGGGCGTTGCCGGACTGATTGTCACCCAGGGGACAGACCTGTCTGCAGGTCGTCAGGTTGGTCTGGCTGCGGTGGTCGCGGCTACTTTGCTGCAGTCGATGGAGAATGCCAATAAGGTGTTCCCGGAAATGGCCACCATGCCGATCATCGTGGTGGTGCTGATTGTCTGTGTTATCGGTGCCATTATTGGTCTGGTGAACGGTATCATCATTGCGTACCTGAATGTGACCCCGTTTATTACCACTCTAGGTACGATGATCATCGTTTACGGTATCAACTCACTCTATTACGACTTTGTCGGGGCCTCGCCAATTTCTGGCTTTGACAGCGGATTCTCCACCTTTGCGCAGGGCTTTATTGCGCTGGGTAGTTTCCGACTCTCCTATATCACTTTCTACGCATTGATTGCAGTGGCCTTTGTTTGGGTACTCTGGAACAAGACCCGCTTTGGTAAAAACATTTTCGCTATCGGCGGTAACCCCGAAGCGGCGAAAGTATCTGGCGTTAACGTCGCGCTGAACCTGCTGATTATCTATGCGCTGTCTGGCGTGTTCTATGCTTTCGGTGGCTTACTGGAAGCCGGACGTATCGGCTCTGCGACCAACAACCTCGGCTTTATGTATGAGCTGGATGCGATTGCGGCGTGCGTGGTCGGCGGTGTGTCGTTCAGTGGTGGTGTCGGTACCGTATTTGGTGTTGTGACCGGTGTTATTATCTTCACCGTTATTAACTACGGTCTGACCTATATCGGCGTGAACCCTTACTGGCAGTACATTATTAAGGGCGGCATTATCATCTTCGCGGTGGCGCTGGACTCACTGAAATACGCACGTAAGAAGTAACGTAACTATGCAAAAGCCCGGTGCAGAGAAATCTGTCCCGGGCTTTTCTGTTCTTCGTGTTACAGCGTTAGCGCATGTTCTTTCTCACCGGCTTTAAATTTTACCTCCCCTAAATCGATACAGGCTACCGGGCAGACGTGACCGCACAGCAGACAACCCACGCATTTTTCGGTGTTGCAGTGTGGTGTACGGGTTTCTTCATTCCATTCCATCGCCTGATGTCCACCGTCATAGCAGGAGATGTAGCAGCGCCCGCAGCCAACGCATTTATCGAGGTTGATATGTGGGTAGACAATATAACTGCGGTCAAGATCCTCGGCGGGAATGATATTGGTATTGGCAAGGCCAACCATATCCTCCAGCGAATCAAAGCTCTGATCGGCAAGATAGTGCGACAGCCCGCTGGTCATATCCTCCACAATCCGATAGCCATACTGCATGATCCCGGTAGTCACCTGCAGCGTAGCGGCACCCAGGAGCAAGAATTCAGCAGCATCTTCCCAGGTTTCAATGCCACCAATGCCGCTAATCGGAAAATCTTGTAGTTCAGGGTGGGTACGCAGTTGTTGTATAAAACGTAGGGCGATGGGTTTTACTGCCTTGCCGGAGTAGCCGGAAATACTGGATTTGCCGTTGACTACTGGCATGCCGATTTTCCGGTTCAGGTCGATATTGGTGATAGATTTTACGGTATTGATGGTGGCAATACCGTCGGCACCTCCGCGTTTAGCCGCCAGAGCCACTTCACACATATCGCCAATATTGGGTGTCATTTTGGCTAACATTGGCAGTGAAGAACCGCGTTTAACTGCCCGACAATATTTCTCGACCAGCTCCGGGCTTTGTCCCACATCGCTGCCCATCGCATGAGATGTCATCTGCGGACACGAGAAGTTGCACTCGATCATATCCGCACCCGCTTCTTCGACCAGGTGTGCCAGCTCCTGCCATTGCTGCTCATTTTCCCCCATGATCGATGCGATTAGCACTTTATCCGGGTAATTTTGCTTCAGCCTACGAATGGCGGCCAGATTCTCTTCCAGTGGGTGTTCAGCAATTTGCTCCATATTTTTGAAGCCAATGAAGCCAGTATCTTCTTTGGTCAGATGGTCAAAGCGTGGGGAGACTTCATTGGCGATAAAGAAACCAATTGTTTTAAAAACAATTCCGCCCCAACCGGTATCGTAGGCCTTGGCGCACATCTCATAACAGTTACCCACCGGAGAAGAAGAGAGGCAAAACGGGTTGGGAAATTTTACGCCGCAAAAAGTAATAGAAAGATCTTTTGTTAACATGAGCAAGCTCCCTCTAAATAGTGATGAATAGCCTGAGCGGCTTCTTTCCCGGTTTTCACGGCATAGACGACGGTTTTATCGCCTTTAACGATATCGCCCGCGGCAAACAGAACCGGATCGGCGGTTTGATAATTTTGCGTATCGATAAGATTACGCTCTGGCTTTAACGCCGCGAAACCATCAAGTTGAGCGTGTTGGCCAACGGCGAGAATAATCTTTTCGGCTTCAAACGTGAGTTCTCCTGGCTGACGAACATGCTTAAAGGTGACTCTATTCCCGGTAACCTCTACGGGTGTGAAGCCGTCAATGATCGATACGTCTAACGCTTGCGTACTGGTGAACTCTTTGTCGCTGGCGGGGAGTTCAGCGAGTTCTTCACGTGCGACACAGGTGACTGACGGACAGCCAAGGAGTTTTAACGTACTGGCGACATCCATTGCCACATCGCCGCCACCGATGATCAACGCACTTTGCGGTACGGCAATATCGCCGCCGGACTGGCGGGCACGTTGCAGGAAATCGACGGCAATCTCGACATTATTTGCATTGTTAAACAATGGCAGGGTCGAGCCGTAGGACATGCCTACGGTAAGCAGTACAGCGTTATTTTCCGCTTTAAGCTGCTCAACAGAGAGGGTGTTGCCGACTTCACAATGGCATTTAATGGTGACGCCCATTTCAACGATACGAGCAATCTCGACATCCAGAACAGATTGCGGCAGCCGAAACTCAGGAATGCCATAGCGCAGCCAGCCGCCTGGCTGAGGCTGTTTTTCGTAAATTGTCACGTCGTAACCCAGATTGCTCAAGGTTACACTGGCCTGCAACCCTGCCGGGCCTGCGCCGATAATGGCAATCTTGCCCAGCGTTTTCGTTCCGGGTTGATAAATTTTCATTGCCGTCTGCTGTTCAAAATCGGTAATAAAACGTTGCAGACGTGCGATATCGATAGGTTTATCAATTCCTGAACGCGTACACCCGCGTTGACATAATTTTTCGGTTGGACATACCCGGGCGCATACGGCTCCGAGCGCATTATTTTCACGGATCGTTTCGGCTGCGCCTTTAAAATTGCGAAAATAAATAGAGCGAATAAATTTCCCTGGATCGGTTTGCGCCGGACAATCCTGGCTACAGGGGGCATCGTGACATAATAAACAGCGGGAGGCCTCTTTTATTGCTAATAATGGCGTAAAAGCAGGCGTCAGTTCATCCAGATAATTTTGTTGTGGCATATTTTCTTCCTTAATGCTTGAGTAAATTAAGGCGAACCGTTAATAACAAAATATAAAATTAGAAAAAATAATTTCTAAGGCTATTCTCAAGGCTAGCACTGCAGGAAGAGTATTCTGTGAAAGGATTCACAAATAGAGGACAGTGTCAGGGAAATGCTGGTGGACAGCATTTATCCCTTATGTTGAAATAACAATTGTTCTCATAATATTAGTTATTCTCAAACACTAATATTACATAAATGTCCTTATCGATAAAAGACTAAATAAATAACCATCCCAAAAGATAAGCATCCGCACCCGGCATAAACAAGAACATAACACCAGAATTGCAGTGGATCTTCATTGCGGTAGGCATATACCGGTTCACGTGCGTTCTTCTTTATTTTATCAACGGCCCCAGAGCGCCAGCCTTTCCATGCTTCACGAAAGCAAAACACAGGGATGAGAAGAAAGGCCAAAACGACGAAGAGTGTTTGCACATCCATGCTTATTTTCCTTGTTTCTTTTGTAATTCAAGTAACTGTTCTGGCGTTACCGCCGGATAACCCTGAGCATCATCCGGTACCTGATGCATTGTCGGGATCGGCACCAGCGGGCCTAAAAAACGAGGCTCGCGCTTAAAGAGATAGAGATCGGCCAGCGCCCCAAAACGGGCGCCGAATTCACGTACCCGTACGGTCAGCATATCTTTAGGTGAAGGCACCGCGTAGCACTGGGCTTGAATGCCCATATGAAGTGCAATAAACAAGGCGCGTTCACAGTGGAATCGCTGGGTAATGATGATGAAATCATTGGTATCAAACACTTTGCGGGTCCGCACAATGGAGTCGAGCGTGCGGAATCCGGCATAATCGAGCACGATGTCGGCAGGATCGACGCCTGCGGCAATCAGATCTTTACGCATCGTCATCGGTTCGTTATAGCTTTGCTGTGCGTTATCGCCACTGAGTAGCAGGTAATTCACCTTACCGCTGTTATAAGCGTTTAATGCGCCCTGAATGCGGTAGCGGTAATACTGGTTAATGACGCCGGTACGGTAGTATTTCGCTGTGCCTAATACCACGCCGACCTGGCGATAGGGTAAATCCTGCAATTCGTCGTAGATGTAAGGTGCTGTCTTCCAGCTCATCCATCTGTCGAGACCAAGCACAGTTAACAGCAGCAAGCCGATCAGGACTAACAAGCTGTAAAACACGCGCTTTAACATGCGGAAAACTCGATAATTGGATGGAATTTCAATCAGGCTACTGTACCCGACGGCGTAGCGCAAGAAACAGCAACCTGATTGAGGGGATTTTCAACAATCCAGCCGTGATAAGCGTCGAGCCATCAGGAAATTAACCCAGCAGTACGCGACTGATGTTATTGCATCCCAATGCTTTCAGGGTAGCGGAAGTGGCGTCCCACTGGATTAATTGCGCATCGGCTTTTTCTGCCAGCACCGCGCGTTGAATGTCCGGGTAATCATAGCCGTTGAGGTTCAACAGGTTTAATGCGCCCTGCAGCGGAGGCAGAGTTGGGTTGAAGGCGGCGTTTTCAGCATAGCTGCCACTGAAGATTTGACCATCTTTGCACTCCAGCGCAACACCGCTCGGGGAGTGACTGTATGGCATATGACAATGATTAGCGGCGGTAATCGCCGCCTGGGTCAGCGTATCGCCTTCCAGCGCGAAGCCGTGATCCTGCTCATCCATCAACAAGGTTTTGATGTCTAAATCTTTCGGGCCGAAAGCATCCGGCAGATAGTCGCGCAGGGCGTGCGGCTCACGTCCTGGCAGGTGAATGCGTAAATCCAGCCCGCTGTTCAGTTCATTCATAAACTGACGGCAGTGACCGCAAGGGGTGTAGTTTACGGTGATGGCGGTGAGTCCCTTTTCACCGCGTAACCAGGCGTGACTGATGGCGCTTTGCTCGGCATGAACAGTTTGCTGCATCGTCGCGCCAAGGAACTCCATATTCCCACCGAAATACCAGGTACCACTGATACCACGCGCAATTGCGCCAACGTTAAAATGGGAGAGATCGGTACGAGCGCAGGCAGCAGCCAGCGGCAGCAGAGCGAATGCCAGCGCGTCTTCGTCCAGTCCCGATTCGCGTTTAAGCACAGAGACCTGCTCAGCAGTTAACATGGCGGGGAAATGAACATCCGCCAGAAGGGGAGCCAGGGCTGATTGCAAGTTATCCGCGAGTTGGGCAAAAGAAGTTTGAAAACGTGGATGCATGGCGATGCCTCATAACAATGTAATGGAATCGTAGTTTACGGGCCTGTTACGCCTTTATATGTGATTCATATCTCATTATGTATGCAACTTATGAAACTTAAATTAAAAATGTGCAACGCATCGCAAATAAATGACCTAAAAATCAGGATTAGCCGAACAGTGCCAGAATAACCGGGAACAGGAACGGAGCCACCAGTGAAGTGATTATCCCGCAAATGACCAGCGCCAGAGAACTAAATGCGCCTTCCTGGTAGTCAAGCTCAGCACAGCGTGCGGTGCCCAGGGCGTGCGAGGCAGTACCCATTGCCAGCCCACGTGCAGCCTTGGTGCGAATCCGCATTGCATTCAGCAGAGTATGGCCAAATACGGCACCGAGGATGCCGACAAAAATAACGCAGACAGCGCTGATTGCCGGGATGCCGCCGATACTTCCTCCTACCGCCATGGCGATAGGTGTTGTCACTGATTTAGGCATGATAGACGCGGCAATTTCCGGTGAAGCCCCCAGTAGCAAAGCAATAGATGTGCCGGTAACCATCGCCACTACGCTGCCTGCGAAACAGATAGCAATAATGGACTTCCAGCGGGCGCGGATTTGGTGCAATTGCTCATACAGCGGATAGGCCAGCGCGACCACCGCAGGCTGCAGTAAATCGTTGAGAACCTCGCTGCCTTTAAAATAGTGATCGTAGGGAATACCGGTCAGGATCAGAAAGGGAATAATGACCACCATGGCGACGAGCAGTGGATTCAGCAGCGGCATTTTGATCCGCATAGCCAGCTTACGAGCGGCAAAAAATACCGCCAGCGTGAGGGGTAACGACCACCAGATATACGACATCATTCTTTAGATCCTTTCTGCCCAACGATTTTTCGTTCACCGTGCACAAGATGCGAGCTCCAGCTCACTACCAGGAAAACGACCAGTGTACTAATGGTGCAGGACACCACCACCGGACCAAATTGCGCACGGAGCAAGTCAAAGTACTGCATGATCCCTACACCAATTGGGACAAACAGAAGGGCCATATAGCGAATCAGGACATAGCAACCTGGATTAACCCATTTCGCAGGCAAGATTTGCAGCGCCAGCAGGACAAACAGGATTAGCATGCCGATAATGCTGCCCGGAATAGTTATGGGGAGCAGGGAAGCAAGAAAAATACCTGCATAGAGGCAGGCATAAATCAGTACGAAAGCGCGTATATATTGCCAGATAATATTCAGTGACTTGCTCATAGTAGAAACCCTTGACGAGACTGATTCATCATACAATTAAACTTTAAAACGTGCTACCGATCACATCATGAATTCTAAGCATAGTGGAAATAGATAACGGGAACATCGGCTAAACTCTGCGCTGAATACAGAATAGCGGTAAGTAACAGCTTCTCTGTGCTTTAAACCCTATCTCAGAGAAGTTACCATAGCGCCTCTCTTTTTTGCGGGTAACAATATGCGTGTTTTACTGGCGCCGATGGAAGGTGTGCTCGACTCACTGGTTCGCGAGCTGCTGACTGAAGTCAATGACTATGATCTCTGTATCACCGAATTTGTCCGGGTGGTGGATCAACTCCTGCCGGTAAAAGTGTTCCATCGCATTTGTCCTGAGTTGCTCAACGCCAGCCGTACGACATCCGGCACACGGGTGCGCATACAACTGCTGGGGCAGTATCCGCAGTGGCTGGCGGAGAATGCGGCCCGCGCGGTTGAACTGGGCTCGTTTGGTGTCGATCTGAACTGTGGCTGCCCGTCGAAACTGGTTAACGGCAGTGGCGGCGGCGCAACGTTATTAAAGGATCCGGAGCTTATCTACCGGGGGGCAAAAGCGATGCGCGAGGCCGTTCCGGACCATTTGCCGGTGACGGTAAAAGTACGCCTCGGCTGGGACAGCAGCGACAGACAGTTTGAAATTGCCGATGCCGTTCAGCAGGCAGGTGCCAGCGAGCTGGCGGTTCATGGCCGAACCAAAGAGCAGGGCTACAAGGCTGAGCACATTAACTGGCAGGCTATTGGTGAAATTCGCAAACGTCTCACTATCCCGGTTATCGCTAATGGAGAAATCTGGGACTGGCAGAGTGCCCAGGATTGCATGGCTATTACCGGATGTGACGCCGTGATGATAGGACGTGGTGCACTCAACATCCCTAATCTTAGTCGTGTGGTGAAATACAACGAACCGCGTATGCCGTGGCCTGATGTGGTGACGTTGCTGAAAAAATATACCCGGCTGGAAAAACAGGGCGATACCGGTCTATACCACGTGGCGCGTATCAAACAGTGGCTGGGATATTTACGTAAAGAGTATTCAGAGGCGACAACGTTGTTTCAGGAAATTCGCGCATTAAATAATTCACCGGATATCGCGCGTGCGATTCAGGCCATTGAGTGTTAACTGAGCGCTGATACCTCTGTTTAGTAAGCCGGATATGGCGGTTATGCCACCATCCGGCATCAGAGTTGAGATATTGCCTGATGGCAATTCGCTTATCAGGCGTGTTGGATCCGGAATCGACATCAGAAAATCATCTTAAACACACCCGTCACCACCAACAGCCCAATCAGAAAAATAATTAAAATAACCCACAGCAGAATTTTCATTAACTTTCCTTATTTTTGGTAAGTTCAGGTTGAGTATAGGAAAGCATCAGCAATTCTGCCTGGCGGTTTCATTACTCCGGCTTACGTGCGCTGAGAAGAAATATCATTGGACGCTCTTTCTCTTCATCCAGCGCCGGGTTAGCGGCAATCTGTTCAGCAGACGGACCCCATTCATTAAGGCTTATGATCTGAAACCTGGCGGCAATCAGCGCATTAATCCACGTGGCCAGTTTACGGTGTTGTTTTTTGACGCCTTCGGCGAACCAGTTGCTGATGCGTTCGCCTTCCTGCTGATAGTGATTAACCGGCCAGGATTGTTGACCGGTTTTATCTTTGATCCAGCCCTGGGTCAGTGGTGCGGTATAAATAGGGTGCTCGGCAGAAAATACCAGCATTCCGCCCGGTGTTAGTGACTGATAAATCGTTGTCAGTAATCGTTCAATATTATGCAAATAGTGCAGGGCGAGTGAGCTATAGACCAGATCAAATGAGCCCGGCGAGAGTGTGAGTGTTTCAAGATCTTCGCGCTGGTACACGATCCCATCGCCATGGGTCATACTGCGCGCCTTGGCTAACATCTTCTCTGAAATATCCAGACCCACAACGCTTGCAGCGTGGTTATTTCTCGCGTAGCGGCAAAACCAGCCATATCCGCAGCCTAAATCAAGAATATTTTTACCCTGTAGCGGAGGAAGCAGCGTTTGTATTGTTGGCCATTCTGGTGCACCGTCGAGCCCCTTTACTGAACGATCCAGTGTGGCATATCCGGCAAAGAACTCAGGATCATCATAGATATTTTGTGACATATCGGCTCCATTCATAAATTATTAGAATAATATTATCCATAATATTTAACTGGTATATATTTTTCTGATTATATATTTTAATTTCCAAAGATGTATTGCCACGCGTAACTAAAAAAGCGAGTGCGACAAGTCGTAATCTCTGCACCTCTTTTCTTATCTGCGTACCTCCATGAATCGTAATTCTGTTCTTGTCGCTACGGCATGTTTGCCGCTTTTTATTCTGATGGCGGGCTGCGCCCCTATGCACGATAACCGCCAGCTACTGTCACAGCAGACCCCCTCTGCAAACGTTGATTCCACATTACCAGCGGCATTGAAAAACGGTTGGCCAGATAGCCAGTGGTGGAAGGCGTATCACGATCCACAGCTTAATGCGTTGATTGACAGTACGTTACAAAACTCTCCTGATATGCAAGTGGCGGAGCAGCGTATTCAGCTGGCGGAAGCGCAGGCTCAGGCCATAGAAGCGCAGGATGGACCGCAGATTGATTTTTCCGCAGGCGTTGAGCGTCAGAAAATGTCTGCCGAAGGTGTGATGGGACCGTTTGCCATTACCGATCCCGCTGCTGGTACTACGGGGCCGTGGTACACCAATGGAACATTTGGTTTAACCGCAGGCTGGGACCTGGATCTATGGGGCAAAAACCGGGCAGAAGTCGCGGCGCGCATTGGTGAGGTTAAAGCGCGTGAGGCCGAGCGTGAGCAAACCCGACAACTGCTGGCAAGCAGTGTGTCTCGTCTGTACTGGGAGTGGCAGACACAGGCGGCGCTGAAAACCGTGCTAACGCAGATTAAAAATGAGCAACAGAATGTCATCACAGCGGATCGCCAACTGTATCAAAACGGTATTACCTCTTCGGTGGAGGGGGTGGAAACCGATATCGATTCCAGCAAAACAGAGCAGCAACTGAACGATGTCAGTGGAAAAATGAAGGTGATCGAGGCGCGACTGCTCGCCCTGACCAATACACAATCCACCTCCCTGAAGCTTAATGCCGCGACTATGCCGGTGGTGGAAAGCCAGTTGCCGTCCCGGTTAGGTTACTCACTACTGGCTCGCCGCCCTGATTTACAGGCTGCACACTGGTATATTGAATCGTCGATGAGCAGTATTGATGCGGCGAAAGCTGCGTTTTATCCCGACGTTAACCTGATGGCATTTTTACAGCAGGACGCGTTACATCTGAGCGATCTGTTCCGTCATTCCGCGCAACAAATGGGGGTGTCTGCCGGGCTGACGTTGCCTGTCTTTGATAGTGGCAGACTGAATGCAAATCTCGATATGACCACCGCGCAAAGCAATCTGACGGTTGCCAGTTACAACAAAGCCGTAGTGGACGCGGTGAATGATGTGGCACGTGCGGCAACGCAGGTGGAAACATTGGCGCAGAAGAATCAGCAACAGCAAAAGATTGAACATGACGCGCAGCGTATAGTGGGACTCGCCCAGGCACGGTTTAATGCCGGTATCATTGCGGGGTCCCGCGTCAGCGAGGCAAAAATTCCGGCATTACGTGAGCAGTGTAACGCTCTGATTTTACAAGGTCAGTGGCTGGATGCTTCTATTCAGTTAACCAGCGCCCTGGGTGGCGGATACCACGCCTCCTGACTTTCCGGCCCGGCAGATATTTGTTGTCGGGCCAGTTTCATTGCGTTTTTTGTTTATTTCGCTGCTTCATCCACCAACGGGCAGCCACCACCAGGCCGACAACCAGAACCAGCCATATTCCGTGTTTAATATGCTGGTCGAGGCTGTGCAGCCACGGGGCAATCACTTCACCACCCACGTAACCGAGCGAAGTGAACAGCAGTGCCCAGACGAGCGCTCCCAGAATATTCAACGGTAAAAAGATTTTTGGTGGCAGGTGGCTGGCGCCGATCAGCAGGGGACCAATGACGCGGAATCCGTACATAAAACGTGTCCCGACCACAAAGAGGTAGGGACGTCGTTGGATCATTTTCTGTGCGTAATGAATTTTTGCCTGATGACGCGAGAAACGACGTAAAATTTTGCCGCCATAACGCCGTCCAAGTAAATAAAGTAACTGATCGCCTATCATCCCACCCAGCGCGACGGAGATGACAACCAGTGGAAATTTGAGTAATCCCTGATGCGCTGCAACGCCACCTAACAGGGTAATTGTTTCACCTTCGGCCAGGCTGCCAATAGTTAGCGCCGCATAGCCGTACTGCGCAATAAGACTGTTTATATCCATACGTCTGTATGACCTCCACAACTCTTAGCATACACCCTATAAATTGTTGATGCCGGAAAAGCCTCAGCGTAGCGCATCGGTATTTTTGTTGTGTACATAAAATAATCAAAAGGTGAATTATACTTGAAGTGTTGAGGTCCGGAGCTGACAAGAAGGGGGCGGTATGAACCATGTCTGGGGGCTGTTTTCCCATCCCGATCGTGAAATGCACGTGATCAACAGCGAAAACGAAAGTGTTTCGCATCACTATACTCACCATGTACTGCTGATGGCGGCAATCCCGGTTATTTGTGCCTTTATTGGTACGACACAGATCGGCTGGAATTTTGGCGACGGAAACATACTGCAACTATCCCTGTTTACCGGATTTGCGATGGCAATTCTGTTCTACGGTGTGATGCTGGCGGGCGTGGCCGTTATGGGCCGGGTGATCTGGTGGATGGCACGCAATTATCCGCAGCGTCCATCGCTGGCGCACTGTATGGTCTTTGCCGGATATGTTGCCACGCCGCTGTTTTTAAGCGGGCTTGTAGCGCTTTATCCGTTGGTCTGGTTGTGTGCCTTAATTGGGACTATCGCGCTGTTTTACACCGGATATTTACTGTATCTCGGCATTCCAACATTCCTGAACATCAGCAAAGAGGAAGGTCTAAGTTTTTCCAGTTCGACACTGGCGATTGGTGTGCTGGTGCTGGAAGTTCTGCTGGCGATTACGGTGGTCCTGTGGGGCTACGGCTATCGGTTATTCTGACGTTCAAACCTGTCTACGCTGCGTTGCTGCTGTAAAAGCCAGCAACGCAGCATTTCGAGATGATTATCCAGTAGCGGTGACGCTGTCGGGTCGTTATGATGCCTGAGCTAGCCAGAGGTAACCCTTACTTCTGGCGGTGTGCGTTGTGACGTGCGTGAACCATTATCAGAAATCTCATCATGCTGAAATTCCGAGTTTCATTATTAAGTCTTGCCCTGGTGCTGGCCGTTCCTTTTGCACCTCAAGCCGTGGCGAAAACGGCGACTACCGCGAGCGCCTCTCAACCTGAGATTGCGTCTGGTAGTGCGATGATTGTCGATCTGAATACCAACAAAGTGATCTATTCGAACCACCCGGATCTTGTGCGTCCGATTGCGTCGATTACCAAATTAATGACGGCGATGGTGGTGCTTGATGCACGACTGCCGCTGGATGAAAAGCTAAAAGTTGATATCAGCCAGACGCCGGAAATGAAAGGTATCTATTCCCGCGTGCGCTTGAACAGTGAAATCAGCCGTAAAAACATGCTGCTGCTGGCGCTGATGTCATCAGAAAACCGTGCGGCGGCAAGCCTGGCGCATCATTACCCTGGCGGGTATAACGCATTTATCAAAGCGATGAACGCTAAAGCAAAAGCGCTGGGTATGACCCAGACACGTTTTGTGGAGCCTACAGGGTTATCCATTCACAACGTTTCGACCGCCCGTGACTTAACTAAACTACTGATTGCCAGCAAACAATATCCGCTGATTGGTCAGCTAAGTACGACGCGTGAAGACATGGCGACCTTTGCTAATCCGGCTTATACGTTGCCGTTCCGCAACACTAACCATCTGGTTTATCGCGATAACTGGAATATTCAGTTAACCAAAACAGGTTTTACCAATGCGGCAGGCCACTGTCTGGTGATGCGTACGGTTATCAATAACAAACCGGTTGCGCTGGTGGTGATGGATGCCTTCGGTAAATATACCCACTTTGCCGATGCCAGCCGCTTACGTACCTGGATCGAGACCGGTAAAGTGATGCCGGTTCCGGCGGCGGCGCTGAGCTATAAAAAACAGAAAGCCGCACAGATGGCGGCAACTGGTTCGGCAACGGGCGAGCAAACTGCGCAGAACGATTAAATAGCGTGGGATGGTAATAAAAAGAGGCCTGATAGCATAACGCTGCCAGGCCTTTTTACAGAAAAATCAATCAGAAAGTTTTGTTTCGTCCGAAACGTTTTCTTTCCAGAACTTCTGCTTACTTGTCTTACCGATACCCGGATTCATGCTGTTGGTAGGGTCGTTTTCGCGGTAAAAACGAGCCAGTGTTTCCGGTGCTTTGTACAAATGTCCCACATTATGCTCTGCCGGGTACTGCGCCCCGCGCGCATGCAGTAATTCAAGCATTTGCTCTTTCAACGCATGAGCATCCACGCCTTTCTTCACAATGTAATCCTGGTGGAAGACGTAGCACATAAAGTGACCATAATAGAGTTTGTGTACCAGCTTACTGTCAATTTCTGCCGGCAGATGTTCGTACCATTCGGTGTCATTACGGCGCAATGCAATATCCAGCGCCAGAATATCTTCCACCTCATCCGCATGAACGGCCTGGTAGCGGATTGCCGCGCCAGCCGCCGCGAAGCGATGCAGAAAGGCTTTGCTGCCTTCTTCCGGTGTACAGGCAAAGAAGTCACCTTCGGCGGTTTTGAAAAACTCGGTCAACCAGTTTTGCGCTTCTGCTACACCGCCACCTGCCATTTTAAGCAACAGGTGGTGT
Organism: Citrobacter sp. Cm046; assembly: GCF_030333065.1. Taxonomy (NCBI): domain Bacteria; kingdom Pseudomonadati; phylum Pseudomonadota; class Gammaproteobacteria; order Enterobacterales; family Enterobacteriaceae; genus Citrobacter; species Citrobacter sp. Cm046. The sequence goes on along the minus strand of NZ_JAOWGP010000043.1, from coordinate 63,560 downwards.
TCGTACTTATCGCGCCAGCTTTTCATTCTTGCCGGTAAATGGCTGGGGAATAAATGGCCAAACTTCTGCATCGCCCGGTCGGTGAAGTGCGGGCGGAAAATTTTCACTTTTTCCAGCATCGCATCGGTACGGCCCTTTAGAGTAAAGAAGAACGGCATTTTATCGGTGCCGAGCTTGTCGATCATCAGGAACGTATCTTTGCCGTACTTCTCTGCGATGTCGTAAATATCGCGGTGCATATATTCACCCGCGACCGGCAGATGCTCAAACTTTGCCAGAATATGGCGGCGGATTTCTGTCAGCACTTCTGGCTGATTGGTGCCGATATAAAAGACCTGCTGATTTTTCTCGGCCTCGAACGTATCCAGACGCACGGCGAATACCGCCAGTTTTCCCGCACAGCCGGATGATTCAAACAGACGATCCGGATCTGCGTTATAACGTGCCGGGGTATCGGCCTCAATATCTCTGACGCGAGTGACGTAATCATGATCGTGTGCATGACGGCCATCATGACGTACATCGTTATCTTTGATGCGTTCATCATCAAGGTTGCTGAGGATTTGTTCCGGTGTCTGGCCCAGTTCGATACCCAGATGGTTTACCAGCTGTAATTTTCCCTGCTCATCAATGCGTGCAAACAGCGACATTTCAGTGTATGCCGGACCACGCTGCACCAGCGAGCCGCCGGAATTGTTGCAGATGCCGCCAATAACAGATGCGCCAATGCACGAAGAACCGATAACCGAATGCGGTTCACGACCAAAAGGCTTAAGCGCTTTTTCCAGCGAGTAAAGCGTGGTGCCCGGATAGGCCAGCACCTGCTCGCCTTTGCCAATGACGTGTAGCTTGTCGAGGCGCAGGGTACTGATAATGACAATGTCGCGATCGTAGTCATTACCACTCGGCGTAGAGCCTTCTGTCAGACCGGTATTGGCGGCCTGCATCAGAATAATTTTGTCGGCGTTGACGCAGGCGTTCAGGACACGCCACAGTTCTAATAACGTACCCGGAAAGACAACGGCTAATGCGTCGCCCTGACCGGAGCGAAAGCCCTTGCGATAGCGGGCGGTTTTAGCAGGTTCGGTGAGCAGGTGAGAATGACCCACCAGGCGGGTTAGTTCATTCAGAAAAGCTTTATTTTCAGTTGTTGTAATGGAAGACATTCTCCACTCCTTGTGGTGGGACTCAATATCAGGAACAAGCATAGCGCTTTGTATGACAATACGCTTTCTCATTCAGCTTGTCTCTTGGTTGGCTGTGTTCATTCACCACGGTTTTGAAAATTCAGAGAATAACCTTAGCTTTCTTTGCCTCTCACGTTTAGGCTTACGGCAAACTGCGGTTTTTGTTATATTTTCGCTGCCTCATCGGGAAAAAATAAAGAGAGAATCAACATGAAATGGCTATGTTCTGTAGGTGTCGCGGTGAGCCTGGCGTTGCAGCCAGCGCTGGCGAGCTCCCTGTTTGGTAACCATCCACTGACGCCTGACGCGCGGGATGCCTTTGTTACCGATTTGCTCAAACAGATGACCGTGGATGAGAAGATCGGGCAATTACGTTTAATAAGCGTCGGGCCTGATAACCCGAAAGAAGCCATCCGCGAGATGATCAAAGACGGGCAGGTAGGGGCGATTTTTAACACCGTTACGCGCCAGGATATCCGCAAAATGCAGGATCAAGTGATGGAACTCAGTCGCCTGAAAATCCCTCTCTTTTTCGCCTATGACGTATTGCATGGCCAACGTACCGTATTCCCGATAAGCCTCGGCCTGGCATCGTCTTTTAATCTGGATGCCGTCAGAACGGTGGGGCGTATTTCCGCCTATGAAGCCGCAGACGATGGCCTGAATATGACCTGGGCGCCGATGGTCGATGTTTCGCGCGATCCACGTTGGGGACGCGCTTCTGAAGGTTTTGGGGAAGATACCTATTTAACCGCCACGATGGGGAAAACCATGGTGGAAGCGATGCAGGGTAAAAGCCCGGCCGATCGCTATTCCGTGATGACCAGCGTCAAGCACTTTGCCGCCTATGGTGCAGTAGAGGGCGGCAAAGAATACAACACCGTGGATATGAGTCCGCAGCGTTTGTTTAACGACTATATGCCGCCGTACAAAGCCGGACTTGACGCCGGGAGCGGTGCAGTGATGGTGGGACTTAATTCACTTAACGGCACGCCTGCGACTTCCGATGCCTGGCTGCTAAAAGACGTACTGCGTGACGATTGGGGCTTTAAAGGCATCACCGTTTCCGACCACGGTGCAATTAAAGAGCTGATAAAGCACGGCACCGCGTCCGATCCTGAAGATGCTGTGCGCGTGGCGATCAAGTCCGGCATTAACATGAGCATGAGCGATGAGTATTACAGTAAGTATCTGCCAGGCCTGATTAAATCAGGAAAAGTCACTATGGCAGAACTGGATGATGCTGCGCGTCACGTGCTGAATGTGAAATACGATATGGGGTTGTTTAACGATCCTTACAGCCATCTGGGGGCAAAAGAGTCAGACCCGCAGGACACAAACGCCGAAAGTCGTTTACACCGTAAAGAAGCGCGTGACGTGGCGCGTGAAAGCCTGGTGCTGCTGAAAAATCGTCTGGAAACGTTGCCGCTGAAAAAATCAGGTACCGTTGCTGTTATCGGGCCGCTGGCGGACAGCAAACGTGACGTGATGGGAAGCTGGTCCGCTGCCGGTGTTGCCGACCAGTCCGTGACGGTGCTGACAGGTATTAAAAATGCACTGGGTGAGAAGGGCAAAGTGGTGTATGCCAAAGGGGCGAATATCACCAACGATAAAGGTATTGTCGACTTCCTCAATCTGTATGAAGAGGCGGTGAAAGTTGACCCGCGCTCGCCGCAGGCGATGATTGATGAAGCGGTCAATGTGGCGAAGCAGTCCGATGTGGTTGTCGCAGTGGTCGGCGAGGCGCAGGGTATGGCGCATGAGGCATCCAGTCGTACCGATATCACTATCCCGCAGAGTCAGCGCGATCTGATTACCGCGCTGAAAGCAACCGGTAAACCGCTGGTACTGGTGCTGATGAACGGTCGTCCATTGGCGCTGGTGAAGGAAGATCAGCAGGCCGATGCGATTCTGGAAACCTGGTTTGCCGGAACGGAAGGCGGTAACGCCATCGCTGACGTGCTGTTTGGCGATTACAACCCGTCTGGAAAATTGCCGATGTCCTTCCCGCGTTCTGTCGGGCAGATCCCGGTCTATTACAGCCACCTGAATACCGGGCGTCCATATAACGCTGATAAGCCAAATAAATATACCTCGCGCTATTTTGATGAAGCGAATGGCCCGTTGTATCCATTTGGCTATGGTTTGAGCTACACCACGTTTACGGTTTCTGATGTGAAGCTCTCTTCGCCGACGATGAAACGTGACGGAACAGTAACGGCCAGCGTGCAGGTGACCAACACAGGTAAGCGCGAAGGTGCGACGGTGATCCAGATGTATTTACAGGATGTTACCGCGTCAATGAGCCGTCCGGTAAAACAACTGAAAGGGTTTGAGAAAGTGAACCTTAAACCTGGCGAAACTCAGACCGTCAGTTTCCCGATTGATATTGAGGCACTGAAATACTGGAACCAGCGCATGAAATATGATGCTGAACCGGGCAAATTTAACGTCTTCATCGGCGTTGATTCCGCCCGGGTGAAACAGGGTGAGTTTGAGCTACTGTAAACATTAGAGATGAATAAAGGGCCGGGAAACCGGCCTTTTTTATGGGCGCAGATATTGCGTCAGGGGGGATGAATCACCGGGTTAGTGCGAATAATTTCCTTCGTGGCCTCTTAGCTGGCAGGTTAATGCCAGATTTTTCGTCTATGCTTTTTCCTCAAGTCTCTGAAAAGGGCAATAAAAGGATGAGGAGAGCAGCATGACAATCTCAAAGGTATGGGCGGGATCGCTGGTGTTGTTAGCTGCGGTGAGCTTACCCTTGCAGGCCGCGTCACCCGTAACGGTCGGTTCAAAAATTGATACCGAAGGGGCGCTGCTCGGCAATATTATTTTGCAGGTACTTGAAAGCCACGGCGTGAAAACTGTCAATAAAGTGCAACTGGGTACCACACCAGTGGTGCGTGGGGCAATAACGTCTGGTGAGCTGGATATTTACCCGGAATATACCGGAAATGGTGCCTTCTTCTTTAAAGATGAAAATGATCCGGCCTGGAAAAATGCTCAGGCTGGATTTGAAAAGGTCAAAAAGCTGGATGCAGAACAGAATAAACTGGTCTGGTTAACACCAGCGCCTGCTAACAATACCTGGACCATCGCGGTACGTCAGGACGTTGCTGAAAAGAACAAACTCGTTTCACTGGCCGATCTGGGGCGCTACCTGAAAGAGGGCGGAACATTCAAACTGGCTGCCTCCGCGGAATTTATTGAACGGACTGACGCACTTCCCGCCTTTGAAAAAGCGTATGACTTCAAGCTTAATCAGAACCAGCTTTTATCGCTGGCTGGGGGAGATACGGCGGTGACAATTAAAGCCGCTGCGCAGCAGACATCGGGCGTTAATGCAGCAATGGCCTATGGAACCGATGGTCCCGTAGCCGCACTGGGATTACAAACTTTAAGTGATCCGCAAGGTGTTCAGCCAATTTATGCTCCTGCGCCGGTCGTGCGTGAATCGGTATTGAAGACTTATCCGCAAATAGAGGAATGGCTGCGACCGGTATTCGCCAGCCTGGATGAAAAAACGCTGCAACAACTTAATGCCAGTATCGCCGTTGAAGGGCTGGATGCGAAAAAAGTTGCAGCAGACTACCTGAAGCAAAAAGGATGGGTGAAGTAACGGATTTTGCAGCAGGTGAGTGTGGTGTCAAAGATATCAGTCAACCGGGTGCTGTTGCTGCTGGTTCTTCTTATGATGGCTGCCGCAGCGCTTCCTTTCATCAGCTATGCCCCTAATCGCCTCGTCTCCGGCGAAGGTCGCCAGCTCTGGGATATCTGGCCCGCAAGTGCGTGGGGGCTGGTGGTTCTATTTTTACTGCTGCTTTTTTTGTGCTTGCAACCCGGTAAGTCCGGCAGCGTATTCACGCTTGTCGTCATGCAACTGCTGGTGATTGCAGCACTGATGACCGCCGGGAAAATAGCAACCTGGCTTGCTCAGACGGGAAGCCCGCTGGCCAGAACCAGCCTCGGTAGTGGGTTCTGGCTTGGACTGGGTTTAATGCTGCTGGCATGCAGTGACGCCATTCGCCGTATCACATCTCAGCCACTCTGGCGTTGGATTCTGCATACACAAATTGCTGTCGTACCGCTGGCGTTGCTGTTCTTCGGCACATTCAACGATCTTTCTCTGCTCAAAGAGTATACCAATCGCCAGGACGTCTTCGATGATGCACTGGCGCAGCATCTGACTATCCTGGTTGGAACCGTTGTTCCTGCGCTGTTGATTGGCGTGCCGCTGGGGATTTGGTGCGCTTTATCTGCATCGCGGCAGGGGCCGGTATTTGCCGTACTGAACATCATTCAAACCATTCCTTCTGTGGCGTTGTTCGGCCTGCTGATCGCACCGCTTGCCGGTCTGGTTAATCATTTTCCCTGGCTAGGCAGGCTTGGGATTGCGGGAACCGGTCTGACACCGGCACTCATTGCTCTGGTGTTGTACGCATTATTACCGCTGGTGCGCGGCGTCGTGGCAGGACTGAACCAGGTTCCTCGTGATGTACTGGAAAGTGCCAGGGCAATGGGGATGAGTTCGCGTCAACGTTTTAGCGCGGTACAGCTCCCGCTGGCGCTGCCCGTTTTCTTGCGCAGTTTGCGCGTGGTGATGGTGCAGACGGTGGGGATGGCCGTCATTGCCGCACTGATTGGCGCGGGGGGATTTGGCGCGCTGGTTTTTCAGGGACTACTCAGTAGCGCTGTAGATCTGGTGCTGTTGGGCGTGATTCCGGTAGTTGTGCTGGCGGTGTTGATTGATGCGCTGTTTGATTTAGGCTTAGCTCTGCTGAAGGTGACAAACGATGATTGAATTTAGCCATGTCAGTAAAACCTATGGTCAACAAACGGCGGTCAACGATCTTAACCTGCATTTTCGCGAAGGCAGCTTTTCAGTATTAATTGGCACGTCAGGTTCGGGGAAATCCACCACGTTGAAAATGATAAATCGACTGGTGGAACATGACAGCGGTCAGATCCGCTTTGCCGGGGAGGAGATCCGCAGTCTGCCGGTGCTGGAGTTAAGACGGCGTATGGGGTACGCCATTCAGTCTATCGGATTGTTTCCACACTGGACTGTCGCGCAGAATATTGCCACCGTACCACAACTGCAAAAATGGTCGCGTTCGCGTATTGATGAACGAACAGAAGAACTGATGGCTTTACTGGGACTGGAAGCAGAGTTGCGTCACCGATATCCGCATCAGCTTTCCGGTGGGCAGCAGCAGCGTGTGGGGGTGGCACGTGCTCTGGCGGCGGATCCTCAGGTTTTTTTGATGGATGAGCCTTTTGGCGCGCTGGATCCGGTGACGCGCGGTGCCTTGCAGCAAGAGATGACCCGTATTCATCGCTTGCTTGGTCGCACTATTGTGCTGGTGACACACGATATCGACGAGGCGTTGAGGCTGGCGGAACATCTGGTATTGATGGATGCGGGTGAGGTCGTGCAGCAAGGAACACCGCTGTCGATGTTGACCGCTCCGGCTAATGATTTCGTTCAAACATTTTTTGGTCGCAGCGAACTTGGCGTGCGGCTCCTGTCGCTGCGAACTGTGGGCGATTTTATGCGACATGATACGCAACTGTGCGGGGAACCACTGGTCGATGAGATGACGTTACGTGATGCGCTCTCCGTTTTCGTGGCTCGCGGTTGTGAAGTCTTACCGGTGGTTAATTCACAGGGCGTTGCCTGCGGTACGCTTCATTTTCACGATTTGCTTACGGAGATACCGTACCGTGAAACGTCTGTCTGACCCGCTGCTCTGGCTTATTGCGCTTTTTCTGATCCTGCTGGCAGGCTTACCGCACAGCCAGGCACTGTTTGGCGCGCTGTTTCCACAGTTACCTCGTCCTGTTTATCAGCAGGAAAGTTTTATGGCACTGGCGCTGGCCCATTTTGCGCTGGTGGGGAGCTCCAGCCTGGTTGCCGTGATCATCGGTACAGGTGCGGGGATAGCGGTAACCCGTTCATGGGGGACTGAGTTTCGCCCCCTGGTGGAAACAATCGCCGCCGTGGGGCAAACTTTTCCACCGGTAGCTGTACTGGCGATCGCCGTACCCGTAATGGGTTTTGGTCCGGAGCCTGCCATTATTGCGCTGACCTTGTATGGCGTGCTCCCAGTTTTACAGGCAACGCTGGCAGGGTTGGGGGGAATTTCTGGCAGCGTGATGGATATCGCCCGCGGAATGGGGATGAGCGATGGGCAGAGACTGCGTAAAGTGGAGCTTCCGCTGGCGGCTCCGGTCATTCTGGCGGGAATTCGCACGTCGGTGATTATTAACATTGGCACCGCGACAATTGCTTCGACCGTTGGGGCAAACACGCTGGGAACGCCGATTATCATCGGACTAAGCGGATTCAATACTGCTTATGTAATTCAGGGAGCGCTGTTGGTCGCGTTGGCCGCAGTCATTGTCGATCGCGGGTTTGAGCGCTTATCGCACTACCTTACCCGGCACGTAAAATAAAGGTATAGCCTGCCAGCATTACACCGCCGATACCGCCGATGGCCATCAGCAGGAAGAGGGTTATTACACCGATTTTAGCTGCGCTCATTATGCACTCCTTATGTTGATTAAAGGATTGTACACGTTTGTTAATAGAATATTAAATGCCAAGTGGATAAATATCGTGGCCCAGCGCCCGCCATTCATCCAGTTGCTGTTGCTGAGCGGGGGTTTGACTTTCTCCACACCAGATGAGTAAAGTCCGACCTTCAAACAGTTCCGGTCGTAGCTGGTTTAGCGAATGTGCCAGCACATCAACCCGCCATCCCTGCTGACTGGCAACCCAACCCTCCAGCCATAATCGGGTGGTATCGTGAATATTCCAGCCGACGACCAGTGCATCTTTCCCCTGTTTTTTACGCGCCGACGCAAGGCAAATAGCAATGTAGTTGATGAGGACGCCATCAAGGATACCCAGTAACGCCTGGAGTACAGGCTGCTGACATTGCAGACGCCGCCGCAGAGGAATGAATAAATGTGTGTTAAGCGTCTGCGCGGGATAATCCTGGCCACGCTCCTTTATCCATACTCTGAGGCTATGCAAATTATTACTTTGCAAATAGCTCAATAAGGTTTCTTGTTGTTCACGCCAGCCGTTATGCACATCAATATTTTCATTACTGAGCAACATTTTTACTTTGCTGACCTGTACCCCATTATTTATCCAGCGTTTGATTTCGCGGATCCGGTCGATGTCAGCATCGTTAAACAGGCGATGACCGCCGTCTGTCCGTTGCGGTTTTAGTAATCCATAACGTCTCTGCCATGCGCGTAAAGTGACAGGATTGATATCACAAAGCAAAGCCACTTCACCTATTGTGTAAAGCGCCATCGTTGTCTCACTCATGCTCGCGAGGTCCCAGTTTTACTTTAGACGCTCTTTTGCGAACCAGGTAGTTTTGATTGTTTTTTGATCACAATGTGGGTGATATTGTGTCCGGACGGGCGCTTTTGAGTGATCGTTCTCACAAATTCTTTTTTTTTTGCAACAGTTCAAAGAAAGTTAAGCGTAGCCCATGTATGTTACGCCCTTTTAAGTGAAGTGTGGTTGGCGGGTATGTACGAGTTTAATCTGGTGTTGCTGCTGCTTCAGCAGATGTGTGTGTTTCTCGTTATCGCGTGGCTGATGAGCAAAACACGCCTGTTTATCCCGCTGATGCAGGTCACCATCCGGCTGCCTCACAAACTCCTCTGTTATGTTACCTTCTCCATCTTCTGCATTATGGGCACCTACTTTGGTCTGCATATTGAAGACTCGATTGCGAATACCCGAGCTATCGGTGCGGTGATGGGCGGCTTATTGGGTGGCCCGGTTGTCGGAGGTTTAGTTGGGCTGACCGGTGGCCTTCATCGTTACTCGATGGGCGGAATGACGGCCCTCAGCTGTATGATTTCGACCATCGTGGAAGGCCTGCTCGGAGGGCTGGTACACAGCGTGCTTACCCGCCGCGGTCGCACTGATAAAGTATTTAGCCCGCTGACGGCAGGTGCGATTACCTTTGTTGCTGAACTGGTACAGATGCTGATCATTTTATTGATTGCGCGTCCTTTTGAAAATGCGTTGCACCTTGTCAGTAACATTGCCGCACCGATGATGGTCACCAATACTGTGGGTGCGGCGTTGTTTATGCGTATTTTGCTCGACAAACGAGCCATGTTTGAAAAATACACTTCAGCGTTTTCTGCCACTGCGTTAAAAGTTGCTGCCTCGACGGAAGGTATTTTGCGTCAGGGGTTCAACGAGGTTAACAGCATGAAGGTCGCCCAGGTGTTGTACGAAGAGCTAGATATCGGCGCAGTGGCGATTACCGATCGCGAAAAGCTCCTGGCGTTTACCGGCATTGGCGACGATCATCACCTGCCAGGCCGGCCCATTTCATCCTCGTATACGCAACGGGCGATTGATACCGGAGAGGTGGTTTATGCCGATGGTAACGAAGTGCCGTACCGCTGCTCGCTGCATCCGCAATGCAAATTAGGCTCTACGCTGGTGATCCCGCTACGTGGTGAAAATCAGCGGGTGATGGGGACCATTAAACTGTATGAAGCTAAAAATCGTCTTTTTAGCTCAATTAACCGCACGCTGGGAGAAGGGATCGCCCAACTGCTATCGGCGCAGATTCTGGCCGGCCAGTACGAGCGTCAAAAAGCGATGCTCACGCAGTCAGAAATTAAGCTCTTGCATGCTCAGGTAAATCCACATTTTCTGTTTAATGCGCTCAATACCATTAAAGCCGTGATTCGACGCGACAGCGAACAGGCCAGCCAACTGGTGCAGTATCTCTCGACCTTCTTTCGCAAAAACTTAAAACGGCCATCAGAGATTGTGACGTTGGCCGATGAAATTGAGCACGTTAATGCTTATCTACAAATTGAAAAGGCGCGATTCCAGTCACGCTTGCAGGTGACCCTAACGGTTCCGGAAGAGCTTTCTCACCAGCAATTACCGGCTTTTACCTTGCAGCCGATAGTGGAGAATGCCATTAAGCACGGTACTTCACAGCTACTTGATACCGGTGAGGTGTCGATTACTGCCCGACGAGAAGGGCAGTATCTGATGCTGGATATCGAAGATAATGCCGGATTGTATCAGCCCACAACAGAAGCCAGCGGACTGGGTATGAATCTGGTAGATAAACGACTGCGGGAGCGGTTTGGTGATGATTTTGGCATCAGCGTAGCCTGCGAACCCGACCATTTTACCCGAATCACTTTACGACTTCCTCTGGAGGAACTGGCATGATCAAGGTGTTGATTGTGGATGATGAACCGTTAGCGCGGGAGAATCTGCGGATCCTGTTGCAGGAGCAAAGTGACATTGAGATTGTGGGGGAGTGTTCGAACGCGGTTGAGGCCATCGGTGCAGTACATAAATTGCGCCCGGATGTATTGTTCCTCGATATTCAGATGCCGCGGATTAGTGGCCTGGAAATGGTCGGTATGCTTGATCCGGAGCATCGTCCGTATATCGTTTTTCTGACCGCTTTCGATGAATATGCGGTTAAAGCTTTTGAAGAACACGCCTTTGATTATTTGCTCAAGCCGATAGAGGAAACGCGGCTGGAGAAAACGCTGATCCGTTTACGTCAGGAACGTACCAAGCAGGATGTGTCGCTGCTGCCGGAAAACCAGCAGATGCTTAAGTTTATTCCGTGTACTGGCCATAGCCGTATCTATCTGCTGCAAATGGATGATGTGGCGTTTATCAGCAGTCGTATGAGCGGTGTCTATGTCACCAGCAGCGATGGTAAAGAAGGCTTTACTGAACTTACATTGAGAACACTGGAAAGCCGTACTCCGCTGTTGCGCTGCCATCGACAATACCTGGTTAACATGGCGCAATTACAGGAGATCCGCCTGGAAGATAACGGCCAGGCAGAATTGATTTTACGCAACGGACTGACGGTCCCGGTAAGTCGTCGTTATCTTAAAAGTCTAAAAGAGGCGATTGGACTGTAAAACTGATACACTGCGCGCCATTGCATCACCGACAGTTGAAGACTCTATGCTAAGTAACGACATTCTTCGTAGCCTGCGCTACACCCTGAAAGCGAATAATAATGACATGGTGCGTATTCTTGCGCTCGCCGACATGGAATCCACCTCCGCAGGTTTCGACACCTGGATGACGAAAGAAGATGAAGAGGGTTTTGTTCGCTGCCCTGATATCATCCTCTCCGGTTTTTTAAACGGCCTTATCTACCATAAGCGCGGTAAAGATGATTCTGCGCCTGAACTGGCACTTGAGCGCCGCGTTAATAACAACACGGTGTTGAAAAAGCTGCGTATCGCCTTTTCACTGAAAACCGATGACATTCTGGCCATTATGACCCAGCAGAAGTTTCGCGTGTCGATGCCGGAGATCACCGCGATGATGCGCGCGCCGGACCACAAAAACTATCGTGAGTGTGGGGATCAGTTCCTGCGTTATTTCCTGCGTGGTTTGGTGATTCGCGAACACGCAAAGAAAGCGTAGCGCGTATTTATCTGTACTGAACCGCGATATAAAAAACGCTGCCGAAGCAGCGTTTTTTTATGCGGATTATTTCACCTGCTGACCAGGTTTTGCACCTTCGTCAGGACTTAACAGGAAGATATCTTTCCCGCCAGGGCCTGCGGCCATTACCATCCCTTCCGAAATACCGAAGCGCATTTTACGCGGCGCCAGGTTGGCAACCATCACGGTCAGACGACCAATCAGCACCTGTGGTTCCGGATAAGCAGAACGAATACCAGAGAAGACATTACGCTTTTCACCGCCCAGGTCCAGCGACAGGCGCAGCAGCTTGTCGGAACCTTCAACGAACTCAGCGTTTTCAATCAGCGCTACGCGCAGGTCAACTTTGGCAAAATCGTCAAAGGTGATGGTTTCCTGAATCGGGTCATCCGCCAGCGGACCGGTAACCGGTGCAACTGCTGCTTTCACCTCTTCTTTGGATGCCTCAACCAGCGCTTCAACTTGTTTCATGTCGATGCGGTTGTAGAGCGCCTTAAAGGTGTTGACCTTGTGGCCGAGCAGAGGCTGCTGAATGGCATCCCAGCTCAGCTCTGTGTTCAGGAACGCTTCGACACGCTCGCTCAGCGTTGGCAGAACCGGTTTCAGGTACGTCATCAGTACACGGAACAGGTTGATCCCCATAGAGCAAATCGCCTGCAGGTCGGCGTCACGGCCTTCCTGTTTCGCGACAACCCACGGAGCCTGTTCGTCGACGTAGCGGTTTGCTACGTCTGCCAGCGCCATGATTTCACGAATGGCTTTACCAAATTCACGGCTGTCCCATGCTTCACCAATAACTGCTGCGGCGTCGGTAAAGGTTTTGTACAGAGCCGGATCGGCCAGTTCTGCCGCCAGTACGCCATCAAAACGCTTACTGATAAAACCTGCGTTACGAGAAGCCAGGTTCACCACTTTATTGACGATATCGGCATTAACACGCTGAACAAAGTCTTCCAGGTTCAGGTCGATGTCATCAATACGCGAAGAGAGCTTCGCTGTGTAGTAGTAGCGCAGGCTGTCGGCATCAAAATGCTTCAGCCAGGTGCTGGCCTTAATGAACGTACCACGAGACTTGGACATCTTCGCACCGTTTACCGTGACATAACCGTGTACGAACAGGTTGGTCGGCTTACGGAAGTTGCTGCCTTCCAGCATGGCAGGCCAGAACAGGCTGTGGAAATAGACGATATCTTTACCGATGAAATGATACAGCTCGGCGTCGGAATCTTTCTTCCAGTATTCGTCAAAGCTGGTGGTATCGCCGCGCTTGTCGCACAGGTTCTTGAAGGAGCCCATGTAGCCAATCGGCGCGTCCAGCCAGACGTAGAAATATTTGCCTGGAGCGTTCGGTATTTCAAAACCAAAGTACGGCGAGTCGCGGGAGATATCCCACTGCTGCAGGCCGGATTCAAACCATTCCTGCATTTTATTTGCCACTTGTTCCTGCAGCGCGCCGCTGCGCGTCCATGCCTGCAGCATTTCGCTGAACGACGGCAGGTCGAAGAAGAAGTGTTCGGAGTCACGCATTACCGGCGTCGCGCCGGAAACGACGGATTTCGGTTCGATAAGTTCGGTTGGGCTGTAGGTCGCGCCACATACTTCACAGTTATCGCCGTACTGATCCGCAGCCTTACATTTCGGGCAGGTACCTTTTACAAAACGGTCCGGCAGGAACATACCTTTTTCCGGATCGTAAAGCTGGGAGATGGTACGGTTCTTAATAAAACCGTTTTCCTTCAGGCGTGTGTAAATCAGCTCGGACAACTCGCGGTTCTCTTCGCTATGCGTTGAGTGGTAGTTGTCGTAGCTGATGTCAAAACCTGCAAAATCAGTCTGATGCTCCTGACTCATTTCACCGATCATCTGCTCAGGTGTGATACCAAGTTGCTGTGCTTTCAGCATGATTGGCGTACCGTGTGCGTCGTCCGCGCAGATGAAGTTAACCTGGTGGCCGCGCATTCGCTGGTAACGGACCCAGACATCAGCCTGGATGTGCTCCAGCATATGGCCGAGGTGGATAGAGCCGTTGGCGTACGGCAGCGCGCACGTTACCAGAATTTTCTTCGCGACTTGAGTCATAGTGGGCAATTACTTCTTTTGTAGTGAAAAGGGCTTTGATAGTACCAAAATGGTAATTACTGCGCCAAGCGATAAGGACATTTATCCACAAATGAATAATTGCGACGGTTGGAGTAAACTACCCGATGACAATCGTATTTTCAGAACAACAAAAAGGAGTCGGGATGAACCCACAATCCCAGGCCAAATCACCAGAAACCCTGCGCGCCATGGTCGCCGGGACGCTGGCGAATTTTCAGCATTCAACCCTGAAGCATAATCTGACGACGCTTAAAGCGTTGCATCATGTCGCCTGGATGGATGACACGTTGCACGTAGAGCTGGTCATGCCATTCGTCTGGCACAGTGCGTTTGAGGTATTAAAAGAGCAGTGCAGTGCCGATTTACTGCGTATCACTGGTGCGAAAGCGATTGACTGGAAGCTGTCGCATAACATTGCGACGCTGAAGCGCGTGAAAAACCAGCCGGGTATTAATGGTGTGAAGAACATCATCGCCGTTAGTTCAGGTAAAGGTGGGGTAGGTAAATCATCTACTGCCGTTAACCTTGCACTGGCGCTCGCGGCAGAAGGGGCGAAAGTCGGTATTCTTGATGCCGATATTTATGGTCCCTCTATTCCGACCATGCTCGGTGCAGAAAATCAGCGTCCGACCTCGCCAGATGGCACCCATATGGCGCCGATTATGTCTCATGGCCTGGCAACCAACTCCATTGGTTATCTGGTAACGGACGACAACGCGATGGTGTGGCGAGGCCCAATGGCCAGCAAGGCGCTGCTGCAGATGCTGCAGGAGACCTTATGGCCGGATCTTGATTATCTGGTACTGGATATGCCGCCGGGTACTGGTGACATTCAGTTGACGCTGGCGCAGAACATTCCGGTGACAGGGGCAGTTGTTGTGACTACGCCGCAGGATATCGCGCTAATCGATGCTAAAAAAGGCATCGTCATGTTTGAAAAAGTGGAAGTGCCGGTATTAGGCATTGTTGAGAACATGAGTATGCATATCTGCAGTAACTGTGGCCACCACGAGCCGATTTTTGGCACTGGTGGTGCGCAGAAACTGGCAGAACAGTACCATACCCAACTACTGGGACAAATGCCGCTGCATATTACCCTGCGCGAAGATCTCGATCGTGGCACGCCGACGGTTATCAGCCGCCCTGACAGCGAATTCACGGCGATTTACCGCGACCTGGCGGGACGTGTGGCAGCACAGCTTTACTGGCAGGGAGAAGTGATCCCGGGTGAGATTGCTTTCCGCGCCGTGTAATTTACGCTGCACATATTCACCGCATTAATGAATTATTGATGCGGTGAATATTTTAAATAAATAGTCGCGATTTATTGTTTACCCTGAGTTAATAAACCTCAATTTTATCCAAAAATAAATCTGTAACCCATCATTTAAATTGATCAAATCTATTCCCTTAATCTACAATTTCTATTGGTCGGGGCGGATACTTTCGCTCACAGGACACTGAACAAACTGTGTTTATGCCGTTTTACGTTAACTACAGGAATAACGTTAAAAATGAAAAACCGTTTGCTGATGGGGATAATAGTTCTGGGTTATGGAATAGGCTCACCTGCCTTTGCTTCTGATACTGCGACATTAACCATTAGCGGAACGGTCACCGCTCCCACCTGCAGTACCGATGTTGTGGAAAATCAACTCCAACAGCGATGTGGTAATACCACCCACCTTTCCAGTACATCCGATGTGGTTTCAGCGCCAGCCAGAGGCGTGATGACCGAAGTCGTTGCCGTCCAGGGTGATGCAACGCGACAGATTGTGCTAAATCGTTATGACTAATATCTATTTTATTCAGCACATATTATTTCAATGAATAATGTGTGTATTTTTTATTTGCTTAATGGATAATTACGAACAGTTAATTGCATCGATTTATTAATTCTTAATATATTGTTAAATGAAATTTATTTGTTGCAATTATATTGCTGGATTTCATTTGTTTTAAATCAATAAAACAATGCGTTTACATTGCGTTAACGATCTTCCTATGAGAATTTAATTCCCGGAGTTAACAGCTCTTACAAATAGAAATTAATTCATTAAGGAAGATACTATGAAACGTTCAGTTATTTCTGCTGCTGTGCTGACTGCTGTATTTATGAGCGCTGGGGCTTTTGCTGTTGATTCTGACCAGGGCGAGTTGGTTATTACCGGTAAGGTAACAGGAACGACATGTAAATTTGTGGGAGATACTACTGCGACAATCGGCATGAACCAGATTGGTGCTGACCGGTTGAATGCTCTGACTCTGGGGGGAGTTTATGATGGATATTCTAATCAGACAACAACACCTCTGACAGTTGAATGTACGGGTACTGAAGCGCCAAGAATTACTTTCTCCAGTTCTCAATTCGACAGCGCAAATAAGTACATTACACGGAATACGGCATCGAGTAATGGTGCTGGTTTTGCAGTTTACTATGGTAATGATTTTACTCAACAGGTTAACCCTGGCACGGGTATTAATTTAACCAAGACAAGTGATAACAAATATATTCTGAACTTTAAAGCTCGTTATGCGAAAGCTGGCAATGCTGTTACTGCTGGTGATGTTGCTTCTTCACTGACAATGACCGTTGTTACTGATTAATTGATTAATATCCTTTTTGTCGGCGGCTATGGCCGCCGGTTATTTCTGTAGCAAGGATAATTATAATGAAAAAAATATTAGTCTTATTGTTGCTTGGCACAGTATTGCCAGCGTGGGGGGGCATCTATATTTACGGCACCCGTGTTATTTATCCGGCGCAAAAAAAAGAGATTATTGTACAGTTAATGAATGAAGGTAATCGCAGCGCACTTGTCCAGTCGTGGATTGACGATGGTGATACCAGTCTGCCACCAGAGAAAATTCAGGTGCCGTTTGTGATGACTCCGCCGGTAGTTCGTGTCAGTGGCGGTTCCGGTCAGCAACTGAAAATTAAACAACTGGCAAATACTCTACCGAAAGATCGAGAAAGCTTATTTTTCCTTAATGTATTAGATATTCCTCCTAATTCATCAGACTCCGAAAGTAAGAATATAATTAAATTTGCTATGCAAAATCGTATTAAATTTATTTACCGTCCACAAAGTGTTGCTGGTGTAACTAAAGATAGTTTTGCCCATCTGAAGATCAGGTATGTCGGTGGTGGTTTAAATATAAAAAATGATTCGGCTAACTGGATAACTATTCCTGAGTTAATGGGAAATAAAAAAATCAATACAGAAACGTTGATGCTGGCGCCATGGTCGGATAAAACGCTGAATACCACCACTATTGTTAATTATTACAAAGTTACTCTTATTGATGATCACGGCAATTACTTGAGTGAAAATATAAAAGTCGATAAATAGCTCAAGGACTGGCTATGTCAAAGATAAATTCTATTACACTGGCCATTTTGTCAGTGCTAACGAATCCAGCCGTATGGGCTGAAGAGGAATCGTTTGATACTCATTTTATGATCGGCGGTTTAAATGGTGAGAAAATTTCTCACTATCAGATTGATGGCGATAAGCCGATGCCCGGCATGTATGAAATGGATGTCTATCTAAATAAGCAGTGGCGCGGGCATTACGATATCAATATTAAAGCTGACCCGGAGATGACATGCTTATCATGGGTGCAGTTGCAGCAAATTGGTATTCGTACTGAAGGTATTAAAGCTGATAAAAATGAAGATTGCGTACCGCTACGTGCGGCAGTACAGGGTGGTAGCATTGGGTATGATATCGGGCAATTTGTACTGAATTTGAACGTGCCTCAGGCATATGTGAATGAATATGAGTCGGGTTATATGCCTCCCGAAACCTGGGAACGAGGGATTAACGCATTTTACACTTCTTATTATGCCAGCCAGTATTACAGTAATTATAAGCATGGTGGCGATGATAAAAGCAGTTATGTGAGTCTGAACAGCGGATTGAACGTACTGGACTGGCAGCTGCATTCGAATGCTAACTATACGAAAGGCAACGAGGGCAGAGGTGAGTGGAAAAGTAATACCTTATATGTGGAACGTGGTATTCCGTCGATCCTTAGCACGTTGCGCGCTGGAGACATGTATACCAGTTCGGATATTTTTGACGCTGTACGGTTTCGCGGCGTACGTATCTGGCGTGATATGCAAATGTTGCCAAACTCGAAACAGCGCTTTACACCGGTGGTACGTGGCATAGCGCAGAGCAACGCGCTGGTGTCTATTGAACAAAACGGTTTTGTTATTTATCAGAAAGAGGTCTCTCCGGGGCCTTTCGCTATTGATGATTTGCAGCTTGCCGGTGGTGGAGCGGATCTGGATGTTAGTGTGAAAGAGGCCGATGGTTCGATAAGACATTATCTGGTGCCTTATTCATCGGTACCCAATATGTTGCAGGCTGGGGTAGCGAAATATGATTTCGCTGCCGGACGTAGCAATATTGAAGGTGCGAGCAATCAGTCTGATTTTATCCAGGGTAGTTATCAGTATGGATTGAATAATCTGCTAACTGCATATGGTGGTTCAATGTTGTCGGAGAACTACTATTCATTTGTGCTCGGTACTGGATGGAACACGCCGATTGGTGCGATCTCGGTAGATGGAACTCGCTCACACAGTGAACAGGATAACGGCGTTTTTGACGGGCAGAGTTATCAGGTCGCGTGGAACAAATATGTCGCGCAGACCGGAACTCAGTTTGCGCTGGCGGCCTATCGCTACTCTTCGCGGGATTACCGTACTTTCAACGATCATGTGTGGGCGAATAACAAAAATAGTTATGATCGAGACGAAAATGATGCGTATGACATTGCAGACTACTACCAATATGACTTTGGTCGTAAGAATAGCTTTTCCCTCAACATCAACCAGGCATTGCCTGATAGCTGGGGATTTCTGGCTGTTAGCGGCCTGTGGCGCGATTACTGGGGCCGTAGCGGAACCGGTAAAGATTATCAGTTGAGCTATTCGAACACTTGGCAACGTATCAGTTATACCTTATCTGCCAGCCAGACGTATGATGAAGAAAACCGTCAGGATAAACGTTTTAACCTGTATATCTCTATTCCATTCTCCTGGGGCGATGGGATTGCCACTCGGCGGCGCGATCTGTTTGTTTCCAATTCAACGACGTTCGATGATGACGGTTATCAGTCGAATAACACCAGTTTAAGTGGGGTGGCGGGTAACCGTGATCAATTCAGCTACGGTGCTAATTTCAGTCATCAGCAGCAGGGAAGTGAGACCGCGGCGAGCGGCAGTTTAGTATGGCGCATGCCAGTGGCGACGCTCGGCGGCAGTTACAGTCAATCGAATCAATATCAACAGGTCAGCGGCAATATTCAGGGAGGGATTGTGGCGTGGTCTGACGGTGTCGCCCTAACTCCCCGACTTTCAGAAACTTTCGCCATTATAAAAGCCCCAGGCCTGCAGGGTGCGGCGGTGCAGGGACAGCGTTATTTAACGACGGACAGCAAAGGCTATGCTGTTTATGACAGTCTGACTCCATACCGCGAAAATATGCTGATGCTGGATCTTTCCGACAGCAACAGCGATGTGACATTACTGGGAAATCACAAAGGCACAGTGCCTTATCGTGGCGCGGTTGTGATGGCGGAGTTTGAAACTGACCGGCGTAAATCCTGGAACTTCCGTGCTCAACGGACGGACGGTTCTCCATTATCGTTTGGCTATGAAGTGGAGGATAATACCGGCAATAACGTTGGTTTGGTCGGCCAGGGCAGTCGATTATTTATTCGCACCGACGACATTCCTGCTTCTGTACGTGTTGCGGTTAATAAACAACAGGGACAATTCTGCACAATTATCTTTGAGAAGATGATTGATGAGAGCAAAGTCTATATTTGCCAGTAAGGATGATAAATATGAAAGAGTATATATGTCTAATATTTTTGCTGTTGTCATCCTTTGGGTTACAGGCGAAATGTACTTTTGATAATTCAAACGCGGCAACGCCAGTTGTTAATCTGGATATGACTACAGGAGTTGCGGTAGTGAAACTAAATATCAACGCTACTGGTAATATAAAATGCAATGCCAATAGTGATAATTTATATTACGCCACACCATTGCAGGACTATATTGTTGCTTTTCAGGGTAGTAGTGGTAATAGAGTTTTAATTAAGATTAACTTAATCGGAGATGGTTTTCCTGTAAGCATAGGAAATAGAACGGTTAGTGCCGGAGAAATACTGAATGATAAAGTTTTTACAGTGACGGCATCTTATGTAAATTCAGGAACTGCAAAGCAGACGGTATCTGGCAATGCATTTAATCTGAGTGATCCCGCAGTGAGCATTACCTCAGAAAACACCTGTACATCCAACTGGTTAAGTTATCTCTATTGTTGGATTACAGGACGATTGTCAAACTCTTCAGCCTTTACTCAGAATATTAATTTTACTGTGACACACAAACCTACAACCTGCCGGTTTTCAGAATCTACATACAAAATCCAAATGCCAGAGACCACATTAAATGACATAGTAGGCACGACTAATACCAAATCAGGTACTGCAAATCTGGTATTGAACTGCGATAGTGTGTACAACGTTACTACTAATCCGGTAAGTTTTATCGTTTCACGTGGTGACTGGAACGAGAGTGGTACAATATTGAAAAATACCTTCATTAATGGTGCAAAAGGCGTTGGCTTCCAGATATATAATGGCACTGCGACTACGCCATTAAGACGCGGAGATATATTAATGAACAGGATTGTTAAAATGGCAGCAATCAGTAATCAGTACACGTTTCCGATTATCGCAAAGTACGTGCGAGTCGCAGAGGAACCATTGCAACCAGGTGAAATGCAGAGCAAAGTGATATTTGCTGTATCCTATGATTAATTAATATTATTATGACAGTCTGGTGAACTCACGTACTTTCATTCCGAAAGTACGTGTATGTATTTTATCACCGGTGATAAAAAATCTCGCCGTCATAGGCTTTAATGATCTTCCCGTCGGCATCATTAATCAGTACATATGCGCCACCCATATAGGTCCAGTGTGTGCCTGCGGCTGGTGCTGGCAGGTTGCGCTGATTCCACTGCTTAATGGCGTACTCATCAGTACGGTACAACTGAGGGACTGTGTCTCCTGGTTTGAAATGGGTAAAGTCGGCAATAAAACCACTTAGCTCATACTTATCAATCCCCTTGGGGGCAGCTGTTGCGGCTGGCGCGGCCCAAACAACGCTGGTCGTGAGTAATAATGCACCCAACAACATTTTGTTCTTCATACCCATCCTCTCTACTTATTCGGGTCGTCAAAATCAGTCGTGTATCATTCTCATCGTACAGGGCTTCTGACAAGCACTATTTTGTTATGACTCCCAGAATTTCGTAAAAAGTGTAAATAAAAACGTAGAGATACGCCACTCATGATGTAGGTCGGCAAGGCGTTGAATCGGGCTAATCAGGATGAGGGAGAATTCTCCGTAACATTGAGTCCAGCAAACCGCGACCAGTCATAATTTCGGATAACGGAAACCAGTGCCTCAACACCTGGACTCATTCTTTTATTCCGGGGACAAACCAGGGCGTAACGGGCCTGAGGAAGAATTTCCCTGACAGGTAGCTCCCGCAACTGAAATCCTTCGAAAGGGGATGACATTGCTCGCGCCAGTACCGTGATATACCCAGCATGCATCACCAGATTAAAAATAGTGATCACTGAGTCAGTATGTATTACCCGGTCAGTGTTGACGACGTTATGCTCTAACAACTCGGACAACGCCTGGTAGTATCCCATATCTGTCTGGGGCAATACCCAGCGAGCTTGTCGCAGAGCGTTCAATGTTTCACATGCTGCAAGGGGGTGATCTTGCCGGGAAATGAATGCAAACTCTGCACTAAAGAGTGGCCAGACATACAAATTCTGAACTGGCATATCTGGTGTCACTGTTCCAATAGCGAAATCAAGTCTGCCTTCCCGCAAATCCGGTAGCAGGGATGAGAGTTGGGCTTCGTTCATTGATATCTGAGCAATCGGATAGCGCCGGGTAAATTGCGTAATAATATCCGGCATTGCGGTAAAACCGATCAGAGATGAAAATCCAAAAGCGAGTTCCATAACCGGTTCATCGAGGATCCTGCGCATATCATTGACGGCCAGCGATAAATCTTTAAGAACCGTTCTGGCATGCGGAAGTAATATTTTGCCAGCATCACTCAATTCAATGCCGGTGTTATTTCGGATTATTAGCTCTGTACCAAAATAGTCTTCAATATCATGAATGGTTTTAGTAACCGAGGGCTGTGTGAGTCCCAGCGATCTTGCTGCAGCCCGGATACTCCCACAGCGAACGACTTCCTGAAACACGATAAAATATTGTGTCTTTGGCAGGGCATGCATAAATAAGCTCTCATACAAAGTAATTATACTTATATTCCCATAAAACAAATGCGCAGACTAAGCAAAAATGGCTTTTTTTATTTTGTGATACAGATAACGATTTGCTTTATAGTGTTGATTTTACTCGTAAAATAATATCTATTTTTTCTTCGTTTTTGACTTAAATCAAAATAACGGAAACAGTGATAACTTTTTTTTATCACTATAGTTTTTCACAGTCTTATGCTCTGGATTATTTGACTTCATGATAAACCCGTACCCCTTAGTTCTCTATCATGGAGTCTGATCATGAGTTCATATGATAAAAGTGAAAATGAACGTTCATTGGTTAAAATAATAATGGCAGTGTTAATTATCGTGGTTGTATCTGAATGGATTGGAGTGACTTCAATACACATCGGTAAAACAACTATTAATTTTTTACCGATGCTCTACGCCGTTGTCCTTGGCGTTATAATAACCCCTGATTTGTTGGGCAACTATATAAAACCACTCGGGAAATTTATTTCTCGTAAAGAAATAAGCATCACCGGCAATGTGGTGATGCTGGCATTGCTTCCCCTGGGCGTTAAATATGGCACTCTGGTGGGACCAAACATTAGGGCGGTGATTAATGCGGGGCCTGCTCTTATCCTCCAGGAAATTGGCAACCTTGGTTCAGTGTTAATCGCCATGCCAGTTGCCCTGATGCTAGGGATGCGCCGGGAATCTATCGGTGCTTGCTCAAGTATTTCTCGTGAACCTTCACTGGGCGTTATTGGCGAAAAATATGGTATCGAGAGTCCGGAAGGCACTGGTGTTCTTGGTACTTACCTCGTCGGCTCGGTTATCGGAACAGTCTATTTCGGGATCATTAGTCCATTAGGGCTGCAAATTGGACTGAACCCCTTATCTCTGGCTGTCGCTTGTGGACTGGGATCCGGAAGTATGATGGCCGCAGCTTCCGCCTCACTTGCCGCCGCCGTACCTGCAATGTCCTCGCAAATTCTGGCATTCGCTGCAACAAGTAACATGCTGGCCGCATTCACGGGTATGTATGCACTGATCTTTCTCGCTCTTCCCCTGAGTAACCTGATGTATCGCGTGTTACCTCATAAAAATACCCAGATCCCAGCGGAGAAATAACCATGACACTTAAAGAACACCTTGCGAGTACCCGCATCATTATTCCGTGCATTGCCCTGGTTCTGGTCGCTCAGTGGGTTGGAAAAGGGATGTCCCCACTGGCTGCAATCCCCGGTGCGTTGATGATGTTGGCCATTATTCTGGTATCACTGCAAATCAAAGCCTGGCTGCCGAGACTGCCGCTTCCTGCATTTGCATGGGCCACACTGATTGCACTCTTACTCAGCATTCCATACTCACCAGTGAGTGAAATATTCATGCGTTACACCAACAGGATTGATTTTCTGGCCACGACTACACCCTTGTTGGCGTTCGCAGGACTGTCTGTTGGAAACAGTCTCGACAAACTGAAATCTCTCAGCTGGCGCATTGTCATCATTTCATTACTGGTCTTTACCACCGCCTTCTTCGGCGCTGCTTTTGTGGCCCAGTTCATCCTGAACATCCAGGGCATTATCTGATTAACAAGCGAGTAAATTATGGAATATCAAACCTACCTTGATTACGGCATCAGCATGCGTCGACATTTTCACCAGTACCCGGAACTGGGTCGAGAGGAATGTGAAACCCGGAGTTTTTGTATTCATCAGCTCAAAGATATGGGGTATACAGTTACTGATTGTTTTCATACGGGTTTTTATGCCGACCTATATGTCGATACGGCTTTTCCAGTGATTGCATTCCGCGCTGATATGGATGCTTTACCGGCAACAGAAAAACCCGGTGAGGTGGTTATCTCTCAGTATCCTGGGGCTGCGCATCTGTGCGGACATGATCTGCATATGGCTATCGCACTGACTGCCGCGAAGATCATGAGCGATCAGCGGATGAACCTTAAGGCTAACATACGCTTTTTGTTCCAACCTTCGGAAGAAATGTTCCGTGGAGGGGCAAAAGGAATGATCGAGAAAGGTTGCCTGGACGGAGTTGATCAGGTTTACGGTTTGCATAATGACCCGCAGATAGATTGCGGTCAGATAGCCATTAGTCCGGGCATCATGTCCTCTAACGGCGATCAGTTCAGGTTGATGATTGAAGGCAAGAGTGCTCATGCTTCTGCCCCCCATCTGGGATTGGATGCGTTGTCGGAAGCCGTCCGTCTGCTGAATGAGTTCAGAGCAATTATTACTGATCACGTTGATCCCAACAAAGCCGCACTGATTTCCACATGTATGCTTAAAGCTGGTGAAGCGCCCAATATTTTAGCCCGAACGGCAGAGTTGCAGGGTTCTATTCGTTCATTTGATAAAGATGTCCAAAAAACAATGATTCGGCATTTTATGGAAGAAATTCAGGAGACTCGTCGGAGAGGGTATACCGCAGAACTTGAAATGAAGGGTTACCCGGCTATCAGTAATCATCCAGCAGAGGCCCAGAAATTGATAGATATTGCCCGTCAGTTCCTTGGGAGTGAAAATGTCCTGACCGGGCATCCGCCAATGGTGGGATCTGAGGATTTCTCGTTTTTCCTGGAAGAAAAGCCAGGTGCCTTTTTCTTTCTTGGCAGTGGCGATCACAGCAAAGGAATTAGCAACCCGCTGCATTCTAATCCCTTTATTGTTAATGAGAATTGCATTCTTACTGGTGCCACACTGTTTGCCATGCTTGCTGGTTTGTGACGCTCCCAGCAACCCACTAATATACTTAAGAGGCTACAATTGTGGCCTCATTTCTCAGTGAAAGTAACGCCGATTTTATTCTCAGAGAAAGCATAACCAGGGGTTTATGTTAATTCAGAATAAGAAACAGTACCGTCACGACTAAAAAAGTGAACCCGGCGATAATGGGAAGATGCAACATACTGGAAGGGGATAGTGTGTTTTCCTGCTGCGTTGCTGGTGGATAAGGGTAATACTCGCCTTTGGGCATTTCACTGGTATGAACGTTCTCTTCTTTGCGCGTTTTTTTGGCACTATTGCGAGATTCGTACATTTTTGTCTCTTCCTGTTGCATCTTATCCAATATATCGAGCCCCTCTTTAGGGCGCCGAGATGGCGTACTTTCGCGTCGTTCTTTGACCAGCACCGTTTGTTCTTTTATCTCTGGAAATTCCGCCGTTCCTGCTTTTTCAGGATTGGCTGAAGGGGATGCCTCCTGAGTGGAGTGAACCTTTATTCTGGAAAATAGTGCCGGAAATTGAATGGGTTGCTGGTTTTCCTCATTCGGGGGGAGCTTCTGAGTACTTTCTGTTGTCACCGACAAACTGTCAGTGGCTATACGAGTCATCGGTGCTTGTGTGGTGACGAGTTCGGGCGAGCGGCGAGAAGCGGCAAGAGTTTCATCTGGTAACCTCAACGTACCGATTTTACCCGTTAACACAATGGGGGACGCAGTTTGTTCCCGCTTGCCCCCCTCTATGCCAGGTTTTTCAGTGCCAGCGGGTTGGCTGCGGTCTGGCGTTGCGGGTTGTGGCGATATTTTATCTGAAGGAGCAGGGGAGCGGTTTGGTAATGTTGGAGCTGTTGGCGGCGGTGCTAATTGCAAACGAGTGGATTTTATCAGCGATGGAGATGCTGAATAATGCTGTTCAGGTTCAGGTTCAGGTTCAGGTTCAGGTTCAGGTTCAGGTTCAGGCTGAATATCCTCATCCAGAAGATATTTTGTCGCTGCCAGCAATACCTCTCTTTTTATCGTTTCCGGTTGAGGCGGTTGTAGCGAAGATTCCGCTATCTCAACAACTGATGTGACGATGGCACTGTCAGTTTGTACGGTTTTATTGCCATTTGCATTTTCTGATGAAAAGGCCGAGCGCAGTGAGCCAACAAATAAACGCTGAGCAATGGCCCTGGCTGGACGAAGTGGTGTCATCATGATTTAAATTTCCAATTTATCTCTGGAAGTAAAACGACAGAACCAGTGGGAAACTTAAAAGCGAGTTGTTTTTAATCTCAAATGAATGAATGGAGATGTGAGACGTTGCGAATGTTATTTTTGACGTTCAGGGCGATAAATTTAGGTATTTCGCTTCTTTACTAAGTATCAAAGTGAGTTCGGTAGAACAGAACTGAGAGCCACTGAGCATTTTTCTAAGCCTGACGATGTACTATCAGACTAAGACGCATCATAAAATGTAAGGAAACTGCCAAAATGTCAAAAACGCTCACCGCTGAAAAATTCGACAGTGCCAAAACTTTTACCGGGCTGGATTTCATCGCGCGTAGCCTGGTTATGATGGAATCAAACGGGACTCAATTGAGTCCCGAGGAAGTCGCCGGGAATATGACCGATGAACAAAAAGAAATTTTTCTGGCGCGTCTCGATTTTCACAGAAACAGGCATGCTAACAATAAGTGATTATTAGGTGTTGATGTTTCTGCTGTTGGCTTGTATCAGATATAAAGATGGGATACCTGGCAAGGACTTGCATCAGCAAACGACTTCCTCTACGCTGCCAGTGTTACAAAATTTTATGTGACAACGACTCGGGGTGCCCTTCCTTGTGAAGGCTGAGAAATACCCGTACCACCTGATCTGGATAATGCCAGCGTAGGGAAGTCTGACACTGCTCGTGTCCCTTCTTCGCGCGGGCAGGAGCTGAACCATGCAGCCTGACCTGCACAGCCGCACGCTCGCGGCTCATACCCTTCACCAATTTAGAACACTTTCCCCGCTCACACATTGTATGACCAATGAGGTCGTACAGAGTTTTACTGCCAATACATTACTGGCTTTAGGTGCGTCGCCTGCAATGGTGATTGAACCGGAAGAAGCGAGCCAGTTTGCAGCTATCGCCAGTGCGTTACTGATTAATGTAGGTACTCTCACTCAACGTCGCGCCACAGCAATGCGTGCTGCAGCCGAGCGGGCGCATCTTGCTAAAACCCCCTGGACTCTCGATCCCGTTGCCGTGGGTGTTCTGGACTATCGTCGTTATTTTTGTCTGGATTTACTGACGCTTCGGCCTGCCGCAATTCGCGGTAATGCCTCGGAAATACTTGCCCTCGCGGGGATGAACAGCGGTGGGCGAGGGGTGGATACCACCGATACGGCAGTCGCAGCACTTCCGGCGGCACAGGCGCTGGCGCGCCAGGCTGGAACTATTGTTGTGGTCACCGGGGAAGTGGATTACGTCACCGATGGCCAGCGCACCGTCAGCGTGAGCGGAGGTGATCCGCTGATGACGCGTGTGGTTGGTACTGGATGTGCTCTGTCGGCGGTGGTAGCAGCCAGTTGCGCACTGCATGGTGATCGGCTTGATAACGTGGCTTCCGCCTGTAGCTGGATGAAGCAGGCTGGAAAAATAGCCTCTGAACAAGCAATCGGACCGGGAAGTTTTATCCCGGCATTTCTCGATGCCCTCTATAACCTGGAAATGCAGGAGCAAGCATGAAACGCATTAACGCATTAACGATAGCCGGAACCGACCCTAGCGGCGGCGCAGGTATTCAGGCTGACTTGAAGACCTTCTCAGCGCTCGGGGCATATGGTTGCTCTGTAATTACGGCGTTAGTGGCGCAAAATACGCGCGGGGTGCAGTCGGTTTATCGGATCGAACCTGATTTTGTCGCCGCGCAACTGGACTCCGTATTCAATGATGTGCGTATCGATACCACCAAAATCGGCATGCTGGCTGAAACGGACATTGTTGAGGCGGTCGCTGAACGCCTGCGCCGTCATCAGGTGCAGAACGTGGTGCTGGACACGGTCATGCTGGCGAAAAGCGGCGATCCATTACTTTCGTCTTCTGCGGTTGAAACACTACGTACCCGTTTGTTGCCGCAGGTGTCGATTATCACGCCGAATTTGCCTGAAGCTGCGGCGTTACTTGGGGCATCGCACGCACGAACGGAACAGGAAATGCTCGAACAAGGGCGTGCACTTCGTGCGTTAGGCTGTGATGCAGTATTAATGAAAGGTGGTCATCTGGATGACGAACAAAGCCCGGACTGGCTTTTTACCCGCGATGGTGAACAGCGTTTTACCGCCCCAAGGGTGATGACCAAAAATACCCACGGTACTGGTTGTACGCTATCGGCGGCGCTGGCGGCACTGCGTCCGCGTCATTCCAGTTGGGCCGACACGGTACAGGAGGCTAAGTTGTGGCTCTCTGCAGCACTGGCTCAGGCGGATACGCTTGAGGTGGGGGAGGGGATTGGTCCGGTGCATCATTTCCATGCGTGGTGGTAACACAGATTATCTTTCAATATTGCTCCCGGTCGATTTCACATTCGCCACCACGATGCATCTTGAATGATTTTTTGTATATACTGACTGCAGTACTGGCAGCCAGGAAAAAGATAAATGGAACAAGCGCATACCCAGCTTATCGCGCAACTGAATGAACGTATTTCAGCGGCAGATAACACGCCGCTGTATATGAAATTCGCTCAAACGGTTAAGGACGCTGTGCGCAGCGGGATCCTGGAACATGGCAATATTCTGCCTGGTGAACGCGATCTCAGCCAGTTGACTGGTGTTTCACGAATTACGGTGCGCAAAGCGATGCAGGCGCTGGAAGAAGAAGGTGTGGTAACCCGCGCCCGTGGTTACGGGACGCAGATTAATAATATCTTCGAGTATTCGCTAAAAGAAGCACGCGGTTTTTCGCAGCAGGTGGTTTTACGCGGTAAAAAGCCGGATACGCTGTGGGTTAACAAACGTGTGGTGGCATGCCCGGAAGAGGTGGCGCAGCAACTGGCAATTGCCGTCGGAAGTGAAGTTTTCCTGCTCAAACGTATTCGCTACGTGGATGAAGATGCCGTTTCAATTGAAGAATCGTGGGTTCCCGCGCATCTTATTCATGATGTGGATTCCATCGGTGTTTCTCTTTATGACTATTTCCGCAGCCAGCATATTTTCCCGCAGCGTACGCGCTCACGCGTCAGCGCGCGGATGCCAGATGCGGAATTTCAGTCGCATATTCAGATGGACAGCAGAGTGCCGGTACTGGTGATCAAGCAGGTAGCGCTCGACCAGCAGCAACGGCCCATTGAGTACAGTATTAGCTATTGTCGAAGCGATCTATACGTCTTTGTGTGCGAGGAGTAACGCGTCACGTGAGGGGGCACAATCGCCGCCGCGATGACCGACCACCCACGATCCCACTGCGTTGCCAAGGAGTACGGCATCGGCCAGCGACCAGCCCGAGGCCAGTCCAGCCAGCATTCCTCCTGCGTGGCTGTCACCCGCGCCAATAGTATCCACGACCGTCGTGGGGAATGCGGCAACGCAACCGGACGTTTGCTCGCTGAAATACCATGCACCCTCTTTATCGTGGCGGACCACAACCGGTGTGGTAAATTTTTTCACCCATTCGGCGCCGAAACCTTCAACATCGGGGCTTAACCTGAACCGCCCGGCGGCGATTTCTGCCTCCTGGCGATTCAGTGACACCAGCGGATGACAAGCCATAATTCGTGCCATCAGGGCATCAGAAATATCGCTGATCCGTGGACCAAAATCGATAAACGGCGTCACCTCTTCCAGACCCTCCAGCCATTGCACAAGCAGCTCGCCGCACGGTGAGGCCAGCTGGTAGCCTGACAGGTAAACCAGGCTCTGGCGCGGAATGTTCAATTGTGCCAGCCAGTCAGCATTCCACTGATTTTCTACGCCGCTGAAGGACATAAAGGTGCGTTCACCATCCGGCTCCACCAGTGCCAGACACCAGCCATTATCGCCTTCAGCATTATCGATCAGACTGTGTAATCCCTCTTTTGCCATCCGGTTGCGGATAATATCGGCCCACACGCCCTGGCCTAGCGGTAGAGCATTACTGGTGTTGATACCTAAACGCTTGAGCGCTACAGCAATATTCAGCGCACAGCCGCCAACGTTAACGCCCTGTTGTTTCAGCTCAATGTCACAACCGCGCCAGGGAAGGGCATACGCATCGGCAATCACATCAATTACCGCCGCGCCCACCACCGTTACCGGCTGCTGAGTGTGTAATTGCGGAAGAAGATCTCGCAGACGCGTGATGCTCATAATACCTCCCGTTGTTCGCGCAGGCGCGTCAATTCCGTGGCGTAGCGTGTAAAGTCCAGTTGATTAACGGTATCCAGCTCCAGTTTCAACATCGAATCAATAGCGTCAGGGCCGTGCAACGCGCCGCAAATAGCTGTCGCCATTGCGCCGATAGTGTCCGTATCGCCGCCGAGGTTAGCGCACAGAATGGCGCAGCGGTTGGGGTCGGTCCCCGCCAGTTCAACCATGGCGATTGCGCAGGGGACGGATTCAATGGTACTGGTACCGGCTCCAACGACCTGATACAACTGCTCGCTGGCCGATTCTGCACCGTCTGCGTTGCGGACGATTTTAAGCGCCAGCTCCAGACGTGCGCAGAGCGATGCACTAAAGGTAGTGATCCGTTTTTGTTGTGCATGCAGGGCAATGGCTGGGAGAGCCTCGACAATATCCGCCCATTTCGCTCCGTCGATCGCACGCGAAACCGCCCATGCGATCACCACTGCACCGGCCACCGCCAGGTCTGATTTATGCGTCGGGCTGGATGCCAGCGCCACATCATCGATAAAAGCATCGAGATCGCGTGTTGGCAGCAGACAACCCAGCGGAGAAACGCGCATCGCTGCGCCGTTGGTTACGCCGTTATTTTCAAGATCGGCGACCGGCTTACCATCGCGAATAGCGTTTAGCGCAATCTTAGACGTGGGGCCGAGTACGTTTTTATTGAAGGCATCAAAGCGTTCGGCCCAGGCCAGAATATTGCGTCCAATCACGTCTGGTACGATTTCCCCGTTGCATTCAAGCAGGGCGTCAGCCAGGCACAATGCCATTGATGTGTCATCAGTGAATTCTGCCTGGTTAAAATAACAGGCAGCGTTATTTTCCGCAGGGCCAGGCAAAAAGCGGTCGATCCACCCAAAGTGTGCTTTAACACGGCTTCTTGGCCATAGTTCCGACGGCATACCCATCGCATCCCCTAACGCCTGCCCATAAAGAGCACCGAGAATACGTTCTGCTTTCATTTTACTTCCCCTTGTGTCAACGCAGTATCGCGATCGTCCACCTTAATTGCGGTGATTTCTTTGTCTGATTCGCGAAAGAAAATCATAAACAGTACGGCAATGACGGCGATCATAATCGCGCCAAATCCCCACATACCTGCCCAGTTGAAAGTGAGACCATTTACCGGTTCTTTATAGGCAAACATTTTTTCCATCATCACCCCGCCCAGACGGTACCCAAGCAGGCTGCCGAATCCCTGACAACAGAGAGTGATCAACCCCTGGGCGGCAGTCCGCATGTGTACTGGCGCTTTTTTATCGACATAGATATAGGCCGTCACGTAGTAGAAGTCGTAACTGACCCCGTGCAGCAGAATGCCGAGAAACAGCAGTGCGTAAGTGAAATATTCTTCCGCGCCGCCGTAAACGAAAAATCCGTAACGGATCGCCGCGGTAATAAGACCAAGCAGTAATACCTTTTTGATGCCAAAGCGTTTCGTGAAGAACGGCAGCGCCAGCATAAAGAAGATTTCAGAGAACTGGCCCAGCGTCATCCAGCCGGTAGCGTTTTTCATCCCGACTTCCGTGAGGTAGCCGTTGGCGAAGATGTAATAAAACGCGAGTGGCATAGCAAACAGGAACGAACAGAAGAAAAAGACGAGGAAGTTTTTATCACGCAGCAGGATTAATGCGTCCAGCCCCAGCATGACTTTGAAATCCATTTTGCCGGTACTTTTCGGTGGTGTATCCGGTAAGAAGAAGGCAAAAACACCGAGTAAAGCAGAGCTTCCGGCGGTGATGAGCAGTGGAATATTGGTTGGTGAGATATCGTTGTAGCCGAGCATTTGCGGTAAGAATCCGCATGCTAAACCGGAAGCAATCCAGCCAATTGTCCCCATAACACGGATGCGTGGGAAATCGCGTTCGACGTCCGGTACGTTGGCAAAAGCGATGCTATTAGTGAGCGCAATGGTCGGCATATAGGTTAACGAGTACGCCAGTAATAACGGGAAGAATCCGCTAAATGTCGTTTGCTGCGCCGCAAAGTACATCAGAATTGCCCCGACGAACATCAGCACGGCCAGCACTTTTTGCGCGGAGAAAAAGCGGTCAGTTAACGAGCCAACAAAAATTGGTGAGAGAATGGCAGCAATCGCTGTACAGGCATAGGACCAGCCAATTTCACCGGCGGTAAATCCGCTTTTACTCAGCCATAGCCAGAGAGGCACAAACCAGGCGCCCCAGATAAACCACTCTACAAACATCATGAACGACAGCTTAACTGTAGTTTTCATCTTTAAATCCTTCATGACAGGTAAGGTACGCCTCGATAGTACCACTTGATAATACCTTTAAAATACCTTTGTGGCTTAAATTTGACCGCTGTAACATTTTTTCTGCCTGAATCGAGCCAGCGGAAACCGCTGAAAAGTGCGCTAAAGATGGAAAAAATGCGCAGTCAGTACCAGACTTATTGCTGCCCGCAACAAGGCGGGTCAGGACAATCCATATTCCGGTATCTGGCCGGAACTTACGGGAGCATAGCTATGACTGATATTGCGCAGTTGCTTGGCAAAGACGCCGACAACCTTTTACAGCATCGTTGTATGACCATTCCTTCTGATCAACTTTACCTGCCTGGACATGACTACGTCGACCGAGTGATGGTGGATAATAACCGTCCGCCTGCCGTGCTGCGTAATATGCAGACGCTGTACAACACAGGCCGACTCGCCGGGACGGGATATCTGTCTATTTTGCCGGTGGACCAGGGTGTGGAGCATTCCGCCGGGGCATCGTTTGCTGCTAATCCGTTGTACTTTGATCCAAAGAATATCGTTGAGCTGGCTATCGAAGCGGGCTGTAACTGCGTGGCATCGACCTATGGTGTACTGGCTTCCGTTTCTCGCCGCTACGCGCACCGTATCCCATTCCTTGTGAAAATTAACCACAATGAAACGCTCAGTTACCCTAATACTTTTGATCAGACGCTGTATGCCAGCGTGGAGCAGGCGTTCAACATGGGGGCGGTAGCGGTTGGAGCGACCATCTATTTTGGTTCAGAGGAGTCACGTCGCCAGATTGAAGAGATTTCTGCGGCATTTGAGCGTGCTCATGAACTGGGGATGGTGACGGTTCTGTGGGCCTATCTGCGTAATTCGGCATTTAAAAAAGACGGCGTGGATTACCATGTTTCCGCCGATCTAACCGGGCAGGCTAACCACCTGGCTGCCACTATCGGTGCAGATATCGTTAAGCAGAAAATGGCAGAAAACAATGGCGGGTATAAAGCGGTTAATTTCGGCTACACCGACGATCGCGTCTATAGCAAATTGACGACTGACAACCCTATCGATCTGGTGCGCTATCAGCTAGCGAACTGCTACATGGGCCGGGCTGGATTAATTAACTCAGGCGGGGCCGCCGGGGGCGAAACCGATCTCAGCGATGCGGTGCGCACAGCGGTGATTAATAAACGTGCCGGTGGGATGGGATTAATTCTTGGTCGTAAAGCCTTCAAGAAAACTATGGCAGACGGCGTTAAGCTGATTAACGCCGTGCAGGATGTTTATCTGGATAGCAAAGTCACAATTGCCTGAATCATTGCGGATTGCTTTGTACTAACGTAACAGCGGGCAATCTGGTGGTAACCGGCAACGCAACGCTGCGGGCAGGATTTCAATATGAAACTCCTGTCCGCTGAGCGGTTCACCATCGAGATTAAAGGTGATTTCATGTGGCGCACGGATGTCAAACCATGCCGATGCTCCATCAATGATGTTAGGGTTGTCATCGGATTGCGTTAACGTCGAAAGCAGTGCCGGAAGCAGTTCTTCTCCGGTAAATATCCGCAACTGTAGCAAACCGTCATTAATCAGTGCTGTTGGGCAAAGCTGCTGTCCGCCACCAGCCTGGCGCCCGTTGCCGATGCCAATCACCAGCGCGTCGCCCTGCCAGTGAAAGCCCTCACCGCGAATTTCGCAACTGTCGGGTTTGAGGGTATCCATTCGCATTAGTCCATGGATAAAGTACGACACGCCTCCCAGTGCGGCTTTGAGTTTTTCCGGTGTCTCGGTGGTGATCCGGGTTCCAAAACCCCCCGTCGCCATATT
Organism: Citrobacter sp. Cm046; assembly: GCF_030333065.1. Taxonomy (NCBI): domain Bacteria; kingdom Pseudomonadati; phylum Pseudomonadota; class Gammaproteobacteria; order Enterobacterales; family Enterobacteriaceae; genus Citrobacter; species Citrobacter sp. Cm046. The sequence goes on along the minus strand of NZ_JAOWGP010000043.1, from coordinate 29,278 downwards.
GATAAAATAGGTTTTATCGTTCACCTGTACCATATCGATCTCTACCGTATTCCCGGCGATAGCAAGCTTTAACGCTTTATCCAGCGCCTCCGGGATGCCTGCGCTGGTGGCGAAGTCATTCGCTGTTCCCAACGGCAGAATACCCAGTGCGATAGCGTGGCTATCCTCCGACTGAATTAACGCGGTGGAGACTTCATTGATGGTGCCGTCACCCCCGCCGGCAATCACCGTTGCGACACCCAGTTGACGGGCTTCATCAACGTAGCGCCGGGCATCACCTTTTTCCCAGGTAACGCGAACATGAATTTCCACGCCTTCATCGCGAAGCAGGGCGACTGCATCACGTAGAGGGAGATTATCAGCACTTTTTCCATTCAGGATCAGTAAGCTGGCAGGGAACGCTATCATCCTTTCACCTCACTTTTATCGTTTTAACAAGTGTATGCCAGGAATCGGGATATGACCCAGGAACAGACTGAAAGCGGAAGCGTAAAGAGAAAAAAAGCCGCGATTGCGGCTTTTCTGACAAGGGGAGATTATTGCGGGAACCACTGGTCGCTGATTTTTTGATAAGTACCGTCAGCTTTGATGGCGGCCAGCGCATTATTCAATTTTTCCAGCAGGGCTTTGTTATCCGGGCGAACTGCGATACCAAGGCCGGTTCCGAAATATTCAGGGTCAGTTACTTTTGCCGTTGCCGTACCTAACTGAGGGTTGGTTTTCAGCCACTCATTAACCACCGCGGTGTCACCAAATACGCCATCAATACGTCCATTTTTCAGGTCGATGATCGCATTCTGGTAGCTGTCATAGGCTACAGTTTTTACTTCAGGATGTTTGTCCTGCAGGTATTTCTGGTGTGTGGTGCCGTTTTCCATTCCGATACGTTTGCCTTTTAGATCGGCAAAAGTTTTATAGGTATCTTTTTTCGCAATCACCAGCGCAGAGTTTGCATAGTATGGCTGAGTAAAGGAGACCTGCTTACTACGCTCTGGGGTGATATCCATACCGGAAATCACCGCATCATATTTTTTGAATTTTAGCGCGGGGATCAGACTGTCAAAAGCATGATTGGTAAAAGTACAGTCAGCCTGCATTTGTTTGCACAATGCTGTTGCCAGGTCGATGTCAAAACCGACAATTTTATTGCTCGCATCCAGCGATTCAAATGGCGGGTAGGTCGCTGATACACCGAAATTAATTTTATCAGCAGCTGAGGCGCCGGAGGCGAAAGTAGCAAGTAATGCGGCCAGTACTAACTTTTTCATGGTGGAACTCCCGTCTGTCAATCTTATGATTATTTACCGTGTCTGCGGCATGGATTTACAATGCCATTTAATGAATTTGTATGCAATAAAAATGATTAAATATTTTTTGCAAGACAAAAAAAGACGGACAGTTGAGAGACTTGTCCGTCTTGATGTTATTGTCTTATGCAGTTTATACGGTCTGGATTATATAGTTAATTTCTGTGTTCAAACGCCAGTGCCTTGCGCTCGATTAAGCGCATCATTAACGTCAACAGCCCGTTTACGATCAGGTAAATGACGCCTGCTGCACCGAAGACCATCACGTCATAAGTGCGACCGTACAACAACTGGCTGTAGCCCATGACTTCCATCAACGTAATGGTGTAGGCCAGCGAGGTGCTTTTGAACACCAACACCACTTCGTTTGAATAAGAGGATAGGGCGCGTTTAAAGGCGTAAGGTAGCAGTATTGCCAGCGTATCCTTTTTGCTCATCCCCAGCGCACCACATGATTGCCACTGGCCCTCCGGTATCGCACGGATAGCGCCGTAGAACAGTTGCGTGGTATAGGCCGCGCTGTTTAATGACAACGCAATCAGGGCGCACAACCACGGTTCTGACAGCAGATGCCAGAGTACCGGGTATTCCTGCAACGCGGGAAATTGTCCTGGCCCGTAGTAGATGAGGAAGATTTGCACCAGCAGCGGCGTACCGGTAAACAGCGTGATATAGGCGCGAACCAGCCAGACCAGCACGGGGGTTTTCAGCGTCAGGATGACGGTGAAAATTAGCGCCAGAACCAGAGCCACAACGATGGATGCGACCGTGAGTGTCAGGCTGGTATGCAGCCCTTTCATCAATTCAGGTAAATACTCAAGCATCAGCCCGGTCTCCGCTCAAAACGTGTTGCGCGCAGGTCAATGCGTTTGAGAATGTACTGACTCACCAGCGTAATCACCAGGTAAATAGCGGCTGCAACGATGTACCAGGTAAATGGCTCCTGAGTACGGGTAGCAATGCTTTTGGTTTGCAGCATCAGATCATTCACGCTAATCAGGCTAACTAATGCGGTATCTTTCAGGAGTACCAGCCACTGGTTACCCAGGCCTGGCAGAGCATGGCGCCACATTTGCGGCATCACCAGACGAAAGAAGATGGCGGTCTTAGACAACCCCAGCGCCTGACCCGACTCCCATTGTCCGAGCGGAACGGCCTTCAGCGCACCGCGCAGCGTTTGCGAGGCATAGGCCGCGTACAGCAATGACAATGCAATGACGCCGCACAGGAACGGGCTGACGTCGAAGTTTTCGATCTGCATCTGAACGGGGATCTGTACGAGCCCAAGATTGATCGTAAAGCCATCGGCCAGCGTCAGCAGAAGTTGAGAGGAACCAAAATAGATAAACAGAACGACCAGAATTTCTGGTAGCCCACGCAGGATAGTGACCAGAGCTGAGCCCGTCCAGGCCACCGGACGCCATTTTACAGACTCCCAGACGGCAAAAAGCATGGCGAGCGCAAGGCCGATGATCAGCGCACAAACCGCAAGGCCGACGGTCATCCCGGCGGCGCTTGCTAAAGGAAAAAATTCATTCATCAAGTATTACTTCTGGAACCATTTGTTGTAGATGGTCTCGTAAGTCCCATCTTTCTTCACTTTTTCCAGCGCAGCGTTAAATTTCTGCTGCAGCTCGGTATTACCCTGGCGCACAGCAATGCCCAGGCCGGTGCCGAAGTAATCTTTATCCGTGACTTTATCGCCGACTGCGGCCAGTTTCGGATTGTCTTTCAGCCATTCAGTCACGACTGCAGTATCACCAAAGACGCCATCAATACGACCGTTTTGCAGATCAAGTTTGGCATTCTGGTAGCTGTCATACGGAACGGTGGTCACTTCCGGATGTTTATCCATGATGAATTTCTGGTGCGTGGTGCCGTTTTGCACGCCGACTTTTTTGCCTTTCAGCTGGTCAATACTGGTAAATTTACCTTGCTGACCAACAAACAACGCAGAGTTGTCGTAATAAGGAGTAGTGAACAGTACCTGTTTTTCACGCTCCGGAGTGATGTCCATGCCGGCCATTACCGCGTCAAAACGACGGAATTTCAGGCTTGGGATCAGGCTGTCGAACGCCTGGTTAGTGAACGTACAGGTAGCGTCAATCTCTTTACACAGCGCATTCGCCAGATCAACGTCAAAGCCCACGATCTTATTATTAGCATCGATGGATTCAAACGGAGGATAAGACGCTTCTGTAGCAAAACGAATAGTTTGGGCTGCGGTAGCGGAAAGGCTAAAACCTGCGATTAGCGCGGCAATCAGAACTTTTTTCATTGTCATTGTCCCGAATCTTAGTGAGAGAGATAGTTTTTAAACGCTTCGGTTTGCGGGTTGGCAAAGCAGCTCGCATCCCCAAACTCTACGATATGACCGTTTTCCATATACACCACACGACTGGCAGTTTTACGTGCAACTTCCACTTCATGGGTGACGATCACCTGAGTAATGTTGGTTTCAGCCAGCTCACGGATGATGCTGACGATTTGTGCCGTAATTTCCGGATCAAGCGCCGCGGTAGGCTCATCAAACAGCAGTACCTGCGGCTCCATCATCAACGCACGAGCAATGGCCACACGCTGTTGCTGACCGCCGGAAAGATGCAGTGGGTAACGATCGCTGTAAGGCTTGAGGCGCAGACGTTCCAGCAGTTTCTCGGCACGTGCCAGCGCTTTTTCTTTCGTCAGACCGAGTACGCGGCAGGGCGCTTCAATCAGGTTTTGCTGCACTGTGAGATGCGGCCAAAGATTGTATTGCTGGAAAACCATACCCACGTTCTGACGCAGCTCACGAATGGCTTTATCGGAAGGGGTTTTCGTGAAGTCGAAACGGTTGCCCGCAATAGAGAGCGTGCCCGAGCGCGGCATCTCAAGCAGATTGAGTACGCGCAGTAGCGAGCTTTTCCCGGCTCCACTTGGGCCAAGTAACACCAGTGTTTCACCCTGAGGGCAATCCAGCGTGATATCGAACAGCGCCTGATGGGCGCCGTAGAAGCAGTTAATGCCGTTTAATTGAATACTCATTGACACTCGTATACTGGCAGTCTGATAGCTATTGAAGCCGCAGATACTACCTTTGACAGAATAGTTATGCAATATTTATGCGTTAAAAGTTAAATGCAAACCGCATTCTTATCTAAACATAGCACAAAATAGCGGGGTCACCAGTGGGCAAGAATAATTGTCGGCATTCTATGCAGAATGCCAGACAATTTATGGGGGTTATGATTTAAGCTGTTGAATGGTGGTAATTAGCGATTTTCGATGGACTGGCGCAGCGTCCCGGCTGGCGCGTGTACGCTGCCTCCGAGATAGCGTACATCGTCCACAACCCAGCACTGGCCTTCACGGATCATCAGCACTTCATCACGCCAGGTCTGATTCCCTTGTTTAAGCTCTACGCGCAGTGGAATGTTGCGTGCATCACTATTCGGAATGGTCGATGCACTGGCAACGCTGGCGCTATCCGGTAATGTGGTGCGGCTGGAGAAAAGATCGCTGTTAAACAGTTCACGGTGCGTGTTGTCGCGGCTGGCATCGGTCAGCAGTTTCGCCAGATTGTCGCTCAGGTACGGACGAAGGGCGGTCATATCATTGTTACGATGCTGAATGCGGTAATCGTAGAATTGCTGTGCCACGCTGTCCGGCCCACCTTCCACACATGCGCCGCTACGCGGACCATTGTCTTTATAGGCCGGAGTCACCGTCGTACAGGCGCTGAGAAGTAGTGCACATGGAACCAGCAGAGAGAGTTTTGAGTAGCGCATAATGATTTCCTTATATACTCGTTATATTTCAAGTTGCTGATGCGTTGGCTATACTCGCTCATCCCGGTCACTGCGTAGCAGCGTGACCGGCGCTCGAACGATTCAGAGTATGAGCGTTCTACAACAGCGATAATGAATCATATCTTTTCAATGATAGCATAATTGATTAAGGCATTGTTTTTGCTCGCTCCCTGGGGAGCCACGTTCAAAGTGGGGGGAGTCCGTAATATGTCCTTGCACGATTACACGCTTCATTCACACCACCATTTTCACCAGTCATGGCAAACTCTCTACATGTAGTAGGCCTGTTTTCATAAATAGTACAGTGGGCAGATTGTCCTGGCGTTCCACAAAGGGCAACGCAGCGGGGGCGGGGTTGGTTAGTGCCTGTCATACAGCGCAGGAAAGGGGATACCTGTTCGGTTAATTGGGCTGGCACTACACCATCAGCATCATCACCTTCAGACCAATAGAAAGAAACACGAAAAAATGCACAACACGCGCCACATGTCATGCATGGGTTCAGATTGCTCATTACTTCACCTGTTACAACATTACATATCAATTAAATCGACATATAAATTATGTCAGCCTTTGGTACCCGGGCAAGTGTACGTTACTGATATTGCATCCAGTTGGGTATTTGTAAATAGGGGGGCAGGATAATTTTTCATCCATGCTATTTTGCGCAGATGTTTACTTTAAGCTGATATTCTTATTTTTGGCCCATTTTCTTAATCTTCCATTAGCATTGGCATAAGGTGAAGATGTATTAAAGGAGATCATCCTTCCCATTGTCCATTTTGTGTACCATGGTTTTCCATACAAAATGTCATTAGAGCGCTCATCAATAAGCTTCACAATTTCATTTTTTACGGACTGAAGCTCGGTTACTAATGAGCTATAGCTCAACTCACTGTAATCTGAGTAGAATTTCTGCGCTAAAAGACCAAGCTGATTCCATTTATAGCCCGTCTCAGGAAAGTCGACGGGCATCCCTTTCGCGTCAGAAGTGATCCACTTTACAACCAGGGCGTTCCATCCGAGCAGGTATGAAACCAGGTCATGAACGCTCATTTCTGTCCCTTTGGCATGTCCCTCCATCGAGCTATCTGCAGTTAACTCGGGAGGGATTGCGCTAAGGTAACTCATTAATTTACTGAAATTTTTATCAATAGCGAAAAGTAGTTCAGATTTGGTTTGCGGCACACTCATAAAGAATTCCCTCTCGCTTCAGAAGAGTTACCATAAAGACTACGGTGTAGTGTTTGAAAAACAGTCAATTATGTATCACTTACAACAGCAGGGAAAGGCCCTTGGGTAGATAAGCTCATTTGCTTTTTCTTCATAAGATATCAATACAAAAAACAGGGAAACTATTGGGAGGAAAATTGTTTATTGAGGCAGCATCGAGCTCAAAAAAATCAAATATATTAATTTGAAATTTATATAATTTGCTGAAAGGTAATCGACTTCTGGACGTGCTTTTTGTCGTTTTGAAAAATATACAATCACATCATTTTCAATGATAGTGTATAGGTTTGAGAATACTTTTGAGATCGCACGCTTAGCGCATTAAGGAGATTAACCATGCAGTTTTCGACTACCCCTACGCTTGAAGGGCAGAGCATCGTGGAATACTGCGGTGTGGTAACTGGTGAAGCTATTCTGGGCGCAAATATCTTCCGTGATTTCTTTGCGGGCATTCGTGATATTGTCGGGGGCCGCTCCGGCGCGTATGAAAAAGAGTTGCGAAAAGCGCGTGAAATTGCCTTTCAGGAGCTGGGGGAACAGGCGAAAGCGCTGGGTGCGGACGCGGTCGTCGGTATCGATATTGACTACGAAACTGTAGGTAAAGACGGCAGCATGTTGATGGTGAGCGTCAGCGGTACTGCGGTGAAAACTCGCCGATGAAACGTTTGTTATGTCTGCTGATGTTTACCCTGCTATTGGCAGGGTGTGCCGGTGAGAAAGGTATTGTTGATAAAGACGGGTATCAACTGGATACCCGCCGTCAGGCTCAGGCGGCGTATCCGCGGATAAAAGTGCTGGTTATCCACTATACGGCAGACGATTTTGACTCTTCTCTGGCGACACTGACGGATAAAAACGTCAGTTCGCACTATCTGATCCCGGCGATACCGCCGCTGTACCACGGAAAGCCGCGTATCTGGCAACTGGTTCCGGAGAAAGATCTGGCATGGCATGCGGGGATTAGTTTCTGGCGTGGCGCCACACGTATTAACGATACGTCGATTGGTATTGAACTGGAAAACCGTGGCTGGCAGAAATCGGCAGGCATAAAGTATTTTGCCCCGTTTGAGCCCGCGCAGATTCAGGCATTGATCCCTCTGGCGAAGGAAATCATTGCTCGCTACGACATCAAACCACAGAACGTGGTGGCACATGCGGATGTTGCGCCGCAGCGCAAAGACGATCCTGGTCCCCTGTTTCCGTGGCGTGAACTGGCGGCACAGGGGATTGGCGCATGGCCGGATGCGCAGCGCGTGATGTTTTATCTCGGCGGACGCGCACCTCATGAGTTAGTTGAAACGGCATCGTTACTCGATCTGTTGTCGCGTTATGGCTATGAGGTAAAACCGGAAATGACGTCACGCGAGCAGCAGCGGTTGATTATGGCGTTTCAGATGCACTTCCGCCCGGCGTTGTGGAACGGCGTGGCGGATGCTGAAACTCAGGCGATTGCCGAAGCGCTACTGGAGAAATACGGGCAGGATTAACGCGGTAGCTTACCGTGGTCGCGCAGCCAGGCCGCGGTACGCTCAATTCCTTCATCCAGCGTCACAACGGGCTGATAGCCTAACTCTTCCTGGGCGCGAGTGGTATCCAGCGTAAAGTCAAAATTCAGCTTTGAAACGCCGTAGTGAGTGAGCTTAGGTTCTTTAGCCGATTTGTTACCAAGACGCTCCATGCTGCGGGCAATCATGTCCAGCATCGGATAGGGCACTGAGCGAATACGGCAATCAATATTGAGCTCGTCGATAAGTTTTTGCACGATACTACGCAGGGTACGATGCTCACCATTGGTAATGTTATACGCACGACCCGACGGCAGGTTATCGCAGGTTTCCTGACTTACCAGCCACATTGCGTGAACCGCATTTTCATAATAGGTCATATCCACCAGCGCACTGCCACCGTGTGGCAAAAGGATGCTGCCGTAGTGATGCATCATGTGTGCCAGGCGGGGGATAAAAACTTTATCGTGAGGGCCGAACAGGCTTTGCGGACGAAGCACTGTAAAGCGGGTCTGCGGGTTGGCCTGGGCCAACAGCGCAATAACGTCTTCACCAGCCGCTTTACTACGGGCGAATTCGTTGGCGAAACGGTGTGGACGGAAGTCCTCTTTAATATCGCGATGGTGGTGATAATCAAAATAGAGCGACGGGGAGGAGATATGAATAAAGTTACGCACGCCCCAGGCGACGGCCCATTCGCCCAGACGACGGGTCGCACGGACGTTGGCCAGATCGAACGCTTCTTGTGTTCCCCACGGCGAGGTAAAACTGGAGCAGTGCCACAGCGTGTCGATGCCTGCGAGCATCACTTTTGCCTGCGAAGAGACCAGTTCGGTCAAATCTGCATGCACAAATTCTGCGCCCATTTTCTCCAGCAGCTTACCCATCGCTTCGTTGCGACCGGTGGCTCTGACGCTGATGCCTTTGTTGCGTAAAAACTCAACCGCGTTTCGGCCTAAGCCGCTGGTGGCTCCGGTAACCAGTACCTTCATATCAATCCGCTGTGTTTAATAGAACTTCACGCGCATTCTTCCGTGAAATACGACTGTATGCAATGGGAAACGTGAAAGAATACAGCCTCTTTTTGTCTTTAGTCTGTGATTTGTTCTGCAAGTTTGGCGATACGCTTCGCCATCCCCCTGAAAATGAACAGGTGAGCCGGGATCATCAGCAACCAATAGAAGAGGCCTGGCATACCATGTGGATGCCACCAGGCGCGAACGTCTATACGGCGGTGATCGCCTTTATCTTCCAGCGTAAAGCTCAGGCGGCCAAGTCCTGGAGCTTTCATTCCAAACAGCAGGGTGAGCTGTTTTTCCGGCTCTACAATAATGACTTTCCAGCTATCAACGGTATCGCCGACCTGTAAAATCGGGTGTTCGGGTCGACCTTTCGCCAGCTTATGGCCTACCAGCAGGTCCAGTGCTGCACGCGTTTTCCACAATATATTGCCAAAGAAATAACCTTCCTTACCGCCGAGCCGGTTTACTACCTGCCACAGCGCTTTCCGGCTGGCAGACGTTTCGACGCTAAAACCGGCCTGTTTGGCAAAATAGCCGTATTCAGGGCGCCAGCGTGCGAATGCCTGGGCGTCGTAACCCCAGTCGCTGGAGTTGACCAGCTTCTCTTCTTCTTTGAGCGTACTGCGTACCGCATCGTCAAACGCAATCAATTGTTGCGGAATAAGCAACCGTAGCGCGGTGTCATCGGCCAGAAGATCGTGTTTCAGCCCTTGTATCAGCGCTTTTGCGGTGTTCGGCGGAACTGAGGTAATCACATTTAAAAACCAGACCGAGATCCAACGGGTAGGAAAGGGGATGGGAATAAGCAGGCGATGCTTGCCGCTGACTGCCATAAAATGCTCGAATTGCTCTTGGTAACTTAATACCTGTGGCCCTGCGGCTTCGAGCACACGATGTTCGCTTGTTGGGTGATCCAGCAATGCCACCAGGTAATGCAGCAGGTTTTCCAGTGCAATTGGTGTGGTGCGTGAGCGTACCCAACGGGGGGGAGTCAGCACCGGCAGGTTGTAGACCATGTCGCGCATCACCTCAAAGGCTGCTGAGCCAGCCCCCACGATTATGCCAGCCCGTAGCTCAGTTACCGGCACACCGGATTCTCGCAGTGTGTCCGCCGTTATCTGGCGTGCGCGCAAGTGATCGGACTGTTCATGTTTGGGAGCCTGTAATGAACTCAGGAAAATAAGCTGTTTGACCGGGGTGTTACGCAACGCATCACGGACATTCAGCGCGACCTGACGTTCATGAGCGATAAAATCGCCACCTTCGCCCATGCCATGAACCAGATAATAGACAGTATCGACCCCAGCCAGAAGAGGCGTCAGGTTATCCGGCCAGTTTAAATCGACTTTATGGCAACTGACGTTAGCCAGCTGCTGTTTTTCCAGTCGCTCAATGCGACGTGCCGCAGCCAGCACCTGATGCCCTTGCTGGCTGAGCGCCTGAACCAGATGCTGACCAATGTAACCACTGGCGCCAAGTACCAAAATCCGTTGCGGCACGCCTGTCTCCTTAGCGGTTTAAGAATGTGCGCCAGTGAGCGGCGACTTCAGCAAGTTGCTCACGCGAGACGTCCAGATGCATTACCAGACGTACAATTGGCGAGGCGTTAATCAGAACGTCTTTCGATTTCATATACTCGCCCAGCGCGGCAGCATGCTCTTCACCGACACGGACAAACAGCATATTGGTGTCGTGACGCATCACGTCAGCGCCAGCTTCTCGTAGTTGCTCTGCCATCCAGGCCGCGTTGTCATGATCGTCCTGCAAACGCGCAACGTTATTTTTAAGCGCGTACAGGCCGGCAGCCGCCAGAATACCAGCCTGACGCATCCCGCCGCCGGTCATTTTACGCCAGCGAATGGCGCGTTTGATGTAGTCCTGGCTACCGACTAACAGTGAGCCGACCGGCGTTCCCAGACCCTTGGAGAGGCAAATGGTGAACGAGTCGCAATACTGGGTGATCTCTTTCAGCTCACATCCGTAGGCAACGACAGCGTTAAAAATACGTGCGCCGTCAACGTGTAGCGCAAGATTTCGTTCGCGGGTGAAGTCCCAGGCATCCTTTAAATACTCGCGCGGCAGCACTTTACCGTTGTGGGTATTTTCCAGACTGAGCAGGCGTGTGCGGGCAAAATGGATATCGTCTGCTTTGATTTTGGCAGCAACTTTATCCAATGGAAGAGAGCCGTCTGGTGCTGCGTCGATAGGCTGCGGCTGAATACTGCCCAGCACTGCGGCACCACCGGCTTCGTATAAATAGTTATGCGCCCCCTGGCCTGCAATGTACTCTTCACCGCGTTGGCAGTGACTGAGTAGCGCAACCAGATTTGCCTGAGTGCCGGTAGGTAAGAAAATTGCCGCTTCTTTGCCTGAAAGCTCAGCGGCATATTGTTGAAGTGCATTGACGGTAGGGTCGTCCCCGTACACGTCGTCCCCGACCGGGGCGGTCATCATTGCTTCGAGCATGGCACGGCTCGGCCGGGTAACGGTATCACTGCGTAAATCGATCACGGGCATTCCTTGTAGTGTGAGGTAATGCCCTCTGTTTTACCTGAGCCAGTTGGTTTTCGCCAGTTCGATCACTTCATCACCGCGTCCGCTGATGATCGCGCGCAACATATACAGGCTAAAACCTTTAGCCTGTTCGAGCTTGATTTGTGGTGGAATTGCCAGTTCTTCTTTCGCTACAACCACGTCAACCAGCACCGGGCCATCAATCGACATTGCCCTTTGTAGTGCCTCATCTACGTCTGATGATTTTTCCACGCGAATGCCGGTGATCCCACATGCTTCGGCAATGCGCGCGAAGTTGGTATCGTGCAGTTCAGTACCGTCAGTCAGGTAGCCGCCGGCCTTCATCTCCATCGCCACAAATCCCAGCACGCTATTGTTAAAAACGATAATCTTCACTGGCAGTTTCATCTGCACGACTGAAAGAAAATCTCCCATCAGCATGCTGAACCCACCGTCGCCGCACATTGCGACTACCTGGCGTCCTGGTTCTGTCGCCTGAGCGCCTAACGCCTGTGGCATAGCATTCGCCATTGATCCGTGATTAAACGAACCAAGCAGACGGCGCTTACCGTTCATTTTCAGATAGCGAGCTGCCCATACGGTAGGCGTGCCGACATCGCAGGTAAAGATGGCGTCGTCGGCGGCGAAATGACTGATCTGTTGCGCCAGATACTGCGGATGTATGGCTTTATCGCTGGGTTTGGCTAAATCATCCAGGCCTTTGCGTGCATCACGATAGTGTTCCAGTGCTTTATCCAAAAACTGCCGGTCGGTTTTTTCTTCCACCAGCGGTAGCAGGGCGCTAAGTGTGGATTTAATATCACCCACCAGCGCCATATCGACTTTACTGTGCGCGCCAATGCTCGCCGGATTGATATCAATCTGAATAATTTTGGCGTCGGTTGGGTAGAAGGGACGATAGGGGAACTGGGTGCCGAGTAAGATCAGCGTGTCGGCATTCATCATGGTATGAAAACCTGATGAAAAGCCAATTAGCCCGGTCATGCCGACATCGTACGGATTGTCATATTCAATGTGCTCTTTCCCGCGCAGGGCATGAACAATCGGTGCTTTGATTTTCGCAGCAAACTCGACCAGTTCTTTATGCGCACTAGCGCAACCACTGCCGCACATCAACGCGATATTGCTGGAATAGCGTAGCAGTTGCGCCAGCTTTTTAATCTCTTCTTCTGCTGGGGTCACCACCGGTAACGGCGCGTGGTACCAGTGTGTACTGGCGCTTTCAGGGGCCGGTTTTAATGCCACGTCACCTGGTAGAACGACCACGGAAACGCCGCGATTTAACACCGCTTTACGCATGGCAATTGCCAGTACCTGCGGGATCTGTTCAGGGCTGGAAACCAGCTCGCAATAGTGGCTACATTCACGGAACAACTCTTGCGGGTGGGTCTCCTGAAAATAACCACTGCCGATTTCACTGGAGGGAATATGCGCGGCAATCGCCAGCACCGGGACGTGGTTACGGTGGCAATCAAACAGGCCGTTAATCAGGTGCAGGTTTCCCGGCCCACATGAACCGGCACACACCGCCAGTTCACCAGTCAGTTGTGCTTCTGCACCTGCGGCAAAGGCCGCAACCTCTTCATGCCGGGTTGGCATCCAGTCAATCGTTCCCATGCGATTCAGACTATCACTCAGGCCATTCAGTGAGTCCCCTGTTACGCCCCAAATGCGTTTTACCCCAGCTTGTTCAAGGGTTTTAGCAATAAACGCAGCAACCGTTTGTTTCATGGTTTTCCATCTCCTTTAATGTGATACCGGTTACAAGTTTAGATGAAGATAATAGTTATGCTTCTCATTCCCCCTGATTTTCGGCAGCTTTCTTTTCAGATAGATAAAGCGTAGTTTGAGAGCAGACATGGTAAAACAAGGAATAAATTCAAATGTTTATGAGCCTATTAAATGCAGTGAATCGGATGCTGACTCATGAGGACTTTGGCAAATTTTTGTTACGCCTTGCCGTTGGGGGACTGATGCTGTTTCACGGCTTGCATAAGCTTTTTGCGGGTATTGATGGTATCAGCGGCATGTTGATCGCTAGGGGATTCCCGGGTTTCATCGCTTACGGTGTTTTGTTGGGGGAGGTGGTTGCTCCTTGCCTGATTATTCTCGGTATCCTGACGCGTCCGGCGGCGTTAGGGCTGGCGTTTACGATGGTTGTAGCATGGCTGATGGTCGGGATGGGGGAGACCTGGTCGCTGGACAAAACCGGCGCATGGGCGATTGAAAGCCTGGTGTATTTTTTTATTGGTGCGCTGGCAGTGGCATTTTTAGGTGCGGGGAGATATGCGTTGGGTGGCAACTCGGCCTGGCGGTAAAAAATAGTCGGATGACAACATAAACAGCTTGTCCGTCCTACGGTTGTTCTTGTAGGACGGATAAGCTCAGTGTCATCCGGCTATTAATGATTATGCAAGTACCAGATCACCTTGTGGATGGCAGGAGCAGGCCAGTACATAACCTTCAGCAATTTCCGCGTCAGTCAGCGTCATGGTGCTGGAGACCGTGTAGTTACCATCAACGACTTTGGTTTTACAGCAGCCGCATACGCCCGCACGGCATGCGGCGACGATCGGCACGCTGTTGCTTTCCAGCGCTTCCAGAAGGGTCGTGCCAACCGGTGCATAAAACTCTTTTGCCGGTTGTAACTTGGTGAACTTCAGACCGCTGGTGGCGGCTTCCGCGACCGGAGTGAAGAACTGCTCTTTAAAGAAGCGCGTCACGCCAAGCGCTTTCACTTCTTTTTCAACCAGATCCATGTACGGCGCCGGGCCGCAGGTCATTACGGTACGTGCGGTCAGATCCGGTACGCTCTTCAGTAGTTCGGTTGTCAGTCGGCCGGAAACAAAGCCATGGGTAGCATTGTTTTCGGCGACTAACGTGACCGGATACTCACGCCATTCGTCGGCAAAAATGACATCTTCCGGCGAACGGACGTTAAAGATCACCTGTACATCGGCCTGCGGACGATACTTTGCCAACCAGCGACGCATTGACATGATTGGCGTAACACCACAGCCAGCAGCCAGCATCAGGAACTTGTCTTCCGCTTTATCTTCACAGGTGAATTCACCCATGGCATCGGACAGCCAGATGTAGTCGCCGCGCTTCACGTCACGGGTTAACCACTGAGAACCTGCACCGTCGTCAATCCGCCGAATAGTCAGCGTGATGTATTCGCTAACGCCCGGTGTTGAGGAGAGGGTGTAAGCACGCAGCGTATCCGCTGAGTTACGTACGCTGACCAGTGCATACTGCCCGGCACGATATGGGTAATAGTCGTGGCATAGCAACGAAATTGTCCATACATCCGGCGTTTCCTGATGGATGTGATGAACCTGCATCCGCCACGGGCACTGATGGGTTGGCATTGTCATTCTCTACTCCTTACGCGCTCAGCAGCTGCTTCATGTCTTCTTCAACGGTGGTCACAGAACGCAGACCGAATTTCTCGTTGAGTACAGCCAGCAGATCCGGCGTGAAGAAGCCAGGTGCAGTTGGGCCAGTGACGATGTTTTTCACACCCAGGGACAGCAGGGTCAGCAGAATTACAATCGCTTTCTGTTCGAACCAGGAGAGCACCAGAGACAGCGGCAGGTCATTGACGCCACAGCCCAGTTTTTCCGCCAGGGTTACCGCCAGGATGATGGCAGAGTAAGCATCGTTACACTGACCGGCGTCGACCAGACGTGGCAGACCTTCAATATCGCCGAAGTCCAGTTTGTTGAAACGGTATTTACCACAGGCCAGGGTCAGGATCAGGCAGTCGTCCGGTACGCTGGTGGCGAAGTCGGTGAAGTAGTTACGTTCACCACGTGCGCCGTCGCAGCCGCCAACCAGGAAGATGTGACGCAGTTTTTCGCGGCTCACCAGGTCGATCAGGGTATCAGCTGCGCCCAGCAACGTCTGACGACCGAAACCGACGGTGATCAGGTGTGGAATTTCGCTGTACGGGAAGCCCGCCATTTGCTGCGCCTGAGCGATAACCGGACCGAAGTCGTCGCCTTCCAGATGGCTCACGCCCGGCCAACCGACGATGCTACGAGTCCAGATACGGTCGTCGTATGCGCCAACGGTCGGGTCGATGATGCAGTTAGAGGTCATTACGATTGGACCTGGGAAGCGGGCGAATTCCACCTGCTGGTTCTGCCAGCCACTGCCGTAGTTACCGATCAGGTGTTTGAATTTACGCAGCTCCGGGTAACCGTGCGCTGGCAGCATTTCACCGTGGGTGTAGACGTTAACGCCGGTGCCTTCGGTCTGCTCCAGCAGGTTATACAGATCTTTCAGGTCATGACCAGAGATCAGAATGCATTTCCCTTCGGTCGCTTTCACGTTGACCTGAGTCGGTGTCGGGTGACCGTATTTGGTAGTTTCACCGGCATCCAGGATGCTCATCACTTTGAAGTTCATCTGGCCTATTTCCATAGAGCACTCCAGCAGAGCGTTCATATCGGAAGGCCAGGTACCCAGCCATGCCATGATTTTGTGGTACTGAGCGTAGATATCGTTGTCGTACTGACCCAGAACATGTGCGTGTTCCATGTAGGCTGCCGCACCTTTCAGGCCGTACAGGCAAAGCAGACGCAGGCCGAGAATGTTCTCGCCAATGGTCGCTTTGTCTTTATTCGGGGTAAATTCCGCTGCCTGACGTTGCAGGTCACCCAGATCGTCGCTGACCAGTTGCAGGTCAGCCATCGGGTTATCGACAGTCGCGTTAGCATCAATATTCAGACATTGTGCTTTCAGTGCGTCACGCATGGCGATAGCTTCGCGAGCATAGCCGACAATACGTGGGGAGTCGAAGTTTACGTTGGTCAGCGTGGAGAAGAACGCGCGCGGAGCAAAATTATCAACTTCATGGTCGATGATGCCGTATTCACGCGCTTTAACCGCCCATGCAGACAGACCTTGTAGGGAAGCAATCAGCAGATCCTGCAGATCGGAGGTCTCCGCTGTCTTACCGCACATACCCTGCGCGTAAGAGCAGCCGTTCCCTGCCGGAGTACGGATGGTTTGTTCACATTGCACACAAAACATGGTCACACCTTTTAAAGTTATATTTAATATACATGTTTAAGGTTATGCCTGCGCGCGCAGGGATTAAAGGGATTTCTAATACAACTTGCAGGGAGATTGATTTAGCGCAATTTTGGCGGTAGCTGACTACCGCCAGAGAGGTATTTGTCTGTATATCAGGCGGAGAAAAATGCCATCAACAGAGGCACCAGTAAACTCAGAATAAAGCCGTGAACGATTGCAGCTGGAACCATCTCCAGACCACCGCTACGTTGTAAAACGGGCAGGGTGAAATCCATTGATGTCGCACCGCAGAGTCCTAAGGCGGTGGATCGACTGCGGCCAACTAATCCCGGAATTAACATAATGGCAATCAGTTCGCGCGCCAGATCGTTAAAGAAAGCGGCGCTGCCGATAACCGGCCCGAACGATTCGGTCAACAAAATACCGGAAAGGGAATACCAGCCAAATCCCGATGCCATCGCCAGTGACGTTTTCATCGGTAGACCGAGGATTAGTGCATTGATGACTCCACCCAGCAGCGAACTGGCAACCACGACGACGGCAACAATCATGCCTCTGCGGTTCAGCACAATCTGTTTTAAGGTCATGCCGCTGTTGCGCAATTGAATTCCCACGAGGAACAATAAAAAGATCAGCGTATATTCGCTGGCTTCGGTTGCGTGCTGCAGCATTGAAAACCCGGTAAGCCCGAGCAGAAAACCCAGGACAACGACACCACAAAGTTGTAGCGACTCAAGTGCCATTGCAATTCGCGAAGGTAACTTTTCTTGCTGGTGGTTGTGTCGCCAGGGCAGTGCACGTTCCAGCCACAGTAGCGCCGCAATGTTACATAGCAGAATGACCGTAATACTGACGGCAGAATAATGAAGAATGGATAACAGATTACTGGCGAGATTATCCAGAAACGCCAGGCTGATGCCCATAAAGAAGAGAATAAGGTAGACGATCCAACTCAGCAGGCGATTAATGAGTTTTAAAGCAGCCCTGTGCCGAAGCGGAATCAGATAACCCACAATAAGTGGGACCAGAATGATTAACAGTCCTGAAAACATGAACAACCGGGTCCTTTATATGTGAAGCAGCGCAATGACACTACCCAATAAAAGCTTTCAGGTAAAGTTACAAAAAAAGCCGGGTGGCGCTGATGCCTACCCGGCTTACATATTGCAGTGAACTGTAGGTCAGGTAAGACACTGCCACCTGACACTATGGCCTACGTGGGATTAATCGCGTTTTTCCAGCAGGGTGCGATAAATAAGTCCACCGAGAACCCCACCGATAATCGGCATGACCCAGAACAGCCACAGTTGTTCTAGCGCCCAGCCGCCCTGGAAGAGGGCAACGGCGGTACTACGTGCCGGGTTTACGGATGTGTTGGTGACCGGAATGCTGATCAGGTGAATCAGCGTTAACGCAAGACCAATAGCAATGGGTGCGAAACCTGCCGGAGCATGTTTATCGGTAGCACCGTGGATAACCAGTAAGAAACCTGCGGTCAGAACGATTTCAATAACGATAGCGGAAAGCATCGAATAGCCGCCCGGAGAATGTTCACCGTAGCCGTTTGACGCAAACCCACTGGCTGTAGCATCGAAGCCTGCTTTACCGCTGGCAATAAGATACAGCACAGCTGCCGCAACAATACCGCCCACGACCTGGGCAATAACATAACCAATAACGTCTTTTGCCGGAAAGCGACCACCAGCCCATAAACCGAATGTCACTGCTGGGTTAAAATGTCCGCCTGAAATATGACCGACGGCAAATGCCATTGTCAAAACAGTGAGACCGAAGGCCAGCGCAACACCGGCAAATCCAATACCTAACTCAGGGAATGCTGCGGCCAGCACGGCACTCCCACATCCACCAAAAACAAGCCAGAATGTACCGAAGAATTCGGCTGCTAATTTCCTGAACATAACCACCTCAATTAAAAGTTCCGGGTTCGTTGTCGTACCCGGTTATTCATCGCTAAAAGGGGCGATGATTAAAGAGCGTATATTTTAGAAAAAAACATCATCCCTTCGCCACTTAAATTAATAAAAAAATTTGATTTAAGGCAATGCGACGTCAATCCTTTTTGGATTTGATGTAGATAAGGTATCGTTTAATTACATTAAGCGGATTGTTGTGCCCTGAAATAATATTCATTGTAAATTTTAAGAAGAATATTCTTATGTTTTTTAGTTCCCCCGGTTTCGGTTTGGGTGATATCGGGTGTCCTGAGTGCCTGCTTGCCGTTATACTCCTGATAACTTGAAGGAAAAAGTTAGCATTTCCGGAGGCTATATGATTCTCGAACGCGTTGAGATTGTTGGGTTTCGTGGTATTAATCGGCTGTCGTTGGTGCTGGAGCAAAACAACGTGCTGATTGGGGAGAACGCGTGGGGTAAATCCAGCCTGCTGGATGCATTAACCCTGTTGTTGTCACCTGAGTCGGATTTATACCATTTTGATCGCGAAGACTTTTGGTTCCCACCGGGTGATGTCCAGGGGCGGGAACATCATTTGCACATTATTCTGACGTTTCGCGAATCTCAACCGGGCCGCCATCGGGTACGTCGGTACCGTCCGCTGGAAGCATGCTGGTCCCCATGTTCGGATAACTATCACCGTATTTTCTATCGGCTGGAAGGAGAGTGTGCGGATGATGGTAGTGTCCTGACGCTGCGCAGCTTCCTTGATGGCGCAGGCCATCCTTTACCCATCGACGATATTAACGACCAGGCCCGCCATCTCGTCCGCCTGATGCCGGTTCTACGTCTGCGTGATGCGCGTTTTATGCGGCGGATCCGCAACGGTACGGTGCCAGATATGGCCGATGTTGAAGTCACCGCCCGTCAACTGGATTTTCTGGCGCGCGAACTCGCTAACCGTCCACAAAATTTGACGGATGGACAGATTCGCCAGGGGCTTTCAGCCATGGTTCAACTGCTGGAGCACTATTTTTCTGAGCAGGGATCTAGTCAGTCACGTTATCGTCTGATGCGTCGGCGATCCAATAACGAACAACGTAGCTGGCGTTATCTGGACATTATTAACCGCATGATTGATAAGCCTGGAGGACGTACGCACCGCGTGATCCTTTTGGGGCTTTTTTCGACCCTGTTACAGGCTAAAGGCACACTTAGACTGGATAAAGATGCCCGTCCTTTGTTGCTGGTAGAAGATCCAGAAACACGGTTGCATCCTATTATGCTCTCTGTCGCCTGGCAGTTGCTGAATCTACTTCCTCTGCAGCGTGTGGCGACCACCAACTCCGGAGAATTGTTGTCTCTCACGCCCGTTGAGCATGTTGTCCGTCTGGTGCGTGAATCCTCTCGCGTTGCCGCCTGGCGGCTGGGGCCGGGGGGTTTGAGTGCGGAAGACGGACGGCGTATTGCGTTTCATATTCGCTTTAATCGAGCGTCGTCGTTGTTTGCCCGCTGCTGGCTGCTGGTGGAGGGGGAAACGGAAACCTGGGTTATTAACGAACTGGCTCGTCAGTGCGGACATCACTTTGATGCCGAAGGCATTAAAGTCATTGAGTTCGCCCAGTCAGGCCTTAAACCGTTGGTTAAGTTTGCCCGGCGTATGGGGATAGAGTGGCATGTGTTGGTCGATGGAGATGAAGCGGGCAAAAAGTACGCCGCTACCGTACGCAGCTTGCTGAATAACGATCGGGAAGAAGAACGCGAACATTTAACCATACTGCCTGCGCTGGATATGGAACACTTTATGTACCGACAGGGATTCTCTGACGTCTTTCATCGGGTGGCACAAATTCCGGAAAATGTACCAATGAATATGCGCAAGATTATATCGAAAGCTATTCATCGTTCGTCAAAACCGGATCTGGCGATTGAAGTGGCGATGGAAGCAGGGCGACGCGGCGTTGAAGCCGTACCAACCCTGCTCAGGAAAATGTTTTCGCGCGTGCTGTGGTTGGCGCGCGGGCGGGCTGATTAGTGGCGGAACATCAGCGATAACTGAGCGTGTATATTGTCCAGTAACTGATAGCGGCGGCGGTATTCCGCGCGTTTTTTACTGGCAATATCTGCCTCGTTTTTTCGAGCCAACGAGCGTGGAATATGATAATACCCGTGGCTGTCGCATTCTCCACCTACCGACTCCCAAAAGGCATTATAGTCAGAAAGAATAACCTTGTTTTTATCATGGTAACGTGGGCTGCGAAAAATATGCTGCTCATTACTGACAGCCAGAACTTGTTCGATATTAAGCTGTTCCGCAAAGCGGCAAATAGCCTCCATTACAATACGCTTAGGAAAAATTCCATGGCATGATTTGGTCGCTTTTTGAATTTCTTCGTGCGGCAGTAGGCGACTTCCTCCTTGTAATCCTCCAATAAAAACAGTGGTTATCTTTTCATACTGACATAGCGTAAAGGTTATTTCCGCCAACGTTTCACCGTTACTATTACGCACAAGTATGGTGCTTTCACCTTCTTTATCCAGTGCAATGAATGTAGTTAATACTATGGTAAATATTTCACCATCTTTGCCCTCAAATTGCGCCAACTGTAAGCCGTCATTGCTTAATAAGGCGTTAAATTCGCCAGGTAAGAATGCATGACGGATGACATGATAGTGAAAACGTACGGCATCTAAGCGCATATTGCGATCGAAGTTTACGGCAAGGTAAGGACGGTGCAGACGAACCGGCAGTCGGGGATGCCGGGCGAGCAGGTTATCTAGATCTGGCCACTGTGCCAGTTCAGTCATCCATTCTCTGGTAAGGCGAGGTGTCAGTAATGAGCGCCAGATAAACTTACGGCGAAAACTCCGTTTACCCCAAAATTTACTGGGCCGTAAATGACCGGATGCCAGGTTGCAAAAAAGGCCAAAACCAGTTGCCGGTTTTGCAGAATGAAAAGTGTTTTCAGTTAGCTGGCTCATAATAACAATCCAATTGATATACTGGTACTAATTTCAGCACGGTGGATCTTAACGATTCATCAATAACTCTGTTATTCTTTGAACTTTTCAACGCCTGTTAATTTATCGTTGATGTTTATCACTCCACTCTGGTGGACGTATTGGGGGAAACTGGGATTTTTATGAAGCTCAAGGGAAAAATTAAAAAACGGTATTTTCTCATCGCCATCATTATTATTGTGGTGATGATTGCACTTTGGAGAACACTAAATGCTCCATTACCTCAGTATCAGACGTTAATTGTTCGACCTGGCGATCTCCAGCAAAGCGTACTGGCAACCGGGAAACTGGATGCGTTACGCAAAGTTGACGTAGGTGCGCAGGTGAGCGGGCAGCTGAAAACGTTGTCAGTAGCGATTGGCGATAAAGTAAAAAAAGATCAACTGCTTGGTGTTATTGATCCTGAACAGGCGCAAAACCAGATCAAAGAGGTCGAGGCGACGCTCATGGAATTACGCGCTCAGCGTTTGCAGGCAGAAGCCGAATGGAAACTGGCGCGGGTAACGCTTTCTCGTCAGCAACAGTTGGCGAAAACACAGGCTGTTTCTCAGCAGGATCTCGACACTGCTGCTACCGAAATGGCGGTTAAACAGGCGCAAATTGGCACCATTGATGCACAAATTAAGCGTAATCAGGCCTCGCTTGATACGGCAAAGACTAACCTCGATTACACCCGCATCGTGGCTCCTATGGCCGGTGAGGTAACCCAAATTACCACCCTGCAGGGGCAAACCGTGATTGCTGCACAGCAGGCACCAAACATTCTGACTCTGGCAGATATGAGCACCATGCTGGTAAAAGCGCAGGTGTCCGAGGCGGATGTTATTCATCTGCATCCGGGGCAAAAGGCCTGGTTTACTGTGCTGGGCGATCCGCAGACGCGCTATGAAGGTACACTCAAAGATGTGTTGCCAACGCCAGAGAAAGTGAATGACGCTATTTTCTATTACGCCCGCTTCGAAGTGCCTAACCCGAAAGGGATCCTGCGTCTGGATATGACCGCGCAGGTTCATATTCAGCTAACGGATGTGAAAAATGTGCTGACAATCCCGTTAGCGGCCCTTGGCGATCCTATTGGCAACAACCGTTATAACGTCAGACTGTTGCGCAACGGCGAGACCCGGGAACGTGAGGTCTCTATCGGCGCACGTAATGACACCGATGTAGAGATTGTAAAAGGGCTGGAAGAAGGGGATGAAGTCATCATCGGTGAGGCGAAACCTGGAGCGGCGCAATGACGGCATTGCTTGAGCTGAGCAATATCTGCCGCAGTTACCCGTCAGGAGAAGGGCAGGTCGAGGTGTTAAAGAACGTCTCCTTGAGCATCCAGGCCGGCGAAATGGTGGCGATTGTCGGGGCTTCTGGCTCGGGCAAATCGACGCTGATGAACATTCTGGGATGTCTGGACAAGCCTACCAACGGGACGTATCAGGTTGCCGGGCGCGATGTTTCCACCCTGGACAGCGACGCGTTAGCGCAACTACGGCGTGAGCATTTCGGCTTCATCTTCCAGCGGTATCATTTACTCTCGCATTTGACGGCAGCGCAAAACGTTGAGGTACCCGCGGTCTACGCCGGAACCGAGCGTAAGCAGCGGTTGGCACGAGCGCAGGAGTTGCTCCAGCGACTGGGACTGGGTGACAGGGTCGACTATCAACCTTCCCAGCTTTCCGGTGGGCAGCAGCAGCGCGTCAGTATTGCGCGTGCGCTGATGAATGGCGGACAGGTGATTCTGGCCGATGAACCGACCGGGGCGCTGGACAGCCATTCTGGCGAAGAGGTGATGGCTATTCTGCATCAGCTGCGCGATCGTGGACATACGGTGATTATCGTAACTCACGACCCGCAGGTAGCTGCACAGGCCGAGCGAGTGATTGAAATTCGTGATGGCGAAATCGTGCGTAATCCGCCGTCACAGAAACCCTCTGCAGGGCGCGGTATTGCGGAACCGACGGTGACGACGGCCTCCGGTTGGCGTCAGTTTGCCAGCGGTTTTCGTGAGGCGCTTACCATGGCGTGGCTGGCAATGGCCGCCAATAAGATGCGTACACTGCTGACCATGCTTGGCATTATCATCGGTATTGCTTCTGTGGTCTCTATTGTGGTTGTTGGTGACGCAGCAAAACAGCTGGTGCTGGCTGATATTCGCGCTATCGGGACGAACACCATTGATATCTACCCCGGCAAAGATTTCGGTGATGATGACCCACGGTATCAGCAGGCGCTGAAATATGACGACTTAGTCGCTATTCAGAAGCAGCCCTGGGTGAGTTCCGTTACGCCTGCGGTGTCGAAGAATTTGCGTCTGCGTTATGGAAATATCGACGTGGCGGCCAGCGCGAACGGCGTTAGTGGAGATTACTTTAACGTTTATGGCATGACGTTTAGCGAAGGGAACACTTTTAACGCAGAACAGTTAAATGGTCGGGCACAGGTGGTGGTGCTTGACAGCAATACCCGACGCCAGCTATTCCCCAACAAAGCGCAGGTAGTGGGAGAAGTTATCCTGGTGGGAAATATGCCTGCCACCGTGATTGGGGTCGCCGAAGAGAAGCAGTCGATGTTTGGCAGCAGCAAGATCCTGCGGGTCTGGTTGCCTTACAGCACCATGTCCGGGCGGATCATGGGGCAATCGTGGCTGAACTCTATTACCGTGCGTGTTAAGGATGGTTTCGACAGCGCGCAGGCGGAGCAGCAACTGACCCGACTGTTGTCGTTGCGCCATGGTAAAAAAGATTTCTTCACCTGGAACATGGACGGCGTCTTGAAAACCGCCGAAAAAACCACACGTACTTTACAGTTGTTCCTGACTCTGGTTGCGGTGATTTCCCTGGTGGTCGGCGGAATAGGCGTGATGAACATTATGCTGGTTTCCGTGACTGAACGAACGCGTGAAATTGGCATTCGTATGGCGGTTGGTGCGCGTGCCAGTGATGTGCTGCAGCAGTTCTTAATTGAAGCAGTGCTGGTGTGTCTGGTCGGTGGGGCGTTAGGTATTAGCCTGTCGATGCTAATCGCTTTTACGTTGCAACTTTTTCTGCCT
The DNA here is from genome assembly GCF_030333065.1 of Citrobacter sp. Cm046. Lineage (NCBI taxonomy): Bacteria > Pseudomonadati > Pseudomonadota > Gammaproteobacteria > Enterobacterales > Enterobacteriaceae > Citrobacter > Citrobacter sp. Cm046. Next base: position 4,868 of record NZ_JAOWGP010000043.1, on the reverse strand, counting down.
GGATGGGAAATTGGATTCTCTCCTTTTGCCCTGCTGACGGCTTTCCTGTGCTCAACGGCGACCGGCGTTTTGTTTGGCTGGCTGCCTGCGCGTAATGCGGCGCGCCTTGATCCCGTCGATGCTTTGGCGCGTGAATAACGTGTTGTATTGCATAGGAAATAAAAATGCCAGCCTCCGGGGCTGGCATTTTGTCTGCGGGATGTACACAATGAGACAGAAGAGCTATGCGACAGCTTCTGCTTCAATGACAGGCACGATGACGCTGGCGTGATTGCCTTTTGGCCCCTGGTGGACATCAAACTGGACAGACTGTCCGGCTTTTAGCGTTCTGTAACCATCCATTTGAATGGTGGAGTAATGGGCGAAGATATCTTCGCCACCGCCTTCAGGGCAGATGAAACCAAACCCTTTGGCATTGTTGAACCACTTAACAGTACCCGTTTCCATGCTTCGACATCCTTCGTAAATCTTATATAAGTAAGATGGAATGAACCGGTGGCGGAGTGGGGGCTGTTCAAAACCTCGCCAACTCTCGAGACTACAATTTAGAGAAATCAGGCGGGGCGTCAAGCGTCAGGCTAGTGGAATAGGGTAAAAATGCATCAAAATTTGAAGCAGTTAACGCTATTGTCGGTTCTGTGACAGATGTCGCGAATGACACTGATAGATGATAATTATCTAATACTTGAGGTAGATTGATTGTGCGCATAGGCTCTTGTCAGCGGCAAGTTATTCTGCCGGTAACCGTAACTGAAGATGACGACTGACAATGGGTAAGACGAACGATTGGTTGGATTTCGACCTGCTGGCGGAAGACAAATTGCGCGACGCGCTAAAACCGCCATCTATGTATAAAGTGATATTAGTCAATGATGATTACACTCCGATGGAGTTTGTTATTGACGTGTTACAAAAATTCTTTTCTTATGATGTAGAACGTGCAACGCAACTGATGCTTGCTGTTCACTATCAAGGTAAAGCTATCTGCGGCGTATTTACCGCGGAAGTGGCTGAGACCAAAGTTGCGATGGTGAACAAATATGCGAGGGAGAACGAGCATCCGTTGCTGTGTACGCTGGAAAAAGCCTGAATGCAGGCATAAATATTGGGGGAGGTGCCTATGCTCAATCAAGAACTGGAACTCAGTTTAAACATGGCTTTCGCCAGAGCGCGCGAGCACCGACATGAGTTTATGACCGTCGAGCACTTGTTACTGGCATTGCTCAGTAACCCATCGGCCCGCGAAGCGCTGGAAGCGTGTTCTGTGGATTTGGTGGCGCTCCGTCAGGAACTCGAAGCCTTCATTGAACAAACCACACCCGTATTGCCTGCCAGCGAAGAAGAGCGCGACACGCAACCGACGCTGAGTTTTCAGCGTGTACTGCAACGTGCTGTCTTTCATGTTCAGTCCTCCGGGCGTAATGAAGTCACTGGCGCAAATGTGCTGGTTGCCATCTTCAGCGAGCAGGAATCTCAGGCGGCGTATCTGCTGCGTAAGCATGAAGTCAGTCGCCTGGACGTGGTGAATTTTATTTCTCATGGCACGCGCAAAGACGAACCGAGTCAGTCTTCTGATTCAGGTAATCAGCCAAATAGCGAAGAACAAGCTGGCGGGGAGGACCGTATGGAGAACTTCACCACTAACCTTAACCAGCTTGCTCGCGTGGGCGGTATTGATCCGCTCATTGGCCGGGAAAAAGAGCTGGAGCGAGCCATTCAGGTACTGTGCCGCCGCCGTAAAAACAACCCGCTGCTGGTGGGTGAGTCTGGCGTCGGGAAAACCGCGATTGCTGAAGGCCTCGCCTGGCGTATTGTCCAGGGTGACGTGCCGGAAGTCATGGCAGACTGCACGCTTTACTCGCTGGATATTGGGTCGCTGCTGGCGGGAACCAAATACCGTGGTGATTTTGAAAAACGGTTTAAAGCTCTGCTGAAACAGCTGGAACAGGATACCAACAGTATTCTGTTTATCGATGAGATCCACACCATTATAGGTGCGGGGGCTGCATCTGGCGGCCAGGTTGATGCCGCAAACCTGATCAAACCGCTGCTGTCCAGCGGGAAGATCCGCGTGATCGGTTCGACCACCTATCAGGAGTTCAGCAATATTTTCGAGAAAGACCGTGCGTTAGCGCGTCGCTTCCAGAAAATCGATATTACTGAACCGTCGGTGGAAGAGACCGTGCAGATTATTAACGGTTTGAAACCCAAATATGAAGCGCACCACGATGTTCGTTATACCGCAAAAGCAGTGCGTGCAGCGGTTGAGCTGGCGGTGAAATATATCAACGATCGTCATCTGCCGGATAAAGCGATTGATGTGATCGATGAAGCTGGCGCCCGTGCGCGACTGATGCCGGTCAGCAAGCGCAAGAAAACCGTCAACGTAGCGGATATTGAGTCCGTTGTGGCTCGCATTGCGCGGATCCCGGAAAAGAGTGTTTCGCAGAGCGATCGAGATACGCTGAAAAATCTGGGCAACCGCCTGAAAATGCTGGTGTTCGGGCAGGATAAAGCTATTGAGGCACTGACTGAAGCGATCAAGATGAGTCGTGCAGGTCTTGGTCACGAGCATAAACCTGTCGGTTCGTTCTTGTTTGCTGGTCCGACTGGCGTCGGTAAAACCGAAGTCACGGTGCAACTGTCCAAAGCGCTGGGTATTGAACTGCTGCGTTTTGATATGTCTGAATATATGGAGCGCCATACCGTCAGCCGCCTGATTGGTGCGCCTCCGGGGTACGTTGGATTTGACCAGGGCGGTTTGTTAACGGATGCGGTGATTAAACATCCGCATGCGGTACTGCTGCTGGATGAAATCGAAAAAGCGCACCCGGATGTCTTTAACCTGCTGCTGCAGGTGATGGATAACGGTACGTTGACTGACAACAACGGGCGCAAAGCGGATTTCCGCAACGTGGTGCTGGTAATGACCACGAACGCCGGGGTGCGTGAAACTGAACGTAAATCGATTGGGCTTATTCATCAGGACAACAGTACTGATGCGATGGGCGAGATCAAAAAAGTATTTACGCCGGAGTTCCGTAACCGTCTCGACAATATTATCTGGTTTGATCATCTCTCTACTGAGGTCATTCACCAGGTTGTGGATAAATTTATTGTCGAACTTCAGGTTCAGCTGGATCAGAAAGGCGTCTCTCTTGAAGTGAGTCAGGAAGCACGTGACTGGCTGGCAGAGAAAGGCTATGACCGCGCTATGGGCGCACGCCCGATGACGCGTGTAGTCCAGGACAACCTGAAAAAACCATTGGCAAACGAACTGCTGTTCGGTTCGCTTGTGGATGGTGGGCAGGTGACAGTCGCGCTGGATAAAGAGAAAAATGAGCTGACGTATGGCTTCCAGAGTGCGCAAAAGCATAAACCGGAAGCAGCACATTAAATTCTTATCTCATAACAGACCGGGCGTAAATGAACTGACCCCATAATATTGGACAGTTTATTTTAAGCGGTTATCTGGGCCTGGATTCGGTATTCTACCGGACTCAGGCCTTTCAGTTTCTGTTTTATTCTTTCATGGTTGTAATAGTGGATATAGTCATCGATAGCCATGCGCAACTCGCTGATATTCTCGTGTTCCGTGAGGTAAAAACACTCAGATTTCAGTGTGCCGAAGAAGCTCTCCATCACTGCATTGTCATGACAGTTCCCCTTCCTTGACATGCTCTGTCTCAGACCCGCCTCCTTAAGCCGGTTCTGATAATGTGCCATCTGATATTGCCAGCCCTGATCTGAGTGGAGCAGCGGGTATTCGTTTTTGCCCAGTACAGATATAGCCTTCGACAGCATGTTATCCACCATCGACAGAAGAGGACGGGGCCCCATCTGGTACGCAACTATTTCTCCGTTATACAGATCCAGAATCGGGGACAGATACAGCTTTTCTCCGCTGATTTTAAATTCCGTGACATCTGTAACCCACTTTTGGTTGGGCTTATCCGCACTGAACTGCCGGTTCAGTACATTACCCACAACTTTCCCATACCGGCCTTTGTAAGAGTTATATTTCTTCCTTCTGATACAACAGGTTAAACCCAGAGCCTTCATTAACCTGTGAACCGTTTTATGGTTCAGTAAGCTTCCTTCCCGGCGGCCAGCCAGCGTGATTCGCCTGTATCCATACCGTCCTTTATGTTTATGGAACAGCGTTAAAATCTGCTGCTTGTCATCAGCATATTTGTCTGGTTTTTTACCGCTGGCCAGTTGCCAGTAGAACGTGCTTCTCGCCAGCCCTGCGGCGTTTAACAAGCGTGCAAGAGAGAACTTCAGCCTTAACTCATTCACGACCTGCGCTTTATCCCGCGTCCTGACGTGCTCCTTTCCCTGAGTAAGGCCTGCAGCTTTTTTAGATATGCCACTTCAGCACGCAGTTGTTCAAGCTCCTCACGTTCATCCGGGTCAAGAGGAGCCTGCAAAGGAGGGACAGGGTGATTCTCAGGGTGTTCTGGCATCGTTTTTTTCCTGCGTCGGCTGTCTGTAAGGGCTTCTAATCCCCCTTCATCATACAGTCGTTCCCACTGACAAACAGTGGAAAAGGCCGGGATAATGAATTTTGCACAGACTTCGCGAACAGACAGGTGGTGTTCACGCATATGCAGGATAACGGACTCTTTAAACGCAGGAGAATAGGTAAAATGCCGGGTTGTAAGCCCGGCTTCGCCATGAAGCTTCCAGGCAGCAGACCACTTACGAACGGCACTGTGATCGATACCAAAACGTTTTGCCGTCGCTTCCTGTCCTTCCTGCCCGGAAAGATAGTGCTGCACAACCTCAAGCTTAAAGCTGAGAGAATACTTGCTCATAAAAAACTGCACCTTACTTCGTTGGGTGTCCAACTTTTTGGGTGCAGTTCA